>CAMPGT010000061.1 GCA_946885665.1 uncultured Chitinophagaceae bacterium | reverse complement strand
CCAACGGGCAGCCTGCAAAATGTTTATATTTTTTCACTCGTCGGCATTTTCATACTGGTGCTGGCCTGCATCAATTTCATGAACCTGTCCACTGCGCGTTCAATGGAAAGGGCCAGGGAAGTGGGCGTGCGCAAAGTGCTGGGTGCGCATCAACGGGGATTGGTGCGTCAGTTCCTGTCGGAATCTGTTTTGGTTTCTCTGTCGGCAGCTGTGCTTTCTCTGGTTCTAACGCAATTGGCCCTTCCTGTGATCAGTGAATTGTCAGGAAAGAATTTGGCGTCCGCTACGATTTTTTCCAGCGGGTTGTTGCTGGTGGTGATGGCATTTGCGTTCCTGATTGGATTGCTTTCGGGCATTTACCCGGCTTTGTTCCTCTCGCGTTTCAAAATCATTGCCGTGCTGAAGAGCGCGATGGGCGCTACTTCGGGAGGCGTAAATGTGAGGAAGGCCCTGGTGGTATTTCAGTTCACCCTTTCGATGGCGCTGATCGCTGCTACCGGCATCGTGTATACGCAGTTGAAATTTCTTCGCTCGCATGATCTCGGGTTTACACAGGACCAGATGCTGGTGATTGATTTTGGCAGCGACGTAGATGTACAGCGGAAAATGGAAACGATCAAGGCAGAATTTGCAAAGCAACCTTCAGTGGTTTCCGTTTCAGCATCCAGGGCGGTGCCCGGCGAATTTTTGCCGAATGCTTATACAGAGATACAATCACCGCAGGGACCGCTTGTAGGCAATGGGCCGCTGCTTTACGAAATAGACGACGACTTCATCCAGAACTTTGGGATTGAAATGGTTGCCGGCAGGCCCTTTTCCAAGGATTTTCCCGCCGATTCTGTCAATGCATTATTGCTGAATGAATCGGCTGCACGGATTTTTGGGTATTCAAACCCGGCCGATGCTGTAGGCAAACGTTTCTCGCAATGGGGGAGGGAAGGACTTGTTGTTGGCGTTACGAAGAACTTTAATTTCAGGTCGCTTCGCCAGGCGGTGGAACCGCTTGCATTGCGTTATGCTGATCGTGGATCGTATGGCCGCCTTGCCCTGCACATCCAGTCCGGCAATATGGCGGCCACCATCGCCGATTTAAAGGCGGTGTGGGACAGGCTCGCACCGCAGCGTCCCTTTCTCTACAGTTTTCTCGACGAATCTTTTAACCGGCAATACACGGCCGACGTGCATTTCGGCCAGTTGTTCACGTTGTTCACCGGCCTCGCCATATTTGTAGCATGCCTGGGTTTGTTTGGCCTGGCCACCTATTCTGCAGAGCTGCGCACAAAAGAAATCGGTATCAGGAAAGTGTTGGGATCGTCTGTGGCGGGCATCGTAACGTTGCTGTCGAAAGACTTTATCAAACTTGTTTTCTTATCAATACTCATTGCCGTTCCTGTTTCATGGTATGCGATGAACGTGTGGCTGAGCGACTTTCCTTACAGGATCAAAATCGGCCCGGGAATATTTGTCAGGGCCGGAGTGGTGGTCATCTTCATAGCGCTTATAACCATCAGTTGGCAATCCATTAAGGCTGCTCTTGCCAACCCGGTGAAATCGTTAAGGACCGAATAACTTTAGTTGAATGTGGTTACATTCGCTGAATGTTATCACCAAATATTACAACTATGGAGCGGGACGCGCTGTTTGTACAGATGGCTGTGAGTGCATGGAATACCTACATCGAACGAATGAACAAATTTCTTGATTCCATTACGGATGAGCAATTTGAAACGGAAGTGGCGCCAGACAGGAATAGGATTGGCTATTTGGTGGGGCACCTGGTTGCCATTCACGACAGGTTGTTTGAACTTTTAGCGATTGGTGAACGTTCGCATACTGCACTTTACGAACCGTATGTAATAAAGCCGGATGGTGAGGCCGCTGACTTGCCAGATGCCCCGGCACTTCGCCAATACTGGAAAGACGTGCATGAAAACCTTTCGCGCAAGTTCAGCGAAATGACCGTGGACGATTGGTTCAGCAGGCACATGGATATTGCTGAAGAAGACTTTGCAAAGGAGCCGATGAGAAACAGGCTGAATGTGCTCATCAACAGGACCAACCATATGGCCTACCACTATGGCCAGCTCAGGCTCGTCAAATAAGGAACGCGCTACTCGGTTCTTAAACTGTCTGCCTTTTAGTTGGCAGCAACGGAATGAACGGGTGCCCTGCCGATACCGAACTGGTCGCCGGCTTTTATTGCTTTATTGCCATCGAAATGTATCTCTACCATTTTTTCGCTGGCAACGTTGTTGTAAAACTCATCCTGCAAAACGGTAAGCACTTTCCTCGTTTTTACGTCGATCACCTCTCCGCTGGAGGGATATGCATATTTGCCGTCGAGGCTGAACGTGATCCATCCCGGCATGTCCTGTAAGGGAATCGTGGTAAGCTGCTGGTAGGGAGGGGTGGAACTGAACACATGCATGCGCATGTTATGGCCGTCGCAGAGCCAGATTTCTTTTTCATCGGGGGTGAGCCCGATGCCGTGACTCGGGTTGCCATGGCGGCGTACGTGGCCTGTTTCCCATCCTTCCACCACCACCTGCGCGAGTTTTTCGCCGGTGTTCAGGTCGCCAACCTCGAAGCCGAGGAGGCCATCCACAGTGGCAAAAACTTTCGACTCTTTTGCATTTACGGTAAATGGGCGGACGAAGTTGGAGAAGGGGCCCACCTTTTTTGTGACCTCATTTTCTTTGGTGCTGGCCACATACACCCATGGGTTGCCGATGTCGGCCAGGTAAACGGCGTTGCCAGACGGGCCGTAAAGGGTATTGTGCGCTCTTTTAAAGCCATCCAGTTTTTTGATGACGTTGCCGGTTTCACAATCCACCACGTTCCATATATCTTTTTCCAGCGATGGCAGGTACATCGTTTTGCCATCGGGAGAGATGGACATGCGATCGCAGCCACCCTCAATAAATTTTTCCCATATGATCTTGTCGGTGGCGAGGTCTATGCGTTGGAGCGATTCGAGCGTACTCACATAAATGCTGTTCAACGGGATGGACACGGCGATGCCTTTTACGTTTGAGGGTGTTTTGTCGGGGTGGTAACCGCTGGTTTTTATCCGCTTTACGAACTTATGTCCGTTGTTGATGTCGAAAACGAGTATGCCGTGGCCGCCATAGCCCAGGTAATCGCGAATGCCGGGCGTGGCAACATACAGGTATTTAGGATTTTTGGGTGCGTCTTTTTTGATTGTGCCTGCTACCGAAGAGAGTATGAGCACGACAACTGCGAGTATCTTTAACGTTTTCATCATCGTAATTTTTCGGGTCGCTAAATATAGGTTGTTTTGCGAATAATACGGTCGCGTGCTTTTCTCACGGGGAAATTGTTCAGGCGGCCGTACGTGTAATATTTAGATATTAAAGTTTTTATGCCGTCCGTGCAATAAGGGGAAACTTTATGTGTTGTACTGGGTACGGTTGATGTACTGCCACCTTATGAAGAATTTCTTCACCCCTAAAGCTGCCTTTATATACAGAAAAGTGACTGCCCTCTCGGCATTTTACTTTTTGCTGCTGGTGACAGTTACCGTGTCGGCAGTTTTTGTTATCAGGACCTCGCGTTCGGGCATCCGGAAATATAATGACCTTATTGAGAGTACGCTCAACATTTCACATACGTTGCTCGATATGCGGCAGGAGGTGGCAGAGCAGCAGGCAGCCAGCGTCCGCATGATCTTCAATACAGAAACAGAGGACGTGAACATGGAGCTCGACCGGATAGACCGGATGAAGAAATCCTACACCGATGCCTGGAGAGAAGGGTTGCAATGGATGACCGGTCACGGCCACGATTCGTTGGTTCAATCACTGCTGTTGCACAGGAAAGAATATGAGCGGGAAACTGAGCGGATGTTGAAGTCGAACCGGGTCGGCAGCCGTTTCAACGATGAGGCCATCAACCTTTATTACACGACAGAGCTACCGGCATATGAGCGTTACAACCAGGCGATAACATCGGCATCTGTTTACATCAACAAAAACATCAACGTCAGGGTAGATGACGTGAATAGGGGCGTTCTTGACGGATCCATACGCGTGGATATTTTGTTGGGTACGTGTTTTTTGATTATGGTGGGTGGCATTGCGGTAGTTTCGAGGCATCAGAAAAAGCTGCTGCGCACGCATGAGCTTTTGCTTGCTGAAAGGCAGCGGAAGCAAGAAGAATTCAGCAGGTATGCGCTGGCCGCGCAGGAGCGCGAACGCAACCAGTTGGGCAAGGAACTGCATGATAATGTTAACCAGTTACTCTCCGTGGTAAAACTTAACCTTAGGATTGTCGAGCAAAACGGCGAAATGAAAGAGGACCTGGTCGCAAGGAGTATAAATTACCTGCAAACGGCGATGGAAGAGATCCGGTGTTTGAGTAAGTCGTTGGTGAGCCCGTTTCCCGGAAAAGTTTCATTGAAGAAATCCATCGAGGACCTTGTTTGCGCCATTGATGGCGCCACGAGTGATATCAGGTTTTGTGTGTCCATGGATAAGCTTACTGAAGAAAAAATGCATCCCGATATCAGGATAACAGCATACCGCATTCTGCAGGAGCAGTTGAACAACATCATCAAGCATGCGCGCGCCAATGTTATCATCATCGAAGTGTCGACCAGCTATAGCAGGTTGAAGATGGTGGTCAGGGATAATGGTATCGGCTTCGACCCGGAGAAACGAAGGGACGGAGTAGGGGTGAACAACATCATTCACCGTGCGCGTGCGTTTCATGGCTCTGCTGTATTTCACAGTTCGCCCGGCAAGGGATGCGTGTTGAGTGTCGACATTCCTCTGCCCACGAAGAAGTGGACGCTTAAAAAAGAAAGAAAAATCAAAGAGGCGCGATTCACACACTAAACAGGGCTCGTATTCTTTCATACTGCCCTTCTCCACAACCATTTACTTGTATCAGTGCTTCGGCTTAGAAGCCTGTTATTGGCTTTTTCGGCAGGGAAGGCACAAACAACATTTTGTGTTGTGTTTGAAAAAATGTATGTTTGATATCATTATGATATCATTTTAATATAACTGTTATGGAAAAGACGCTTCAACCCATGTCTGGTTTTTTCATGCTTTTGGTTGCCCTTGTGCTGGTAGCCGTGGGAGTATTTTTGCTCATTGACGATGCTTCGCCCTTCGGACCGCTGCCGGTCCTGTTGATGATCGCGGGCATTTTTGTATTTAAGGGAGTAATGGTGGTTAATCCCAATCACTCCCGGGTGCTTGTGTTTTTTGGACAATACGTGGGAAGTGTCAAAAAGAATGGTTTGCTTTGGGTCAATCCCTTATACAAACGGCAAAATATTTCACTTCGTTCGCAGAATTTGAACGGGCCGAAATTGAAGGTGAACGACAAAATGGGCAATCCGATCGAGATTGCAGCGGTGTGTGTTTGGCAGGTGAGTGATACCTATAAGGCGTCGTTCGATGTGGTCAATTACGAACAATACGTGATGATCCAGAGCGAAGCTGCCGTCAGGCATTTGGCAGTAAGTTATGCCTATGACAACTTTGAAGATGGAAATGAAATCGGCGAGCTTACATTACGGGCCGGCGGCGATAAGGTAAATGAAATGCTGGAGAAAGAATTGACCGAGCGCCTTGCACCGGCGGGCATTCTAATAAAAGAAGCGAGAATTAGCCACCTGGCTTATGCTCCTGAAATTGCGGGTGCGATGTTGCAGCGTCAGCAGGCCACGGCAATAGTTGCGGCGAGAGCGAAGATTGTCGAAGGAGCTGTGGGAATGGTAGAGATGGCGCTCGAAATGCTGAGCCGGAAACAGATCGTGGAGCTTGACGAAGAAAGAAAAGCCGCTATGGTGAGCAACCTCATGGTGGTTTTATGCGGTGATAAGGCGACGGTTCCTGTCGTTAATGCCGGAAGTTTGTACTAATAACAGAGTCTTTACGCGTGGGTAAGAAAAAGTCATACGTACTCAGAATCGATGAAGAAGTCTATAAGGCGCTTGAAAAGTGGGCGGCCGATGAATTTCGAAGCATGAACGGACAGTTGGAATGGCTGATTCAACAGCAGCTCATTTCGACTGGCAGATTAAAGCCTAAAGCCGACACCAAAAAAGGCAGTACAAAGCGGTATAAAATTTTTGTGTGCTTTTATTTATTACATTTCGTTGTGGGCTTGCCTCGCCCATAAAACGACTCCGATGAAACGAACGCTTGCGATTTTTTATATACTGTTTATTGCCTGCTTTGCGTCGTATGCTGGTGTTAAAACGAAACGGTTCCAGTTTATAGGTAAACACTATACCAGATCAGGTCGAGAGCATAACGAGAGCATAACGAGAGTTATCTTTCATCAGGGAGGGTCCTCCCCGGTCCTCCTTCGTCGGACCACCCCCTCCAGAGGGGGAAAGTTAGTTGCCCTGCTGGCGGAAAGGTTTCAGGCGGAGGCGCAAAGCGTTCGCAAAGAACGTATCCCCCGCTGGCGGGGGTGGCGCGAAGCGCCGGGGGTGGACCCCAAGACTTCCTTGTAAAGCAAAAAACATACATCGAACCGTTTGTTGGTCCCCGGCATTCGTGCTGTGTTTTTTTACTTGTCTGCGGTGAAAACATCATTGCAGAAGAGAGCGAATGGATTCAAGAGTTGATTGCTATCAATAGGGTGCATCTGAGCGCAGATGGATCAAATTTTCAGGAACAATAAACATTTCATTGTTTTATTTGAAGATGAGGTTTTTGAATGTATGGCAGTATCCAATAGTTTAATTTTTGAAAACATCTCCCTTGCCATCCAGGAAACGAAGCCGATGTTAAGCAGGTTCTGTTCGTCGTACCCAATATCTGCTTCTCCATCTATTTTAACTGTTGATGCACTACAATCATAGCGATGAGAATACAGATACAAAGTGAAAATTGCAGCACGACTAATGCGTGCCGGACGAACGAACGACCTAAACCGCGATCTTTATAGGATTATAAAAAAGACTTACAACGTTTAGGCATTTAGACGGCTATTCTGCGAAAAACGAGCTATCGGAAGGCCGATTGTACTTTATATTTATACCTGGCTAACATAATTTTCATGATTCGTTCCGGAGTTATCGTATTTCTTCTTTGCTTCTCATTTGCCTTTTGTATGGGTCAGACCGGCTCGATAAACGGAAATGTCAGGGACTCTTCGACGAGAGATCAGTTGTCTCTTGCAACAATTACCGTATTCGATCCGTCGGATACCTCACTAATTACTTACCGATTGAGCGATCAAAACGGCGTTTTTAAGGTTCCCGGCCTGCCGGTTAACAAGCCATTGCGTGTGGTAATTTCATTTGCCGGATACAATCCACTCAGGAAAGTAGTTACACTTCAGGACAACCAACCGCTACTGCTCGACACAATCTATTTAAGCACAACGTCTAAAACGCTCGATGAAGTTTTAATACTGGCAGAACGGCCGCCTGTGATCGTCAAGAAAGACACTATCGAATTCAATGCATCCGCTTTTAAAACACTTCCTACAGCGCTAGTAGAAGATCTTTTACGCAAGTTGCCTGGAGTGCAGGTTGACGGAGAAGGAAGCATTTTTGTAAATGGCAAAAGAGTCAACCGCATTTTGGTAGATGGGAAACGTTTTTTTGGAAATGATCCGAAGCTGGCGACGAGAAACCTTCCGGCTAACGTCATAGAAAAAGTTCAGGTTGCGGATGATGGCGAGGAAAGGGACAGAAATATGGATGGAAATCTTAGTGAGCTCGGGAAAGTCATCAACCTTCAACTAAAAAAGGGCGTTAAAAAAGGAGCTTTCGGTAAAGTCTATGCAGGCATTGGATCCGACGACCGAAACGAAGTGGGTGCTATAGGAAATATCTTTAGAGATACGCTCCAGCTGAGTTTATTGGGCTATACCAACAATATTAACCGGTCAGGTTTCACCATTCGGGATGTCAACCATCTCGGCGGATTTGGCAGGAGCGGCATAAACTCGCTCTCCATAACCAAAAGAAATGGCGCTACCGGTTTTTCTGTAAACGATATATCATTCGGTGGGTTGGAGGAAGGACTGGCCCGTTCATCGGGCGCAGGGTTCAATCTAAATCATGTGCCCTCAAAAAAGGTCAACTTCTATCTTCAATATTTTTATGGTAACAGCAAAAATGAAATTGAAACCGTTACCAACAATCAGCAATACATCAATGATACGGTTGTAACGACTCGGGTAAATGCAAAAGGCATTAAAGACCTAAATACACATCGGGTTAACTTTGGCATGAATTTAAATCCCGACGATCTGACCAATGTAAGGTTTCAGGCAGGCGGAAATTTTTTATCCAGCGAACAGCGTCTCACTTCAATTACAGAAGTCGGTAATAATAAACTGGCAGAGAAAGCATCGGGAACAGGAGCCGTACTAACCGACGTATCGTCGGGGCACTATAGCCATGACTTTAACCTGACGAGGAAATCAGGATCAAAGGAAGGCCGGGTATTGAACGTGAGCCAAACGCTATCCTACAATAGCGATTTAACCAGGATTACCACGGAAACGAGGAATAGTTATCCCGGCCCGGCAGAAGATACTGTTCTTTTTGAGCAATTGCGGAGAAAGGCAGTTCCGGTGCTGAACATAAATACCCGGGTAGGGTGGGTGGAAAAGTTGTCAACCACATTTTCGTTGAGATGGAATACATTTTATGAGTATCTCAGCCAAAAACAGGATATATCTTTATTTGACAAGAACTTTGTAACCGGCAAATACACTTTGCCGATAGATGAGCAAAATAACAATCTGCTTCGCAGGCAGCATCGGTTTGGTTCGGATGTATCGCTGTCGTACAATATCAAAGACCTGACCGTTACCGCCGGCGGTTCCGCCCTTTGGCAGAACATCAGTAATGATTATCTGAAGGGAATGCAGCCGGTTGATTTCAAACTGTTCAACCTGCTACCGAAGTTGTCGATAGATTGGAAGGGAATATTTCTGCAGTACAGGAAGAACGTTATCGTGCCTGAATTGAGCTATTTGATCCCCGTTCAGGACAGCAGCAGTCCGTTTTTTATCGTTTACGGCAATCCTTTGCTTAACCCCGCAACGATGCATTCAGCTAACGCAAACTATTTTAAATCATTTCAGAAATCGAACCTTAGTTTGAACTTCTTTGCCGGAACGGATTTCATTGATGATGATGTGATCATGAGCAGGGTAGTGGATGCGAACGGCGTTCAGTCGGTCATCCCCGTGAATGTGGATGGTTCAAGAAATTATCACTTTGGAGCCGGCTTGTTCAAAGACTTCAAAAGGAACAATTTATTTACATTTTCGGTGAGGTTGGATCCTTCCCTGAGCGTTGATAAGAGCAAAATTATCGTCAATTCCAATGAGAGTTTCGTTCGAAGCACGACTTTTATGCCTCGGCTTAGTTTTGGTTTTAATTGGTCGGACCTGGTAGAAATAAGGCCGGCGTATGTGTATCAGCTGAAGAAGACCGCATATACAGATTCTTATTTTTCGGATATCCAGGTTGTCACCCACAATTTTCTTGCAGACGTTTTCGTTCGCTGGCCAGCTAAATTCACATGGCAAACGAATGTTAACTACAGGTACAACGGCCAGGTTGCGGAGGGATTACCTAAAGATAATATGCTGTGGAATGCTGCCGTCGCCTATTCTTTTATGAAATCGGAAAAACTGCAATTGAAATTAAGCGTATATGATATACTGAACAGAAACAACAATTTTACAAGAACCGTTATGGAAAACTATACGCTCGACAGGCAGGTGAATATACTTCAGCGATATGTCCTTTTAACCGCGACGTACAATTTTAATTCGCTGGGAAGCGAGAAAAGCAAAAGGGACCGGTTGTTCTTATTTTAACGGCCAGCGTTTCAATTTACAGCCTCCAATCGGCGACAATCCAGGTTGGTGTCAACCAGGATTTACGACGGCCCCGGCATGCTGGCGATGCGGTGTTGTTTGTGGCGCAAGATTTTCGTACCAACTCAAAGCGAAATCTGCTACCTTTTCCCAACCTTGTTCGCCACAAATGAAATGACTCTTTCCTTCAAATATTTTCAGGTCAACTTTACTGCCTTTGTCCTTGTATTTTCCCGCTATTGTTTTGGTAAGTTCGGGAGGAAATATATGATCGTTCTCGCCGCCTATAAATAAAATCGGTTCATGACGCTTCCTGAAATTTATATTTGAATATGAATTCAGGACCAGCTGCCTGCTGACCTTATAGCTTTCGGGCACTGCAAACCGTTCAAATGCCTTCTCTTTTTCAGCATCAGGAGTGGTATTGAAGAAAGAATAGTTATACCACTTCCGGCTGCCCATAAAATATTTCTTAAGCGAAAAGAAACCGAACGCCGGCAAGACCGTTTTAAGTGTCTGGAAAGGAGGAAATACGTTTTTCGGCGGCGCGCCGTCTATACTTACTCCTGCCGCAACCTTGTCCAATTCTATCAATTTTAAGACCACCATTCCAGCCATCGAGTGACCTATCACCAGGGGTTTTTCGGGAAGTGTGTCAATTAATTTGACAATATTATTTACCACGTCGATAAAACCCGTTTTTATTAAATCGGGATGCACATTATTTCTCAACGCTGCCGGTATTCCCGCGTGTCCCGGGTTGGCAGGTGTATAAACTTTGTAACCCCTTTTTTCGTAGTAGGCTTTCCATTCCATCCAGGTGTTATCGTTCACGAAGTTTCCGTGAATAAGTATAATCGTTTTTGAATTATTCATTTTGTAAATGTTTGTGTTTGCCGGTTTAATGCACATAGGCTGTGCCACTATTTTAGATAGTTGATTTTCAGCATGTTTGCCTTGCACGCGAGAAGATAATTATTTATATATCAATATCTATCGAAAAAGATCATGACATGAGCGTGTGAAGGAGGTCGCTGATGTAAATTAGTTAAGTATTTTATTTTGAAAACGAAACATCAGGAGCGGTGATTTGCTTGTCATCGAAAATTACTTTTATGTGCGTTCCGCCGTTTGTTTCGATACTGAGAGTGCCTCCCAGGTCATCAGTGAGCCCCTGCAACAGTTCCATTCCCATGGAAGCGCCCATCCTGGATTCAAAATCGACAGGGAGTCCGCTGCCGTTATCGGCAATGCTCAACAAGAGTTGAGCGCTCGAAACGTGATTAAGCGAAATGGATATTTTTCCTCCTTCTGTTTTCGCGAAGGCATACTTGATGGCATTGGTGATCGTTTCATTCAGGATCAGTCCCAGCGTAATGGCGGATGCATCGTTCAGTTCTATGTTTTCTATCTGCAGCGAAAACGCGATGTTCTCCCTGATCGCATAGCTCTCCCGAAGGTACTCAACCAGCTCATAAATGTATTCGGGCATATGTATGGTAGACAATGTCTCGGATTGGTAAAGTTTCTGATGAATAATGGACATTGAATGAATTCTATGCTGGCTTTCTTTTATTGCAGACAATGCTTCTTTATTTTTCAGGTAACTCGACTGTATCTCCAGCAGGCTTGCTACAATGTGAAAGTTGTTCTTGACACGATGATGAATTTCTTTCAGCAACCATTGTTTTTCCACGAGGAGTTGATCCTTCTCTCTTAGGATGCTGTCTTTTTGAACAAGCAGAAGATCTTTTTCGGTAAGCAATTCAGACAGGTGTTTATTTTTTTGCTTGATTTCCTGCTGCTGTACGTTCAGGGCTTGCTGCTGCGACTGAAGTTGCCGGTGTACACGTTGTTTCAGGCGGTACCGGTTCAAACCCAGTGCGAGTATTACCGCCAGAAGCGCGGTCACTGCAATAAATGCATTACGCTGACTTTTCTGAGACGTGTTTTGTTCTTTAAGCAGTGCAATGTCTTTTTCTTTGATTTTAATATCTTTTTCCTTTTTATCCGTTTCATATTGAATACTCAACTTAGCTATCTGCCTGCTTTTTGTTTCGTTGTAAATAGAATCCTGCAGTGCTTTGTATTGCTGGTAATGCCGGATAGCTTCCGGATAGTTCTGTCGGGCAGAGTCCACTTTAAACCACATCAAGTGAACTCCTATCAAATAGTTGGGCAGTATTTGCTGATGGGAAGCCTTCAGTAACAACTCCAGGTATGGCTCCGCCGCGGCGTACTGCGCATTTGCAACGTAAAATTGGCAGATGCCCTGGTAGGCTATAAATTGGTATTGTAGAGGCGTTTGCTTGCTCCAGGCGACACTCTCGAGGTAATATTTCTCTGCCAGCTTATATTCTTTGAGTGCGTTATAGCAGGAGCCAAAACTTTGGGCTATGTATATTTTGTCTTCAAGGGTGCATAATAGTTTTTTGTCAACAATGTCATCTAATAGCAGCAATGCTTCTCTGGCTTTTCCCTGTTTGAGGAGGGCAACGGTCATTCTTCTGGCGATGCCTACCTGGATAAGGTCACCCTTTTGATGACTGATCGCCAGCGACTGCTGATGGTACCCCATACTTTTGTCAAACTGGCCCAACTCCCAATAAGCATTGCCAAGTCGGAAATAGGTATAGTCGAGTTCGTCGCGCATGCCGCTGTTGCCAACATCCTCCACAACTTTCAGGATGTAGAATAGCTTTTGATCCAGATCTCCTGTGGTCTGGCCCAGGTCCGAAAGCAGGTAGTAGGCATTAGACAGGTATCCGAAATCATCGGGAGTGTAATAAACACTTTGGATAGCAAACGCTTTATAGGCATTACAGACCGCCGGATAGCCAATGGCTTTTTGAATGTTTAGTGCAGCCAGCGCTTCTTCCTCGGCCTGCCCGATGTTTCCGCCATTAAGATATTTATACCCTAACAGCAAATGAATAAGCGCCTCCACGGACTGATCACCGATTTGCCGGGAAAGTTCCAGTGCTCGATTTAACGCGGTTATATTCTCAGCACAACTGTCGCAAAAAACGGTAGTCGCCATCCTGAGCAACGCGTTAATTTCTCCGGCTTTGTCGTTTGCCTGTTGACGAGCTTCAACAACCTGCATAAAGTAAGCCTTTCCTTGCTCCCAATTGCCCTTCAGGAGATAAACTGCTCCCAGCAAACACTGGCTTTCCTCTTTCAATTTTTGATTACCTGTTTTCTCGCTTAAACTGCCTGCCTCCTGAAAAAACATGATCGCCCTGTCCGGTTCACTTTTTTGCGAATAGGTGGTCCGAAGCATACTTTTTCCCAGTTCGAGCAACAGTTTGATTCGATTTTCGCTAGTGGCATTTTCCAGCAACTGCCGCACCCTGGAAATGTTCTGTTGTTTGATATAAATCCTGCCCTTCAGGAGAATGGCGTTTTCCTGTCCGCTGGTAAACTTAAGCCGCTTAGCCAGGTCCAAAGCTTCACCGGCAATTACCAGGGCGCTGTCCCTGTCATGGGTCGGGTTCAATGTTTTATTAAGATAAAACGTGCTTAATTGCAGCAGCAGCTTTACTCTCGGCGTATCTGTTATGCCGGACCGGAGTTGTTTAATAATAGCGCTGGCCCCGCTTGATCGGGTTTGTTGCGCCGCTGCAGGCTGTAGCAGGATGATCGAAAGAGTGATCAGTAGTAAGCGAATAGTTGCGCTGTACCGTATTGAATATCCTGATTTCATTTATCTTTTGGGTGACGCTATTGACCACTAAAACTACAACAGTAAACGTTTTCACTTAAAATAATCTTTAAGAATTACTGACCCACGACCTTTTTCGGCATTTATTGATATGCCAATACTTTTTATTTCCGGGAGAAACTAAAATATTACAAACCAGTTAACTGAAAAATTGGCACAAGCTTGGATTCGTCTGCAACGATTTTTTGTGACGTTGTGCAACATAGAGGTTACTGCAGTAAAAATTGCTCCGCACTGTGGCTATTCTATACGCATGCAATGAATCAGGTAATATAAAATCAATAAACGATGAAGCCGTTATTATACCCTATAGCCAGTGACGATCATATTTTTGGAAGTCCTGCCGCATCGCTCGAACTGCTCGAGTATGGAGATTATGAATGTACTTATTGCGGACTGGCCTATTTAACTGTAAAAGTGATACAGAGACAATTGGGAAGTGATGTGAAGTATGTGTTCCGGAATTTTCCGATGTCAAGCGTTCACCCACATGCTTTTTTTGCGGCCGTTGCCGCAGAAGCTGCCGGGCTGCAGGGCAAATATTGGGAGATGCACGATATTATTTTTGAGAACCAGGGCCCGCTCGACAGGGAGGCGATTTTTCATTTTGCGGCTATTCTTAACCTGGATATCCGCCGATTCAAAGATGATGTTCAACGGAAAAATTTAATGGCGAAAGTCGATAGAGATTTTGAAAGCGGACTGAGAAGCGGGGTAAAGGGAACGCCTTCCTTCTTTATTAACGGAGAAAAATATGAAGGCGATTGGATGAGCACGGACTTGTTACAACATTTGAAAAATGTTTTGGCCGAGGCAATTAGTTATGAGAGTGGAATATTTTTTTGAACAAGTAAAATCGATAATAAAACGAGACCTGAAATTCGCGTTGCACCGGGCCGATTTGCTAAAGTTGCGCACACGCTTACAAACATACTTGCAGATGAGTTCCTGTTGTAAACAAAAACGCTTAAAGCGCATTGGAACGCAGAGGGATCTGATTTCCATAGCATGCATTTGTTTTTTGAGTAGCAATGCAATGAGCTGTTTGTAATCATAGATGAGACTGCCGAGCGCATTCGAATGCTCGGCCATTACGCTACTCTTTCCGGGAGATAATGCTTTTTTCGATGCCCAGCTTTTTCATCCTTGAGTTAAGTGTGTTTACATTGATATCCAGAATTTCTGCGGCGCCACCTTTGCCGGATATTTTCCAGTTACAGCTTTCCAGCACGGCAAGAATGTGATCGCGTTCGTTTTCTTTCATGGTCTTGTGCCTTTCGTTTCCATTCTGATTGGCGATGGCCGTGATTTTAGGATTTGGCATTTCAATGGATTCGATGACGTCACTTTTTGTGAGTACAATGTTTCTTTGTATGGTGTTTTCCAGCTCTCTTATATTGCCCGGCCAGTTATATCGCACAAGCATGTCTATTACGCCGGCCGATAGCGCAGGAGGCGGTTTTTCCCGTGAGTTATATTTTTTTAAAAAATGGTTTGCCAATAGCGGTATGTCTTCTTTTCTTTCGCGCAGAGGTGGCATGATCAGCGGGAAAACATTAAGCCGGTAGTACAGGTCGATGCGAAAACGTCCGGCTGCAACTTCTTCTTCCAGGTCTTTGTTCGTGGCGGCGAGTATGCGCACATTGATGTTGGTGGGTTTACCGCCGATCGGTTCAATTTCTCTTTCCTGTAATACGCGCAGAAATTTTACCTGCAGTTCAAGCGGCAGCTCCCCGATTTCGTCGAGGAAGATGGTTCCTCCGTCGGCCAGTTCAAATTTTCCCTTTCTTTTCGTTGTTGCTCCTGTGAAGGATCCTTTTTCGTGGCCAAACAGCTCTGATTCGACCAGGTTGGCGGGTATTGCGCCGCAGTTAACAACCACGAATGGCTTGTACTTCCGCGAGGAAAGTTTATGAATGGTATGGGCGATCAATTCTTTTCCCGTGCCACTTTCACCTAATATGAGCACAGAAGTTTCGGTAGGTCCCACCATTTTGGCTTTTTCAAGCGTTTCGAGAAATTTGCGGCTTTTGCCAATAAGATAGCCGAACTCGGGTGGAAGTGCAACCGGCGAAGATTTTTGAGATGACGGGGGATCCATTTCTTCGACCGGCCGGTTTTTGTGCAGGTACAAGGCAACGTCGAGCATAATCAGCACATCTTTTGCGCGAAAGGGCTTAACCATAAAACCGTAGGGCTTTGTTGGTTTTGCTGCTTCCAGTATCTGCCTGTTTGAATTGGCCGACAAATAAACAAAAGCGATATTTTTCTCATTCAGTATCTTGCCGAGGTCGATACCAGTGCCTTCTCCCTGCAGGAAAATGTCAACGAGGACTAAGTCAGGGTTTTCTTTTTCAATTATTGATAAGGCGGAAGTAACTGAACGTGCAATGGTACAGGTGGAATACCCGGCGTTCGTGAGGATAACATTGAGACTCTTCGCTTCAATAAATTGATCTTCTACTATCAATATTTTCGATTTCAACGCTTGTTTTTTGGAGTAATAATTCGTTGGTAAAATTACAACAGGAACCTTTTCAAACCATAAATTATTCAATCCGGAAAATTCCTGATGATG
>CAMPGT010000060.1 GCA_946885665.1 uncultured Chitinophagaceae bacterium | reverse complement strand
ACGGCTGACAGAAACGCTGCTTTTGTTAAATCGTTATTACAGCATACGGCACATTCCACTGAGGAAATTGCACAATTGGTCGGTGTGCCCATCGAATTCGTCAGCAAAGTTAAAGCGGATCTCGGCTTGCCGGCATGACCAACAATTCTCAACAGGCATCGACAGCGGGTCACTGAACCGTAAAATTGCTCAACTGGAAAGCATCGGCGAATTGCCCAATCCAATCCAATCCGATACAATACATTCGTCAAAACACTTACCGTAACTCACCCCTCCACACGCGCAAACAAATGTATCAGCTCCAGCGTTTTCAACTGCGAATCCGCTTCATCGGCAATCCTGTGAAGCACCCTCAGCTCAGAAATAGATAGGAACAACGCAAGCCCCTCACAAGGTGTCGGAATGCTGATGACCTTCGACGGAGACTCAGGCATCTCGCTATAATCCTCATAAAGCTCGTCAATCAGCTTCTTGAAATCACAAAACTCCCCTCGCTGAAAATTAATCAACACACAACCAAAAGCAAATTGTAAATACTGACATTGCGAACAGTAAATAATATATCCATATTGGTCGTCAAAACTAAGCGTCTGGTATTTGCACATAGGAAAATTTATAGCCAACGAAAATATTCCGAATAAATCTCGTCACATAACGATATCAGGAAACAAAGTTTCGAAATAAGAAATGACTGGCTCTGTCAAAAACCAAAAAATCAAACCATCAAGTTACACATCACCACCCTGCAACCCGTTTGTCAGAAAATTGTCAGAGGCATTTCACAACACGCGATATTTCCTTTCGCGTAAATTGTTTTTCCCTATAGCGTATCACACCGCAACACACAGTAGTCATTTTTGTGAAAATTCTGACTGTATATGAAACAATCTATATTCATCCTGTTACTATTTATCCCCTTCCTCGCATTTTCATCACCCACACAAACAAAACCCGCGACCATCAAAGGCACCGTAAACACGTCAAACGGCAACGCAGCCGAATATGCAACGGTAACCCTGAAAGGAACTAACAAAAACACACTCGTAAACGATAAAGGGAAATTTGAAATCGATAACGTTCGGCCCGGCAAACACACCCTGCTCATCTCCCTGGCCGGCGCCACAGCAAAACAATTCCCGGTAAACCTGAAATCCGGCGAAACCCTCGTCCTCCCCGAAATCATCCTCAACAACAACACACAAAGCCTGCAAACAGTGGAAGTTACCGGCCGCAAAGAAACTTCCTACAAAAGCGACAGATCGTTCTCTGCAACAAAAATCGAAATGAACATCAAAGACGTACCGCAGTCCATCTCCACCGTAACCAAAGAGCTGATGCAGGACCAGCAGGCATTCCGTACCGGCGACGTGCTCAAAAACGTGAGCGGCGTGAACCAGTTCTCCGGTTACGATGATTACACGCTTCGCGGCTTCAGAAGTAATACGCAATTGCTTAACGGACTCAAAACAGTTGTAGGCTTCTGGAGCCAGCCACTGCTGGCTAATATCGAAAGGGTGGAAGTGATCAAAGGACCCGCCGCTGCCCTGTTCGGCAACACCGATCCCGGTGGCACCATCAACCGCGTAACAAAGAAACCGCTCGACGTAGACAGGAAATCGTTTTCCTTCACAGCGGGCAGCTTCCAAACCTACCGCGGCACGATAGATCTTACCGGCCCGCTGAACGAAGAAAAAACGGTCCTCTACCGATTAAACGCGGCGTATGAAAGCAGCGAAACCTTCAAAACAAACATGGGCTCCGAAGATGTGCTCATCAGCCCCTCACTATCATTCGCACCCAACGACAAAACGCGCGTCAACCTCGACCTGGTCTATGCGCAGTCGAACAGTAAGTTGTACCGCGGACAACCCATATTCGGCGCAACGGCCGGCACCCAGCTCAACTCCACACCCATATCATTTACCATCGGTCGCGCAAACGATTATCTAAAAGAGAAAAACTTTTCTTCTAATATTTCACTGAGCCACCAATTCAACCCCAACCTCTCCTTCAACCTGTCGTACCTCAAATTTCTATGGACCGAAGACCTGATGGAACACCGCAGCTCCAACAGCTATGCAGTGGATGGCGCAGGTAACGAAATTCCGACATTGATGGGCCTGCAAACCATCCGCAGGCTCTCTAAAAATTATAACGACAACCTCACCGCTTACTTCGTCGGCCGCTTTCATACGGGAAGCCTCGAGCACCAACTGCTGCTGGGTTACGACTTCAACCAATTCTCCGTGCCCGTGGGCGGGTCACAGGAAACCGCACGCGGCTATAAACTGAAAAATGGCTCGGTAACCAACACTTATAACGCAGATAAGAAAGATGATTACCTGCTGGATACCGACGGCAACCCCATTCCAAATGTGCCCCACTTTAACCTCGTCAATCCCGATTATTCAATCGCCAACGTGTCCAACTACGTTACCACCAGCACAGCGACGGCGCCGGCCCGAAACCTGTCGCACGGCATTTACATACAGGACCAGGTAAAGTGGAACAGTCTAACTGTATTGCTCGGTCTTCGAAAAGAATTCTACACAGACATATTCAACTTCGAGAAACCAGGCGAACAAGATATTCGACAGGAGTCGCTGATACCACGCCTGGGGCTGGTCTATAACCTCACGAGAAATATTAATCTCTATGGCATCTACGTGCAGGGCTTCATGCCGCAGAACACCGCTTCCATGACAAACCCCAATGCCGGCGGACCTTTCGATCCGCTAGTGAGCCGCATGTACGAAGCGGGAGCGAAGGGCGATTTTCTGAACCGCAGGCTGAGCGCAACCCTCGCCCTCTACCAACTTGAACAAAACAACGTATTGGTGAACGCCAACAGTACCACCAACCCCGACCTGCTGGAACAACGCGGCCAGGAACGAGGACGCGGAATAGAAGTGGATATCAACGGCCGGCTCGCCGACAACCTCTTCATCAGCGCCAACTACACCTACAGCAAAACGATCATCTCGAAAACTACCGACAAAGAACTGGAAGGCAAGCTGAAAGAAAACGCGCCCTTGCAACAAGGCGGCCTCTGGGCAAAGTATTACCTGCCCGGCGAAAAACTTAAAGGACTCGGCTTTGCAGCAGGTTGCAATTTTGTAACCAAACGCCGCACGTTCTCCGACATTCTTGAACTCCCATCGTATGCGGTGCTCGACGCAGCACTGTACTACCGGTATGAGAAGATTCAACTGGCGGTGAACTTTAATAATATTCTCGACAAAACACATTGGATAGGCGGCTACGATTTCAACCGCCTCTTCCCCGGCGCCCCACGCAATTTCCTGGCCACCATCACATACACTTTGTAAATGACCGTCAAAAAAGCATTCGGAAAAATACACCTCTGGCTCGGCTTCGCTGCCGGGCTGGTGGTGTTTGTGAGCCTGCTTGCGGCATCAGTGTTCGTATGGGAAAAGGAACTGAATGAATGGTACCATCACGACAAGATATTCGTTGCCCAGGTTAAAGCTCACGTCTTGCCCTTTGATTCGCTGGCTGCAACGGCAAAAAAGGCTTCCGTCAACCATTCGATAACCGCATTGAATATTGACAGGGATCCCGAAAAGGCCTATGTGTTCATGAATTATAAAGTTAGCAAAGACACTGGCTGGTCATGGGCATCGGGAATGGACGACTACAGCAAAATTTATGTTAACCAATACACCGGCAAATTCCTGGGCAGGGTCGATCTGCGTTATGACTGGATATTCTGCACGCGAATGTTGCATCAATGCCTCTTGTTGAACTACGACGTGGGTCATTACATTGTAGGCGGCGCCACCATTATTATTTTTATCATGGTGGTAACGGGCATCGTGTTATGGTGGCCGAAAAATAAAGCCGCACTTAAGCAGCGCCTATGGTTCAGGTGGAAGAAAAGCACGCGATGGAAACGAAAAAACTATGACCTGCACAACATCGGCGGCATCTACACCTTTTTCTTCATCCTCATATTCGCAGTGACAGGACTCGTATGGACGTTCGACTGGTGGACCGACGGAATATATCGCCTGCTTGGAAACGATCCCGCCAAAGTATTTGCCAGGCCACCCGCGCCTGAACCATCGCGTGATGCGGTTTCCGGCGTATACGACAAAGTAATTGCCGATGCGATGAAACGCAAACCCTCCTGGGAAGACATAGGCGTTTCTATTCCAAAAGAAGAACAAAAAGGAAAGAGAGGTATCAACGTCTATTTGAAATATACGTCCGGAAAATCAGGATGGGATGAATCGGACTACTACACGTATCATCCTGCAAACGGTCAACTATACTTCACCAACACGCAGGATCAAAAAACGCTCGGTGCAAAATGGCGGAACAGCAACTACGCCATTCACGTGGGAAGTATTTATGGATTGCCCACAAAACTGCTGGCAACGTTCATTTCCTTGTTTTGCGCCTCGCTGCCGCTAAGTGGATTTTTGATCTGGTGGGGTCGCAGAAAAAAAGCAAAATCCACAGGAAAACCACAGCGCAATCATGTTGAACGGAAACCGGATCTCAGTATGAATCTTATCCCACCAGCTCCGTCCGGGAAAGCAATTCATTGATGGTCTCCATTTCTTCTGCCGATAATTTAACATTGATTGCCCTGGCGTTCTGAACAGCCTGCTCGGCGTTTCGTGCGCCGGCGAGTGCGATGGTGATTCCGGGCTGCTCGATCGTCCAGCGTAACACCAATTGCGACAGGCTGGCGTTTTTTCCTTCAGCTATGGGCTTAATCTGTTCAAGAAATTGATTGACCTTTTTTATGTTTTCTTCTTTGTAAAATTTTGTTCCGGGACGGTGATCGCCCGCTGCAAATTGATGTCCAGGCTTGATCTTGCCTGTTAGTAGCCCACGTTGCAACGGACTGTAAGCAATGATGGAAATATTGTTTTCAATAGCATGGGGAACTACGTGTGCTTCAATGGTTCTTTCCACCATGCTGTAAGGAACCTGGTTGGAAGCAAGCGGTACCACCTTTTCTGCTGCTTCCATCTGCTGCACGTTATAATTGGAAACGCCTGCCGCGCGTATCTTGCCCTGCTTCAGCAGTAGTGAAACCGCTTCCATGGTTTCATCGATAGGCGTGGTAGTGTCGGGCCAGTGTATTTGGTACAAGTCTATATAATCGGTTTTCAGGCGGCGCAGGCTGTCTTCACATTCTTTAAGTACGCTTTCGCGGCCCGCGTACCGGTAAATGGAAATAGGATTGTTGGCATTGTCGAAACTGTCCATTGAGTGATCGCCTTTCTTAATGTCCCATCGCATCCCAAATTTTGTCAGGATCTGCAGTTTGTCGCGCGGAATGCCGCTTATTGCTTCTCCTACAATCTCTTCGCTGAGGCCCTGTCCGTAAACGGGCGCGGTATCTATGGATGTAACACCTTCATTTATTGATGCCCTGATCGCTTCGAGCGCATCTTTTCTTTCTGCTCCTCCCCACATCCATCCGCCGATGGCCCATGCTCCGAAGGTGATGGCCGATGCTTTTACTGAACTGTCTCCAAGTCTTCTGAATTCCATGCTTTATGTTTTAATAGGTAATAATATATATGTAAAATAAACGTTTTCAGGTGTACACAATCCCTTCGTATGAAAAACCTGTTACCCCTGATTGCCCTGTGCCTGGGAATATCCTCTTGCAGCTCAACGCGTTGGATGTCGTTGAGCGTTTTGGAGCCGGCACCGGTGACCCTTTCTCCCAATATAAAAAATATAGCGGTGATCAACCGGAGCGTGCCGGACAAAAAAGCAAAGGCCCTCGATGTTATTGACAAAGTATTTAGCCTGGAAGGCGCCAATCTCGATAAAGAAGGATCCGAAGCCACCGCGATTTCGCTCATTAACGAACTCGACGGCAGCAAGCGTTTTGAAGAAGTGAAGATGGTTGAGTATAATGGGAAGGGCACCAACAATCCGGGCGGTTATCCATCACCGTTGGATTGGAACGCCGTGCAGGATATTTGTAAAGTTAACAACGCCGATGTGTTATTTTCGCTCGAGTTATTCGATACCGATTCGAAGATCACGTATGCCGCACATCCGGTAAAAATAAACACACCGCTGGGGAGTATTCCCGCCGTTCATCAGGAAGCCACGATGAACACCTGGGTGAAAGCCGGCTGGAGAATTTATGATCCGTACAATAAGATGATACTCGATGAATCGGCTGTTTCAAAAAACCTGGTGTATCGCGGCAGCGGTATCAATCCAGCGCTTGCTGCAAAGGCGCTAATCGAGCGTAAGGAAGCCGTTCGCCGTGTAGGAACCAATGCAGGCGCGGCTTATGCTTATAGCGTGATCCCGGTGTGGATCCGGGTGTCGAGAGAATATTATGTAAGAGGAAACGATAATTTTAAAATTGCCCGCAGGAAAGCTGAATCAGGCAACTGGGATGGCGCCGCGGAAATCTGGAGCCAGCAAACGAAAGCCGCCCAAAGAAAAGTTGCCGGCAGGGCATGTTACAACATGGCGATCATCAGTGAAATCAACGGCCGCCTCGACGAAGCCATTCAGTGGGCGCAGAAGTCGTATGAGGATTATAATGTAAAGATGGCGCTTCGCTACGTCCGGATCTTAGAGGACCGAAAAATTCGTAACAGCATTCTCGAACAGCAGCAAATGCTGGATGTTGCCGATTCAGAAACTGGCAACTGATTTTTCCGGCTACTACCTAATTACAGCATCGTTTCCGCTCCTTAAAAGCATAAAGCGATCGAACTCGTTCGGTCGCTTTTTTATTAAGTATCAGAAGGCAAAGCTGCCATCAGTCGATTATTTCGAAAAGATCATCCGGGTGATGAATATGCCCTCTCCATCCTGGTGGCCAGCATTGCTTTCCACGCCACTGGTAACAAAGGCAAGCTTCCAGCCATCTTCCACCAGCTCCGTCATTTTAGCCTCGATCATCGCGTCGTTAGAAGCAATGTTCTGGAAATTGATACCGGTAAGGCTGTAAAAATTCAGCAGCTTGGTTTCGTTGAGGTTGTCCACTTTCGCGTCCTTCCTTTTGACTTTATTTTGCTTGCTATCGGTACCCGAGGACCTTTCGGTGGTAAAATTCCCTATTTCCACTTCCGATTTGTTTTCAATGATACGCGATCTTCCCAGTCCGCCGGGAACGATAGATTCAACGATGGTCACCACTTTGTAGGCCTTCGCCGTCTCCTGCGAAAAAACTGCCTGTCCGGCCATTAACGATACGAGTAACAATAATGAAAATTTCATGTTATAGTGTTGGTTTAATGAGTGCAAAGGAAGATAAACGCCGTAACAAAAACAACGGTTGGTTTCACCAGGTATTCTGGCCGGCGTATGAACTGCGTAAAGAGCTGCATGAATTGAAAAAACGGGTTAATAATGATCAGGGAATAGAGATGTCTCCGGTTTTCTTGAACTCGGTACGGTACTTCTGTGGCGAGCACGCTTTGTACTTTTTGAACTGCCGGTAAAAGAAGGGAAAGCTCTCATATCCTGCAGCATAGCCGATCTGGTTGACGTTCATATCCGTTTCAATAAGCAATTTGCAGGCAATGTTCACACGGTATTCGTTAACAAATGCGAAAAATGTTTTCCTCATCACCTTACTGAAAAACCGGGAAAAAGATTCCTGCGTCATGCTCACTTCGGAGGAGATCTCTTCGAGAGTTATTTTCTTTTGGTAATTCGAGCGGAGATACTGGTACACGGTGTTGATGCGGTCGTTATCAACGTAATTCAGGTTGTATGAAAATCCCTGTTCGCACAGTACCTCATACTCATCAGTATTTGCCAGGTCGTTGAGTATCTGCAATACGGAGATAAGCTTATTGAAAGGCGGCAGTTTGACCGACTCCAGCAGTCTTTCCTTCATTTGAAGCGCCACGCTTTCGCTGAACTTTATTCCCTTATGCGCCGCCTGGTGCAGTTTCTTTATGGCCTTGAATTCTTTGCTGTCTATCCATCCTTCCCCTAAAATGTTTTCGTTCCATTGTATTACGATGGCGGACGCGGTTTCGGTGTCGTTTTCTGTATTTTTCCAGCAATGGGGAAGGTTTGGACCGAGAAACACAAAATCGTTCTCTCGGAAGTCGCCGAAATGGTTGCCTACATAACGAATTCCTCTGCTCGAAAGAATGAATGTGAGCTCATATTCGGGGTGATAATGAAAGGGGAAGTCAAACTCCTTCTTTGCCTGTACGAAGGCGTTCAAAGAAGTCGTCTCCAACGGGGCAATCGCTTCAAACTGGGCTTTCATGAAAAGTCCTTCTTTTCAGGCAATTTAAGCGATAAAATACAAAATAGTGTAGTATTTGGCTAATTTTAGCAATTCCGTTCAAATGTGTACAAGATAAATTTGTGAGCTAAAACAAACTCCGTGAGCAGTCCGAAATTTACCGAAAAACGATTTATTGTCATTTTAGCATTTGTAACCACTTTATTTCTTCTTTGGGGCGTTGCCATTACTATGGGAGACGTGCTGAACCGCCATTTCCAGAATGTGCTGCATGTTTCCAAGTCGCAGTCGTCTTTCGTGCAGGCAGCGATGTTCGGGGCATATTTCGTGATGGGAATCCCTGCCGGCCTGTTCATGAAGAAATATGGCTATAAGAAAGGTGTGTTGCTGGGTCTCAGCCTGTACGCCGCCGGAGCCATGTTATTCGTTCCAGCCGCTAATGCCGCTTCCTTTCCATTTTTCACCATTGCATTGTTTGTTCTGGCCTGCGGACTTGCGAGTCTTGAAACCGTTGCCCATCCTTTTGTTGCGGCGCTCGGCGACCAGCGCACCAGCGACCAGCGCCTGAACTTTTCGCAGTCGTTTAATGGATTGGGAGCAGTGGTGGGACCATTACTCGGCGGTTATTTCCTGCTTCGTTCGGGCCAGGATGAAGAGAATGTGCTCCATTCGGTTCAGTCGCTGTACCTGGTGATCGGCATTGTTATCGCCGCCATTGCGGTGGTATTTTCTTTTGTTAAGGTGCCGGCGTTGAAGGATCCGCACGCGGCACAAACGCCCAAATTGCATGTTGTTGGAAACGAAGGGGCAAAGCCAAAAAAACTATTTCAGCACCGCCATTTTAAATGGGCCATCGCCGCACAATTTTTCAACGTGGCCGCTCAAGGCGGCACGTGGGCCTACTTCATCAATTACGGTATTGAAAATGTACCGGGCCTTACCGACGAAAGAGCGGCGTATTATTTTTCGTTCAGCATGTTTCTATTGATGATCGGCCGGTTCGTGAGTACTTACCTCATGCGCTTTATTGCGCCCAATAAATTGCTGGCCATCTATGCAATCGCCAACGCCGTTCTCTGTATTATTATTACGCAACGCCTTGGATGGCCCTCGTTCATTGCGCTCATCATGCTCAACTTTTTCCTCAGCATCATGTTCCCTACGATATTCAGCCTCGGCCTAAAGGACCTTGGCGATCATACGCAACAGGCCTCATCATACATCGTGATGGGCGTTGTGGGCGGTGCGGTATTTCCGCCGTTGATGGGTCTTATTGCCAACCACGATATTGCGGCGTCGTATTATCTTCCCCTCATTTGTTATGCAGTGATTTTTCTGTTTGCCTGGAAATTTTACAAAGTGAATTCGGCAAAAGAAGGATTTCCTGCGGAAGGGAACGGTCCACTTGCACTCGAAGAAGTGCCTGTGGCGGGCACTCCCATTCCCTGATCAAACAAAATAGGGTAGTCAATTATCAATATGGGGTAAGAATGGAAGGTGTGGAATAATGAAATTTGAACCGTCAATTTAATCGCGAATGCCTGTCACATGTAAAGCAGCAATAGCTGATGGCAAAGGAAATTTTTTGATAGACCGCGTCGAACTTGGCGAACCGGCTGCTGATGAAGTTTTGGTGAAGATTAAAGCGGCGGGGCTTTGCCACACCGATCACGACTCGCTGAAATGGGGAAAGCCATTGGTGATCGGCCATGAAGGCGCCGGGATTGTGACGAAGAAAGGGGCCGATGTTAGCGGCATTGAGGTAGGCGACCGGGTAATATTGAATTGGGCGACGCCTTGCGGTTATTGTTTCCAGTGCCTTGAAGGGAACCAGAATATCTGCGAAAACCAGTCGCCGGTTGTGGCAGGCGCGAACGGATATTCTCCGGGTCATGCGCATCTTGAGGGTACAAAATGGAATGGCCGGCCCATCGAACGTTCTTTCAACCTGGGAACTATCGCTGAGTATGCATTGGTGAAATCTTCTGCGGTGGTGAAAAATCATTCTGCGAAGATGTCATTCCCTGCGGCAAGCATTATTGGTTGCGGAGTGATGACTGGTTACGGTTCGGTGGTCAATGCGGCGAAGGTGAAAGCAGGATCTTCTGTAGTAGTGTTGGGAACGGGCGGCGTTGGATTGAACGTTATACAGGGAGCGAAAATTTCCGGGGCGGCCAGAATAATTGCGGTGGACATAAACACGCAGCGCCTCGATATGGCAAAAGAATTTGGCGCCACGCACACGATCACTGCAAATAAAAATGATAAAGGATTGACGAGCGCTGCGTTGGAGGTGAAACAACTGACCGGAGGAAGAGGCGCAGATTATTCGTTTGAATGTACTGCCATCCCTGAATTGGGCGCAGCTCCGCTGGCGATGGTAAGAAACGGCGGCACCGCAGTGCAGGTAAGCGGCATCGAGCAGGAAATTACCATCGACATGAACCTTTTTGAATGGGATAAAACCTACATCAATCCGCTCTATGGAAAATGCAGGCCGCAAATAGATTTTCCGAAAATTATAGACCTGTACGACGGAGGGAAACTGTTGCTGGAAGAAATGATTACCAGGCAATATAATATTGATCAGTTGGACAAGGCCTTTGACGACATGTTGAAAGGCAGGAATGCAAAAGGAGTAATCGTATTTGATTAAAGCAGAACAGCAAACATGTCGAATTTTAGAACCGTAGAAATATCCACTCCCGAATTTGAATCGGCTAACCTCCGGTTCATTACGGTGAAATCGAAACAGCTTGGCAGGCGTGGCGACATTTGCGTGTTTGTACCACCCGGAGTAACTGCCGGTCAATCGCTGCCCATCGCGATATTGCTGCACGGCGTGTACGGAAGCGCCTGGAGCTGGGCACTCAGCGGCCGGGTTCACCTAACCGCAATGGAAATGATCAGCAACGAAGAAATTCCGCCGATGATCATTGCGATGCCTTCCGACGGACTATGGGGCGATGGTTCCGGTTATGTGCCTCATGGCGGTGCCGATTATGAAAAATGGATCGTTGAGGATGTTGTTGCCGTGTTGAAAGAAACGATAACAGGAGCCGGCGAAAACAGCAGGCAATTTATTGGTGGATTGTCGATGGGCGGTTTTGGAGCGATGAAGCTCGGTGCGAAATACGGTAATCGCTTTGCCGGCATCTCTGCACATTCGTCGATAACCAACCTGGAGCAAATGAAGTTGTTTGCTGAGGAGGATCTTGCAAATTATGCGCAGGCTGATAAAACAGAAGAAGATGTTTTTGAAACCATAAAGAAAAATATTTCGTACTTGCCTCGGCTGCGTTTCGATTGTGGCAAAGACGATCTGCTCATAGAACAGAACAGGTTGTTGCATCAACAACTGGAGAACGAGAATATTCAACACATATATGAAGAATTTGACGGTGTACATGAATGGCCGTACTGGATAGAACATGTGCGCGCCTCACTAAAATTCTTCGGTAGTTTATAATCCGATCATTAAAGAAAATTTGTTTTTATGCTTGCAGAAAATTATTCTGGTTACAAAGGTTTGCCGGAACTGGTAGGATTGCACTCGATGAAGGACGCGATCAGTAAGGGTTTAACGGTGGCCGAATGTGTAACGCGGTTGAAGCGCTATCACTGGACAGCGAAGAGGATGAGTTTGATCTTTACCAGCCGCATCAACGCAATGCCTGTTTATGAATTGAAAATGGCTTTTTCGTTGCATGCACATTACATGGCTGAACACACTGAAGCTTTTTTTGCAAGGGTGCGTGAAATGCGCCAGCCGCCTTATGGCATGGATAAGGCGCCACATGACGCGCTCGATACCTTGCTGGACGAAGTGCAGAATGCGCCCACCACGGAGAGTCTCGTGTTAGGGATGTATGGTACGGTAATCCCGGCGTTGGTCCGTGGCCTTGAAAAACATATCGCCGAGAGCAATAAGCTTTTCGATCATCCAACATTCCGTGTATGCAGGATGGCGCTTATGGAGATGAAGGAGATAGAAGAGTACGGCAGCAAGGCTGTCGAGGTATTGGTGGATGAGCCGCACAAAGAGCAATTAAAAGAATGGCAGCAGTTGCTGCAGAATTGCCTGGATGCGATGGGAGATCTTGATGGAACAAAAGAACCTGTTGGCACGACGCCCAGGAGAATGTTTTCACTGCAGCCTTTTGAGTACGACTATGCGCCGAAGCGCGACGAACGGTTTAAAGATGTGTTTAACATGCGCGTGAACGCAGAAACTTTTTTATTGGATGAAAGATTTAAGCCACTACCGAAAACGCTCATGCTATATTTTAAGCGCATGAGGGAAATAGACGTACCCGAGGTGATGTCGAGCATTGTGTACGACATGAAAGATAAACCCTGGGGATATTATAAAGACATGATCAGGCAGATATGGGACGAGGCACGCCATGCGATGATGGGCGAGGTAGGATTTACGTCGCTTGATATTGACTGGAAAACCATTCCGTTTAACCTCACCTGGTCGTTTTTACTGAATACCAGGATGACGAGAAAAGAGCGCCATTGCATTCTTTATTTCATTGAACAGGGATTAATGCCGGCGAAAACGGGCAAGCAGTATGAATGGGATGTAGCCGTCGCAACTGCCAACAGGCTCACGGAATTGATTCAGGATTTCGATTGGGCGGATGAAGTGCTGCATGCAAAGATAGGCAGGGATTGGATCGTTCCCGAGCTCGGCGGACAGCAGGAAACGATGGAGTACGGGAACAAAGCATGGAGCAGGGCATTGCAGGATTCTTATGATAAATTCCAGGAGGAAGGACTGACAGAGCACGCCAACTGGTGGCCGGAAGTTTATAAAAAAGCATGCGACCATTGGGGTATCGAACCCGATCCCGAAGTACTCGCGTACGACGTAAGTTACCGCGACACACGACCCGACAGAAAAACGGTTGCAGCAGATTAAGATTTGATAGTTATGGCATTGTATGAACGCTTCGAGGTAATTAAGAAATTACCCGAGAGCAGGAACGTTATTTCCCTTTACCTGGCACCGGCAGATGGACAGGAGCTGAAGAAATTCAAGCCCGGGCAGCATTTGTTGTTCAGATTGCACATACCCGGCATTGATATTCCGGTGTTCAGGTATTACAGTTTTTCGGACACGTTTAATGATAAATATTATCGTGTATCTGTGAAGAAGGAGTGTGTGAACACTAACGGAGTGGAGAAAAACGGGCTGTGCTCGGGGTATATGTTCGATGTAGTGAAAGAAGGTGATGTGCTGGAGGCTAAGGGCCCTTCGGGTGAATTTTGTATTTCACCCGGAGAAAATGCACCGCTTGTGCTGATTGCCGGCGGCATTGGCATCACGCCTTTGTTGTGTATGCTGAAATCCGTGGCTGAGGAGAATAAGAACCGCGAGGCGTATTTGTTTTATGGTGTTAATGAAAGAGAGGAGCATAGTTTTTTTGACGAGTTGCAAGCCATTAAGGATGTTCATCGAGGGTCTTGCATTTACATTTTTTATAACCGCGTTAAGGATGATGATGAGCAGGGGCGCCATTTCGATTATGAGGGGTTTATCAGTGTGGAGAAGATAGTTGAATTGTTGCCGGCATTGCATGCGCAGTATTATGTGTGCGGACCGGCTGGAATGATGAAGTATGTTACGGAGGGGTTGGAAAGGCTTGGCGTGGAAAGAGATACAATTCATACGGAATCTTTCAATCTCGATGCAGATCCTTCCACTGTCCCTTCGGGACCACTCGTTCCGGAGGGGGAAAATGAAACATCCGGAATAACTATCGAATTCAACCGCTCTGGAAAGAAGCTCGTATGGGACGATCGTTACCGCTCTATTTTGGAATTCGCTGAGGCCCATGACATTGAGATCAGCTCGGGATGCCTCTTCGGCGACTGCGGAACGTGCCTTACAAAACTTAACAGCGGAGAAATTAAATACCTGCACGAAACAATGGCTCAGCCCGGGGTTGGAAAATGCCTTCCCTGTAGCTGCGTTCCCTGCAGCAATATTGTACTCGATGCGTGATAAAAAACAAATTAACCGTGCCCACAACAAAAAAAGGTATTGATTTATCAAAATGCGCTAATCAAACGATTGACGCTTCAAATATTTTTATCGTAAAACTACACTGTATGAAAAATTGCTTGCCAAAATGGAAAGCTTTTCATTTTTCCGGATGCCATCCGAAAAAATACAAGCCCAACCTTCTGTTTATTGTACTGTTGCTGTTTGGTTTCTCCTCACCACTCTTTGCGCAGCAAGCCGTGACCGGCCGGGTAACGTCGTCCGACACCGCGCTGGCTGGGGTATCTGTTAAAGTGAAAGGCAGCAATGTCGTTACACAAACGAATGACAATGGTGAGTTCACCGTCAATGCGCCGGCCAACTCAACGTTGATATTCAGTTCGATCGGTTATGGTGAAAACGAGATCAACATCGGCAACCGCTCCGTGCTCCAGGTGAACATGCTGGCCACCAGCCGCGAAATGGAACAAGTGGTTGTTGTGGGTTACGGCACACAACGAAAAAGCGACCTTACGGGTTCCATTGCCTCGCTTACTGCGAAAGACATTAAGAATGAAGCAGTGACCAACCTGCAGACTGCACTAGTAGGCAAGCTCGCCGGCGTGTATGCCGCTACTTCGAGCGGACAGCCGGGCAGCGGCGCCATGATCCGCATCAGGGGATTTGGTACCATCAACAATAATGATCCGCTGTATGTTGTGGACGGACAATTTCTGAGCGACATCAATAACATCAATCCTAACGACATCGAAAGACTGGAAGTGCTGAAAGACGCATCGGCTACCGCCATTTACGGATCGCGCGGCTCGAACGGCGTAGTCGTGATCACCACCAAAAAAGGCATTACCGGCGAACCTGTCGTAAGTTTTGATGGTTACGTGGGAGGAACGTCGTCCACATTCGTGCCCGAAGCGAGCGACAATACGCAGCTCTATAATTTTTTGAAAGAGTCGTATGAAAACGACGGCCTGGCCTTTCCTGACGGAATCACCAGGCTATATCAAAGGGGAGTGAATACCGACTGGTGGGACGTTACCACGCGCACCGGTCTTACACAAAATTATAACGTGAGTGTGCAGGGCGGAAATGATAAACTGAAATCCATTTTGAGTCTCGGCTATCTTGAAGACAATGGATTTATCAGGAACACAATGTATAATAGGTTCACTGCACGCTGGAACTCAGAATATAAGTTATCATCCCGCATCACGCTTGGCGCGAACATGAGCCTGATAGGATCGAAGCAACGGAATATGGATGGATTCTCCGAACCCATCTGGCAAATCATTTCTGCCGATCCCTTCTCTTATGTGTACAGTCCCTGGGTGGATGAAACCGCTGCCAACTACCGGTATAATAAATATGCTCCAACTGAATGGGCATATACTGACAACCCATTGTTTTTACTGGAGTCGAACAATGCCTACACAAAGAAGCTGAACCTTTTTGGCAGCGCTTATGCGAATGTGAAATTGTTCAAAGGGTTAAGCTACAACGCTCAGTTCAGCTTCGACAGGCCTTCGGCAACAGGCAATACTTTTCTTCCCTCTTTTAACGCGGTACCCAGCGAGTTGAATATGGGCCGTTTGAAATTCAGGAACCAAAGTATGATCAGTTCCTCGGCAAGCAATTCATGGAACACCATCTGGCAAAACACGTTGAACTTTAATCGTGACTTCGGCAGCCATCATCTTACGGCGCTTGCAGGTATTACCTTCGAGAATAATCGTTTTGAAACAATTTCAGGATCAAAGTCGACAACACCCGGCAACGATCCGGCCTACTGGGTGATCAACGCCGGCACCACCGCCCCGAATGTGAACGGTAATGTGGAAGAGAATTCGATCCTGTCTTACCTCGGGCGTATTAATTATTCATTCGACGACAGGTACCTGGCAACGGTGAGCTTCCGCGCTGACGGTTCTTCACGCTTCACCGAAGATAACCGCTGGGGCTATTTTCCGTCATTCTCTCTCGGCTGGAAATTAAG
>CAMPGT010000059.1 GCA_946885665.1 uncultured Chitinophagaceae bacterium | reverse complement strand
TCCTTGTTTCGCCCGGTTGAAGAAAGATCAAAGTATTTTCTTTCCGTGCTGCCGACTGCCCGATCGGCGGATGTGTGCCCGGCTCCAGTCCCGTAAGGTATTCCCTGCGGCCCCAATGCTGCCAGTTAGTGAACCACGGCAACTGTTTTTTGTTGAATGTCATCTTAACCGCCAAATTCAACTTCTTATTTTCAATGCCACACGCACACTCTCCGTTGTCCTTCCCGTCAAGGTCAAAAAAAGCAACCGCTTCTCCGGCACCAAGGTGCTCATCCAGCGGCGGCGGGCAAATTTTATAGTCATTGTGTTCGTTAAATATAGAAGCGTTATTTTTTCCCTCGCGTACAAACATCCTGCCCGTCCATAACAGTCGGGCGCCTTCATCAATCAGCGGCCATCCAAAATTGAAATGATACAGCAACATATGCGGAACGGGTTGGTTGCCGCAATTTGTAACCTCGTCGTGTATGCGAATAACAGGCGTTCCCAAAATGGATGAAACCGTTCTTTTCAATTGAAGCGAAGGGCCGAATATTCGTGTTTCACGAATAATGCCGGTGATGCTCATCTCCATCGCGTTGCGCCACGGGTCGGGCTGGATGATGGACTCGATTTCGGCTGGGGAATTACTGATCAATCCGTGCAGTCCGCGTTCCCCAAACTCATCTTTTTCGGGGCCGCCTACATGCGAAAGTCCGCAAGTGGTAAGCAAACCGCCGGTAAAAGTGCGCAGCCAGTCAGCCCCTTTATCCGAAAATGGCTGCGGCGACGATACACCTTTATTGCTCAGCCAGGCAATGCTGTGCCTGTTATAAAAAGTATCGGCAATATCCATCGCACGGTCGATAACAACTTTATACCTGAGCCCCGAACCCGTGTTGATCCACGCGATGCGCGTACCCCGCCCTGCGCCGTTATCTATCACCGACGTTTCAATACCTCCAACCTGTGCAACATTGGAAATTTTATCGGCAGCCTGTTCGTGAAAATAATTCTCAAATGTGAATTGTGTTGGCATCGCAATCAAAATCTAATTTAATGAAATACTCCGAACTGGAATCGTTCGGTAACATTACAAAAAAACTTAAATGCATTTGTATTTTACTTAGCTTGCCATCAGTATTTTAAAACGATTGAAATGAAATTCTTCACTGCCGGAACTATTCTCTCATGTATATTATTTATCTCTCATCCTGTTGCAGCACAGCACAGTGAAGCATCGTTCACGCAAATGTTCGATGGAAGATCATTGGAGGGATGGAAAGGAGATAAAACTTATTGGAGGGTGGAGAATAATACGATTATTGGAGAAACGACTCCCGAGAAGGTTTTGAAAGTAAACACCTTCCTGATTTATGATGTTGCACAGCCCGGCGATTTTGAGCTGAGAGGAGAATTCAGGATCACCGCCGTAGGTAACAGTGGCATTCAGTACAGAAGTGAAATGGTGGAAGGTGTTCCGTACGCGCTCAAAGGTTACCAGGCAGATATTGACGGTGAAAATGTTTATACGGGTCAGAACTACGAAGAGAGGGGCCGTGGCTTCCTCGCAAAAAGAGGTGAAGAAGCTGTTTTGGAAAAAGGAAAAAAGCCAGCCATTGTGGCTCATATAGGAGATGGCGATTCATTGAAATCCTTGATTAAGAAAGGAGGATGGAACCAAATAAGGATCGTTGCAAAAGGCAACCGCGTGCGTCATTACATCAACGGCGTCCTCATGAGTGAGATCACCGACAACGATACCCAGGCCCGTAAAATGAACGGCCTCATCGGCTTGCAGGTACATGCGGGCCCGCCAATGAAAGTAGAATACAGAAACCTTCGCATTGCCTACTGACAATTAAGTTTTAAATCTTAACTTATACGCGTTAATATAACGGTGGCCCTGCTGCAGATAGCCGGCGACCAACCGAGCGCGTAAACCCAAAAGCTTGCATATGAATGCTCTTTCCAGAAGGACTTTTTTACAAAATACAACCCTGGCGGGAGCCGCCATGCTTGTCGCCAATCTCGAGAGCCTGGCGAAAACAACAGGTCAGAAAAAAATCAAAGTGGCACTTATTGGTTGCGGCAGCGTTTCGGGCAAGTACCTGCCCCATCTTTCCCAATCTCCTTATGTTGAACTGGTGAGCGTATGCGACATCAAATACGACCGCGCCCGGAACCGCGCAAAGGAGTTCAATGTGCCCAATAGCTATCCACATATCGACAAGATGATGGAAGGCCCGCAGTTCGACCTCATGGTAACGACTACCGATATGCAGGAACACGGCCGCCTCAACAAGATTGCGCTGCAACGCGGGCACCACGTATGGAGCGAAAAGCCGCTGGCAAACACTTACAAAGAAGGAAAGGCGCTTGTTGACTTCGCCAAACAAAAAAACCTCAGAATATGGGGGGCGCCCGCTGTGGTGAACAGCCCGCAGTTTGCCTACATGTCGAAGGCGTTGCAGGGAGGAAAGCTCGGAAAAGTTTCCTGCGCACATGCACACTACGGTCATACCGGCCCCACCTGGTCGGCCTTCTTTTACGAGGTGGGCGGAGGAAGCCTGCCGGACCTGGGCGTGTATAATATAGCCACGCTTACCGGATTGCTGGGTCCCGCCAAATCGGTGGTGGCGATGACAAGCATCGTTACGCCGGAAAGAACGGTGGACGACAAGGGCAAAATACCGGTAAAGGCCGAAGATAATGCCATGCTGCTCCTGGACCACGGTGCCGGAATCATTTCGCACGTACAATGCGGTTTCAATTACTTCGATCCGTATGGTCACGAGGGAACCGGACAGGAAAAGCCTTCTATCGTAATATGGGGCACAGAAGGCAACATGTCGCTCGTGGGTTACGACTGGGCGCCGCATGGCGTTGATATGGTGACGAAGGATCATGAGGCCCCGCAGCGTTTCGTTCCCGATCCTAAAGATTACGTGTGGGAGCAGGGCGCCTCGGTAATCTCCGCATCGCTGGCCACCGGTACGGAACCACTCATCAATGTGGAACACGCGTTGCATGTGCTGGAGATCATTGAGGGCACAAGAGAATCAGGAAAGACCGGCAAGAGGATAAACCTTCAATCTACTTTTAAATGGCCCATGGTGTAGCGAACGGCCATGAATAGACCCTATGACCCGGGAGATAAAAAACGCAAGAAGGGCAACATTACTCAGTTTCTTACTATGTGGGATAGCCGTTTCGGCGTGGGCGCCGATGGTGCCGCTTGCCAAGCAACGCACCGGGCTGAATGATGCCGGCTTGGGCATTATTTTACTGTGCATGGGTGGCGGCGCCATTTTCACGATGCCCTTTGTTGGCCCCGTCATTCAAAAAACAGGCAGCAGGATCGTCATTGTCATCAGCAGCCTGGTTGTTGCGTTGGTTTTGCCGTTGTTGACGGTGATGAGTTCCCCTTATGCACTCGCCGGCGCACTGTTTGTTTTCGGCGGTGCCATCGGCAGCCTCGACGTATCCATGAACGCCCAGGCCGTGGTGGTGGAAGAGAAAATGAAGAAGCCCGCAATGTCTTCTTTTCATGGGATGTTCAGCGTGGGAGGACTCACGGGATCGATGCTGTTCGGATTGCTGTTGATGCTGAAGCTTACGCCGCTTGTGTCGGCCGCAATTATCTCTGCAGCAATTATCGTTGCCGCGCTGATTCACTTCAAAAGTTTCCTCGACCACCCGGCAAAAGAAGCTTCTCCTGCTTTCCGGTTCAGACTGCCTAAGGGACCGGTGATCATGCTGGGCGTATTTTGCTTTATCGTTTTCCTATATGAAGGCGCCCTGCTCGACTGGAGCGCGCTGCTGCTGAGGGAGAACAGGGGTTTCGGTGTTTCGATGGCCGGCGCCGGTTACGCTGTTTTTTCCGTAGCCATGGCCATCATGCGGTTCACCGGCGATGGCCTTGTTCACCGGTTTGGGGCAGAAAAAATTGTTTTTTATGGAGCCGTCCTTACGGTGCTTGGCCTGTTGCTGGTGGTAGCGGTGCCCTGGCAGGCCACAACCATTGGCGGCTTCCTGCTTATCGGAATAGGTGCGGCCAATATTGTACCTGTGCTGTTCAGCGCCGCCGGTAAAGCCGACAGCAAGTCGCCCGAGCTGGCCCTTGCAGCGGTAACTACCATGGGTTATGCGGGCCAGCTTGCGGGCCCTGCACTGATCGGATTTGCGGCGCACCTAACCAGTTTGCCCATCGCGTTGGGATTGCTCGCGGCGCCTTTGTTGTTGGTGGCGTTGAGGTTTAGGAAGAAATAGAAAGCTCCATCCGCTGATGCATCATCCCTGCTTCTTCAAATAATTCTCCGACACAGATAAATCCAAACGATTCATACAAACGCACCGCAGGTAACTGGGCGTTTAGGTACACGAGCCGCTTTTTATCGGGCAGGTCGTCGAGCACGGCGCGCAGCAGTGCGGCCCCCACTCCTCTCTTCCTGAATTGCGGAAGTACCGCAAACCGTTCCAGTTTATACCCACCGGCAGTATTGCGCCACCTGGCCGCACCGCAGGCAACGTTATCGCAAATGGCAAGAAAGTGATGTGACTCATCTTCCCGGGAATACTCCAGGCCGGCAGGCACACCCTGTTCCTCCACAAACACCTGCCTTCTTATCGAAAAGACCTCCGGCAGTTGCGTTTCATCATCCACCTTCTTTACCTTTATAAGGCTGTTCATCATGCAATTTACAAATGATGAACGCTTAGGTGTGGCCCTTACTTTGTATGTAAGAAATGTAAAATACCAACCATGATTGAAAAACAATCAATAAACGGCCGCGACGTATGGGTGGAAATTCAACAGCAACCCGCTAACAGGCGAAACCCTCACATCATCCCCACAGAATACTTCACTGCCCGCTATTTTCTCCGGGAACCCGGAACCGACGACGGGGGAAAATGGCTCACCGGCGAAGACGGCGAACCGAAACTCTTTGAATCTCCCGTGGCAGCGCTCACCTTTGTGAGCCGGCAGCTAGCCGACGAAACTTCGAAAACCCGATGAACGTATATTTTATCAGCGGACTTGCCGCAGACAAAAGAGTTTTTAAAAATATCGAGCTGCCGGCGGGATACACGCCCTATTATCTTGACTGGGTTATGCCTCGCGGAAATGAGAGTCTGCAGGAATATGCCGAAAAACTCACTGAAACAATGGATCCTTCGCAACCATTCGTTGTACTTGGCCTTTCGTTTGGCGGCATGCTGGCCATCGAGATCGCTAAAAGGTTTCCGGCGGCCAGGGCCATCCTTATCTCCAGCGCTGCGTCTCCTCAAAATCTGCCGGTATACATGCGCCTCGCGGGAAAACTGAGGCTCCATAGAATAGTACCGATTTCTATCGTGAAAATGGCCGCGCTCACCAAAAGATTTCTAACAGATGAGACGAAGGAAGAAAAGAAGTTCCTCAGGGAAATGATCAGGCAATCGGATCCGGCATTGATCCGGTGGTCGATGAATGCTGTTTTGACCTGGCACGCCGAAGCGCCTGGCCTGCGTTACATCCACATCCACGGCAGCCGCGACGGGATACTTCCTCTCAAATATGCCGGCGCCACGCACGTCATTCGCGGTGGCGGCCACCTGATGATCCTCAGCCGGGCGAAAGAAATCAATGGCATCCTTCGCCAAACGCTCCTTACCGCCGGTTGAATCACTTTACCACTTATCGGCCGTGTATTGAATTCCTGCTTTCTTCCTGATGGCGTCAAGCACTTCCATGAGGTCGATCGTATCCTGGTGCGTCATCACCGGACTTTCGACAAGGCCCTTTTCCAGGCACTCCACCACGTGGCGCGCTTCGTGCTGGTAGCCGAAGCCGGTATTCTCATTTTCAAAAACGATGTTTTGAACGGTGTCGGGCCTCCCCGGGTAAAATTCAATGGTGCTTTCGGGTGCGTAAAAACGATGGGTGAGCCTGATGCGGCCGTTCGGTCCGCTAATTTCTGCTTCGGTGGGCAGGTGTGTGGTGAAACTTGAAAACAACTGCGCCATTGCGCCGTTGTTATATCGGAACAGCACGGCGCACTGTGCGTCGATGCCGGTGGCTGCGGGCGACATGAAAGCATCAATATGGTCTGGTTTTCCCAGCACGCTCATCGCCATAAACACATTGTAAATTCCTATGTCGAGCATGGTGCCTCCTGCCAGCGCAGGATCGAATAAACGCTGCGGCACCGGGTGTTCGGCCCGGAAGCCGAAATTGATCAAGACCGACTCCACCCCACCCACAACGTCGTCGTCGAGCAACTGCTTCAGCCTCCTGTAATGAGGGAGGAATTTCGTCCAGAGCGCCTCCATCAGGAATAATTTTTTCTCGCTGGCCAGCCTGATCATTTCTTTCGCCTGTTCGGAGTTGACGGCAAATGCTTTCTCGCACAATACCGCTTTGCCGTTTTCAAGGCACAGGCGCGTATGCTCGAAATGATGGCTGTGCGGTGTGGCCACATAGATTACATCCACATCTGCACTCGCCACAAGCTCCTCATAACTGGCATGAACATGCGGAATCCTGAAATCTCTTGCGAACGATTCAGCCTTTTCGCGGTTGCGGCTGCCCACGGCTGCCAGCGCGGCCCCTTCCACCAACGCCAGGTCGGATGCAAATTTCCTTGCTATTTTACCCGCACCGAGAATACCCCATTTTACCATATAATTTTTTTTTATTGAATACCGCAAACATACTGTAACCTTTTTTCATAGGACCTCGTCACATCAGCTAAAGCACCAGTTCAAGCGACAATCATGAGAAAAATTTCCATCCTGTTTATATTGGCGGCGGGCATGTTCACTTCTGCATTCAGCCAGCAGGCACAGGTTACCGACACAACTGCAAAAGACACGATACTTCCCTTTCAGTCACAGGAACTTAAAGAGGTGAAGGTAATAGCAAGAAAAAAATTTGTGGAACAAAAAATCGACAAAATCGTTATTAATGTAGATGCAGCCATTTCCAATGCAGGGACCACTGCCATGGATGTGCTCGAAAAATCGCCCGGCGTACTGGTCGATAAGGACGGCAACATCAGCCTCAAAGGCAAGCAGGGCGTAATGATCATGATAGATGGAAGGCCCACTTACCTTTCCGGTCAGGACCTGGCCAGCTATTTAAAAGGCATGGAATCATCACAGATCGAACAAATCGAGATCATGACGAACCCTCCCGCCAAATATGACGCTGCCGGCAACTCGGGCGTGATCAATATCAAAACAAAGAAGAGTAAAATGAAGGGCTTCAACGGAAGCGTCACCGCCGGTATCAACCAGGGAGTGTACTTCAAAACCAATGAAAGCATTTCACTCAATTACCGTAATAATAAATTCAATCTTTTTGGCAATTACAGCTATGGCCGGTGGAACAACTTCCAGGAATTGAGCATCTACCGCTTATTTAAGAATGATGCCGACGTGCCGCGCGCAATCTTTGAACAGGTGATGAACTCAACAAGACATTCCGACAATCATAACCTGAAAATAGGAATGGATTATTACCTCAGTAAAAAGACGACTCTCGGCATCGTAGCCAGCGGATTTTATAACCCTTCCAATAACAACAGCTACAACAAAAGTTTTCTGAAAAATCCGGACAGCCGCGTGGACTCTATCGTGGAATCGCGTTCGGCAATAGAGGAACTTTGGAAAAACGGCGCCATTAATCTGAACATGCGTCATGCCTATGATTCAACAGGGAAAGAATTAACTGCCGACATTGACGTGATCGCTTACGATGTTTCCAACAACCAGCAATTTACCAACACCTCTTTCGATCCGGAGATGGTAAAGCAATTTGATGATGAATTGATTGGCGACCTTCCCATGCAGATCAATATTTACACGGCCAAGCTGGATTATACCCGGCCCATGAAAAACGATCTGAAAATGGAAGCAGGATGGAAGTCGGGTTACGTGATCACCGACAGCAAAGCGAAATATTACAACGTGATCAGCAACCAGCCTCAGCCTGATTATAACAAAACAAATTTCTTCAGGTACAAAGAAAATATCAACGCTGCTTACATTAATCTGAACAAAAAATGGAAACGATTTGAACTGCAAACCGGCCTGCGCTTTGAAAACACAAATTATTCAGGGTTGCAGCATGGCAATCCAACGCGCCCGGATTCATCGTTCCGCAGATCTTATAACGGCTTGTTCCCAACAATATATGCGAGCTACAAACTCGACTCAAACAACCAGTTGGGCATCTCATTGGGCAGGCGCATCGACAGGCCGAGATACCAGGACCTTAATCCCTTCCAGTTCTTCATCGACAAATACACTTACGGACGCGGCAACCCGTACCTGAAACCGCAATACTCAAACAACCTTGAAATCACGCACACCTTTAAAGGATTCCTGACTACCACCATCAACTACAGTGAAACAAAGAACATGTTCTCTGAACTGTTCGACCAGGAAGGAGAATATGCCACAGTGGTAACATCTGGCAATATCGGCAAACGCATCAATGCAGGCATATCCATGAGCGCTCAGATACCTGTGGCAAAATGGCTGAACACGAGCCTCTATGCCAACTACAATTACAACAAGCTGAACGGACAGTTGGAAGGTGAGCTGTTTGAAGTGGAGGCGGGCAATTTAGTGATGAATATGAACAACCAGTTTAATTTCAATAAAGGATGGAGCGCGGAGGTCAGCGGATGGATGCGCACAAAAGGCATCGAGGGACAGATCATCACCTATCCAATGGGTGCGCTGACGGCAGGTATTGGAAAGAAGGTGTTGAAATCGAAGGGCACCATAAAACTTGCCATCCGCGATATTTTATACACGCAACCGGTAAAAGGAGATATCAATTTCAAGTCAACGCAGGCAACTTTCCGCTCAAGATGGGATTCCAGGATGGCGAACATTTCTTTTACTTACCGTTTTGGAAAGCCGATGAAGGGAGATGCTCCGCAAAGAAGAGAACGGAGGAACGAAGAGCAAAGCAGGGTTAAGGGATCTGGAAATTAATGAAGAGTGTTCCGTATCAGTTGTTTTCTTAGGTGTTCGGGGTAAGGAAGCTTACCCCGAACATTTTTTTATGTGTGTTTTTATGCATGCACGCCTTCGCCAATTTCTTCCAGCATTTTTTTATTGAATGCGGGCAGATCTTTCGGGCTGCGGCTCGTAACAAGTCCGTTGTCAACCACAACTTCCTGATCCACCCAGTCCACGCCGGCGTTGGTAAGATCGGTTTTGACCGAAGGATATGACGTCATTTTCCTGCCCTGCAGCTTGCCTGTTTCGATCAGCAATTGCGGACCGTGACAGATTGCGGCTACCGGCTTAGCGGCGTCGAGGAAGTGTTGAGCGAATTCTACACAGTCGCTGTTTATCCTCATCTGATCGGGGTTCAAAACGCCGCCGGGTACAACGAGTGCATCGTAATCGTCGGGGTTGGCTTCACTTATGTTTTTATCGACCGGCAGTTCTATTGACCAGTGGTCGTGGTTCCAGGCTTTGACCTTATTTTTTTGGGGAGAGATGATGTCCACTTTTGCGCCGGCTTCTTCCAGTGCTTTTTTTGGGCTGGTAAGTTCCACTTCTTCGAAGCCGTTTTCGGTAATGATGGCTACCCTCTTTCCTGATAATTGATTTGTTGCCATAAACAAGATTTTTTCAGGTTAGAAACAAAGAGGTGCAACAAAAAAGAGGCCATTGCGGGTCCACCCCCGGCGCTTCGCGCCACCCCCGCCAGCGGGGGATACAGTTGCGCTTCGCGCACGGCGGGGGATAGCTTTGCGAACTTCATCGCGGCTTTGCGAGACTGCCCGCCAGCGGGGCCTAACTATCCCCCTCTGGAGGGGGTGGTCCCGACGAAGGAGGGACCGGGGGAGGACCTCACGTCTCACGTCTCCCGATCCTCCCCTCCAACTCCTCCACCATCCCCACCTGCCCGGGAATTATTTTCAGCTTTGCTTCTTCAAAGCCGAACCACCCGGCCCTGTCCACTTCGGGAACGTCAATAAACTTTTTTGATTTCGGCGGCCACTCCAGCGGAAATGTATTCGATACAATCGCCGATTCGTCCAGATCGGCTTCGAGCGCCCAGCAATAGATCATCTTTCCGGATTTCTGTTTCGATGGACGCAGCTCTATGAATTCTCCATCCACGCGCTGTCCGGTTTCTTCTTCAAACTCACGTTGCGCAGCTTTTAAAGGCTCCTCACCTTCTTCAAATTCTCCTTTCGGGATCGACCATGCGCCCATGTCTTTATTCTTCCAGAACGGCCCGCCCGGGTGAACCAGAAACAATTCATATTGATTGTTGCGGCGTCTGTACAGCAATATGCCAGCGCTTTTGCGCATAACGGTTCGGTTGCGGTGAATAATATCGCGGCTTTATTTTTTTCCTGCGCGCTTTTCCAATTCAGTTACCGGCATGTCGATCTGCTTGCCTGCTCTTTCACCGTTGCGGTAAGTGATCACCTTCACCATCCTTGCATCCTTGGGAACGATCAACGGTGCAGTATATTTTGGGTAATGATCATCCGGGTTCGAGCCATCGTAGGAATAATGGATGTCGAGATCATCGAGGTCGGTGCTGAAGGTCAACTTTATCTGCCCGCCCGACCACGCCGCCCTGAACAGCGGGTCATACATGCTTCTGGAATATTTCATGCCCGCCTCATCCATGCGCGGAAATGTTTTTTCAACGCGCCTGATGAAATCGTCCCAATTCTTTTTTCCTTCCGGCGTCCACACACTTTCCGCAACAGCAAGCGCTCGCGGCCACAGCATGTATTGCATGTGCCTTGTGTTCTGTATTTGCTCTGTCCAGAGGTTTGCCTGTCCGCCAAGGATGAGCTTGCCGTCTACGCCTTCCGGCACGGGATTGAATTTATAAGAATCGCGCAGCCGCACCATTCCATAGGTGGGCGGTTCGCTGATGGGATCGCCCTGGTACAGATCCACGTAAGCATAAGTGCTGGGGCTCATCACCACTTTATGGCCCATCTTTGCCGCCTGTATGCCTCCCTTTATCCCACGCCAGCTCATCACCGTGGCATCGGCAGGTAATCCGCCTTCCAGTATTTCATCCCACCCAATCAGTTTTTTCCCTTTTGAGGCAATGATCTTTTCCACGCGCTTTACAAAGTAGCTTTGCACCTCGTGCATATTCTTCAGGCCTTCTTTCTTCATCAACGCAAGTATGGCCGGGTTCTTTACCCAAAAATCCTTTGCACATTCGTCGCCACCCATGTGGATGTACTCGCTCGGAAATAGTTCCGCCAACTCTGTAAATACCTTATCGAGAAAGGCGTACACTTTTTCGTTCGCAGGACACAGGGTGTTGTCTATTAGTGCCGTGAATCCCCTGGAGTGCCAGTTCATGATCTTGTCGCCCACACTCACATAATAATTGCCGTCGGTACACGAGAGGTCGGGATAAGAAGCCACTGCGGCAAGGCTGTGGCCGGGTACATCTATTTCGGGTATGATGGTCACGAACCTGTCTGCGGCATATTTCACCAGCTCGCGAATATCGTCGTGTGTGTAGAAGCCTCCGTAATCTTTTGGTTCTTTCGGGTCGGGCTTCGGTGTGTTTCCCCACCTCCCTTTTCTTTCGGGACGCCAGGCGCCCACTTCGGTAAGCTTCGGTAATGATTCGATCTGTATGCGCCAGCCCTGGTCGTCGGTGAGATGCAAATGCAGAACGTTGTATTTGAACTTCACCATGTCGTCAATAAAATCTTCTACCTGCTGCCTGGTGAAGAAATGCCTGGCCACGTCGAGCATCAGGCCGCGCCAGCCAAAACGCGGTTCATCGGCGATAGTCACGGCAGGGATGGTCCATGCAACATTTGTTACCCGCTCGCTGCTTTCAATTTCTTTCGGCAGCAATTGCAACAGCGTTTGCACGCCGTAAAACAGGCCGGCAGCAGAATCGGCGGTGATGACGACCGATTGCGGCGTCACCTTCAGCGCGTATCCTTCCTTATTACCCGGCCGGTCAACAAGCTGTAATTGAATGGTCCCATTCGACGATTGCACTGATGGTCCCACTTTCAGGTTAAATCCTGTGGGTACCGCTATTTTTTTTGAAAGATAAGCGGCAATCTTACCGGCGCCCTCTCCCGTAGCGGCAATGGCAGTACCGGCACTGAGCGTGAAGCTGCCCTCTCCGGCCTGAACAGACGCAGGCTGCGGGATGATGGCGACAGACGATCCTTGCTGTGAAAATACTGTTACCGACAGTAACAATACAATTGAACAGATGAAGCTTTTTTTCATGTAGTGCGAATATTAATAAGCCAATTTACACATATTATTTTGCGGGTATTTCTTCGGGCAGGGGTCCGGAAGAAATAACATATATTATCGAGCTCGCCTTGCGTCTGTTTGAGAGCGCCCGGACATTCGAGCGCAGTCCGCTGAAAAATCCCTTTATTAAACCCGCGGTGCCCGTTTTGTATTTTTCACTGAGCATACTTACATAAAAGCTGTCGAACCACATGGGCTGCAGACCGTCAATTTTCAGATGGTGCCTGTTCATCAATGCCTGCATTGCCGCAGGCGAAAAATGATAGAGGTGTCGCGGCACATCGTACGCTGCCCAGTATGCACGGTATTGCCCGGCGTCGCGGCTCGTGTAGTTCGGCACGGCGATAAACAGCTTGCCGGAAGGCTTCAGCAATTTTTTTAATTGTTCGATGTAGCCATGCAAATCATGAATGTGTTCGAGCACATGCCACATGGTGATGACATCGAACGATGCTGCGGGCAGAGCGAAGAGCGAATCAACGGGCCGCAGGTTCAAGCCATATTGTGATTGCGCACGGCCGATGGCCGTGGCATCGGGTTCGAGGCCTGTCACCTGCCAACCCGCTTTTTGCATGTGATGAACGAATGCGCCCGTTCCTGCGCCTACGTCGAGCAGCCTTCCTTTTTTCATACCGGCTTTTTCTTCGATAAACTTTTGCTTCGACCGAAGTGTAAGCTGCCTCACCCACAGGTAAAGGCGGTTGATGATTCCTTTATTCGTTTCGGTATGTGAGATGTACTCGTCCGATTGATAATACCTGCCGATGTCGTGCTGTTCCGGAATATTTTGCGTGAAACGAAGCGAGCAGTGCGCGCACTGCCAGATCTCGAACGGCTCCTTCGAAACCGTATGATCGGTTGCCGTTAAAAATTTCTGGATACCCGTTGAGTCGCACACAGGACACCGCTGGTAGATGATCATTTAGCATCAATTGTTTGCCCGTTGCCAAAAGGAGAACTGTTGCCTGCCCGGTAAAAATGGAAGAAGATGGCCAGCAGCGCAATGGCGGCGACGATAAGAGCATATATCCACCACGCTGTCCTTTTTCTCCGCAAGCCTTCCTGCAGGTATCCGCTCATCTCCACATTCGTTACCTCTTTGTCGCCTACAATCATCGTATGCTTAGCGTTCGTTCTGACGATCCGTTCGGCAGGAACGGGCTGACTGTATAAATACTGGTTGCCGGCGGCCTCAAAAACGACTTCGCCAGATTCGTCTCTTTTCAGTGAGCCCAGGCCTTCCAGCAAGGTGGGCTGCTCGGCGCCGATATTGTTGCGCAGTTGAAGTGCCCATTCGTTATACATCCTGATGGCCTCATAGTCTTCCACATGTTTTTTTGCAGCGAGGTAAGTGAAAAATTCTTTTCCGGGTGCATCGAAATATTTATCGAACCGGAAATGGTATGCCGGCGGCAGCAACTGCCGGTTCACAAAATCGGATTGCGCGGGAATTCGCTCAACATAAATGGTACCCAGGCCGGGTATGCTGATGCTGTTATGCTGGAGCAGGTATGTTTTCACCAATTCTACCATGCTGACTATTGGTTGAACGAATATACAATACCTCCGAGGATATTGAAGCCAAACACCTCATACTGGTTCCACCGTTCGTACCTGTTGTTCATGATATTATTCATCTGCAGCCAGACGTTGAAATTTTTTGTTATTCTGAATTCGGCGCCCGCATTGAGGTCGAAAGCGCCCTCGCCTTTAAACGAATCACCGTCCTTACCGCGGTACCGCGGTCCGTCCCACGCCCACAGGTCGGCCCTGAAGAAAAGATCCTTCAGTAACTGCCAGCGCAATGATGTATTCAATTCAATGGGAATCATTCCCCAGGCTTTTTTCTCCTGCTCCACTTTGAAAATGTTCCAGTTTACAGTTCCTTTCGCGCTGAACTTTTCTCCTACACGGTATTCCGCTTCCACGTGCGACTGAAACATGTTCAGTTTTTCTTCATAAATGATCCCGAATGTTTTTCCGTCGTTCATGTCGTTGACGAACAGCGGGATATTCTTATGCTGCTGGTAGCCCACTTTTGCCGAATAGCTAAAGTGATCACCGGCCGAGCCCTTAAAGCCCACATATCCTTCCTGCACCCTCGTATTGAGCAGCGAATCCGGCTTGGCGAGCCAGGGGTTGACAGATGCGAACCGCTGGTACGAACCTTTATTATAATAGCCGATCCATCCCAATTGCAAAGTGAAGCGCTGGTCGTTGGTGGTGATGTCGGCCATCGCATTCGGCATCATGTGAAACACGCCCATGTCCCACGAAGGCATAATACCGGCATGCAGGTAAAGGTTAGGCGTTTTCAACAGCACCGTCGGCTTGATCATGTATACGTTGTTGTTTTGCGTTTTGTGTGTATTGCCCTCATTCCTGAAACTAGTGAGATCGGCTACGAGGCCGAGGTCGAATGCGGTGGTTTTGCCGAAACGCTTTTGAACGGGAAGTGTCACTACGGTATTTGCCTCCGTCGTTTTCGGATCGTGGTTATCGGTGAATACTGCAATTCTCGCGGAAGGATTGTAGCTCAGGCCAAATTCTGTGGGCACGATGTTGCGCAAACTTACTTTGCCTTCGATCGTCTGGAACCTTTGTTTTAGCTGATCCTTTGTAAACTTTAACGAATCGGGACGGAAGCCATAGAGGTAATAGTCATCGCTGATGAAACCCAACCCGGCGTTCCATTCAAGATTACGGGGTGTTTTATAGGTTAATGCTGCGCCAACTTTCGTGAGGCTGTTCTTCTGGAAAGGCAGATCACCTTTTGACGTAAAGTGGTCACCGAAGATATTGATAAAGGTGCTTTTTCCATCGCCAAAACTAAACCCGGCCTTTACATAAGGCTGGTGCACGTTGCCAATGCCCACCTTAATGAAATTGCTGTAGCCCCAGCCGCCCAGCGTATCTGATTCAAGCGCAACAGGCTTCAGTTCGGCGGGCTGGTATTTGAACAACAAATTTTCTGATGGGATATCGTAGGTTAACCTCGGCCTCACGGTGTCGGCGATGACCGGCGATGCCTGGAAGTTGAGCTTCGACGATTCCCGAAGCTCGGGTTTAAAGGTGGAGGTAATGTCGATCGTTCTCCTCTTGCTCGAATCCTGTGCAACCGCCGGATAAGATGCCGCTGCCAACAGGATGGTCACCAGGAATATTTTTGCTGCTTTATTCATTAGATGGTTTATAACCTGAAAATCATTTTTAAACGATACTGTGCATTTTACTGTTCCACTTTGCTGCCTCTTGCTTCCTCCTCGGTAACTTCTTTCAGTTTCCTGTCTGCTTCCTGCCTCAGGTCTTCCAGCTTTGCATTTTCCGCCACACTTTTGTACGTAGCCTTCGCATTGAAATAGTCCTTCTGCTTGTAATAAATATCGCCAAGAAGGATGTATGCCCTGGTTACCCACAATTCATAAGAGCCGGATTTGTTGATCACATCGAATGCAGCTTTTTCGGCATCGGCATACCTGTTCTGGCTGAACAGGCAGTTCGCGATTTCATATCGCGCCTCTGCACCATAAGCCGATTTACTCAGTGAGGTAACCATGCGGTAGTGCGTAATAGCCGTTTCGCAGTTGTTATCGAGTTGTGCCGATTTTGCGATGGCAATGTTCGCGAGCACCTTGTCGTCGGTACCGGCGGCCTTTTCATCGAGCAGGTCCTTCGCATTGGTTACCGCTTCGCTCCATTTCTTCAACTGGAACTGGCTGCGCAGCAGGCCCCTCATCGCTTCCATCCTCGACTCCTGGCCCGACGCAAATTCCTTCAGCTTTGTAAAATATTTTTCCGACTTTTCGTAATTCTTCAGATTAAAAAAGTTCAGCCGTGCCGCCTGCAGCAACGATTTCTCACCAAACTTGTGCGGCACCCTGTCGGCCAAAGCTTCATATCCTTCTGCAGCTTTCGCGTAATTTTTCTGGTTCAGGTATATTTCGCTTTTATAATACAGCGCCTCTAATGAATATTTCCCATTGGGGAATTTTGAAAGATAGTCTTCAAACTCGGTCA
>CAMPGT010000058.1 GCA_946885665.1 uncultured Chitinophagaceae bacterium | reverse complement strand
ATCTCAAGTTCCTCTTCCTGCAAAGCAATATTCTTTTTCACTATTTCGAGCTCTGCATCGAGCGCGAGCAACTCGTAATAATGATGCGACAGGTTGGCAACAAGGTTGGTAACGATCAACTGCCTTGCTTCGCGAGTGGCCATCAGCCCGGCCGCGGCAGCTTTTTCCCTGTGGCGCAACTTGCCCCACAAATCAATTTCCCAACTGCTGCGCAGCCCGACAAATATATCGGTTGTAGGGGCAGTGGGAATGCGTTGATCTTCTTTGATATTCGGCGAAAGATTGGTATCGAAATTACCGACGCCATTCATTGTGTAGTCGCCATAGCGCTCTCCGCCCCCGCTCACAACAGCATCAACAGACGGTAGCATCGCGCCCTTCCTGCCTGTCAGCCGGGCCTCGGCCCTCGAGATCCGTTGCAAGGCGATATTGAGGTCATTGTTATTTTTTAAAGCAGAGTCGATCAGCTCTACCAAATACGGATCAGGGAAAAATGTTGAGAACTCCAATGCAAAAGTATCCTGCTCCTTTATGGCGGTGTCGAACTGTGCCGGCATTGGTGTTACAGCAGGCAATGGTTGCGGTTCCATCACTTTGCAGCCGTAAAAAAACAATACACCCACTACTGTCAATAAAAAATACTTCCTGCTGTTCATCTCATTCAAGCTTTTCTTATTTTATTACACTGCCTGGTTAGGATGCAGTTCAGGCATCGCCTGTTTATTTTTATGCGTCTGCTGTTCTTTTGCTTTTTTGCGCGAGGCAAAAAGCACGTATAATCCGGGTATCAGGAAGATACCGAACAACGTACCTGTTAACATTCCTCCCGCTGCGGCGGTACCGATGGACCGGTTACCCATGGCGCCCGCGCCGTCGGCTATACACAGCGGAATTAATCCCGCAATAAACGCGAAGGATGTCATCAGTATCGGCCGCAGTCTCGACACAGCCGCTTCGCGCGCAGCCGCCAATGCTGGCAAGCCTTCTTTGCGCCGCTGGATGGCAAACTCAACGATAAGAATTGCATTCTTTCCCAGCAACCCGATAAGCATGACCAGCGCCACCTGTGCATAGATATTGTTTTCAAGCCCGGCTAATAAGAGCAGCCCAAACGCTCCTGCAGTGCCGGCCGGCAATGAAAGTATTACTGCCAGCGGCAATGCAAAGCTTTCGTACTGTGCAGCCAACAACAGGTAAACGAATACAAGGCAGATGATAAAAATGAAAACCGCCTGGTTACCCGAAATGATCTGTTCGCGCGTCATTCCGCTCCATTCGTAGGTATAGCCGCGCGGCAGCGTGCTGTCGGCGACCTGGCGAATGGCCTCAATGGCCTCGCCGCTGGTATATCCCTCGGCAGCATCGCCGTTGATCATCGCCGCAGTGTACATGTTGTAGCGAGTGATCTGCTCGGGACCAAACACTTTTTCCATGCGAATGAAATTGGCATAGGGCACCATCTCTCCTTTATCATTCTTTACATATAATTTCAGAACATCCTCGGGCGTGGCGCGGTATTCGGGCAATGCCTGCAGCATCACTTTATACATTTGCCCGAAGCGGATAAAATTGGTGGCGTAATAACTGCCAAGCAGGGTTTGCAATGTGGTCATTGCCCTTTCAATCGATACACCTTGCTTCGCAGCCATCTCCTGGTCGATATGAATGAGGTACTGCGGAAAATTAGGATCGAAACTGCTGAAGGCGCCTTCCAATGCCGGGTGCATATTCAATGCGTGCAGGAAGTCTTCAGACACTTTTGCAGTAGCCGCCAGATCGGTATTACGGTTTTTATTCAGCAACCGCAGTTCGAAACCGCCGGCATTACCAAATCCCGGCACGGTTGGCGGTTCAAAAAAGTCTATCGCCGCATCCGCAATGAGCTTTGTTTTTTCGCGGTACACTGCTATCAGTTCGGGTACCGAACGTGTTCTTTCGTCCCAGCTTTTTAAGTTGATCATGGCCATCCCGTACGATGCACCGGTAACGTCGCTCATGAGGCTGTAACCAGCGAGCGTGCTGATGTTTTCGATGCTTTCATCACTGCCAATGGCCCGCTGGATCGAACTGAGCACTTCTTCCGTACGCTCCACTGTTGAGCCGGGCGGCGTGGTCACGTTCACGTAAATCATTCCCTGGTCTTCTGCCGGAATAAATCCGGAAGGCAACAGACTTGCGGTGCCCCAGGTAATAAGACAAAAAACCACCAGTATTAACACGGTCACCAGCCGCCTGCCCGCCATCCATCCCACCATGCGGCCATAATTCTTTTCTGTTTTATCATAGCCTTTATTAAATGCTGCATAAAAGCGCTGCATTAAACCTGGCTTTTCCCTGCCGGCGGGGGTATGCTTCAACAGCAGCGCACAAAGCGCAGGCGTTAAAGTAAGCGCGTTGATACCCGAAATCACAATGGCCATTGCCAGTGTCAATGAAAACTGCCGGTAGAAAACGCCGACGGGTCCGGAAAGAAACGCGACAGGTACGAATACTGCCGCCATGACTAGGGTAATGGCAACAATGGCGTTGCCGATCTCCTTCATGGCAAGGATGGTCGCGTCCATCGCATTCATGTGGTACCGGTTCATCTTGAGATGCACGGCCTCCACCACAACAATGGCATTGTCCACCACAATACCAATGGCCAGCACCAGTGCAAAAAGGGTAAGTATATTGATGGAGAAGCCCAGCATCTGCATAAAGGCAAGAGTACCCACCAATGCAACCGGTACGGCGAGCGCCGGGATGAGGGTTGAACGAAAATCCTGCAGGAAAATAAACACCACGATAAATACGAGGATAAATGCCTCGACCAATGTACGCAGCACTTCATGAATACTTGCATCAAGGAAACGCGAAACGTCGTACGCATAATTGTAGATCATACCCGGAGGGAACGTAGTGGCCTCGAGTTCCTGCATTTTCTCCTTGATGTTCGTGATCACCTCCTGCGCATTCGAACCCGGCCGTTGCTTCACCATGATCGATGCAGAGGGACGGCCGTCGGTCTTCGACACCATGTCGTAGCTAACGGTTCCAAATTCAACTTCGGCCACATCCTTCAGTCGCAATATGGATCCGTCGTTGTCGGCGCGCAATACAACGTTCCGGTATTGCTCGGGGGTATTGAACTTACCGGTGTAGGTCAGCACGTATTGTTTGGCCTGGCTGTCTTTACCGGAGTTCTCGCCTGTTACGCCGGGAGCGGCTTCGATGTTCTGCTGCCGCAGCGCATCAATAATTTCTTCTGTCGAAATATTGTAAGAAAGCAGCTTGTCGGGCTTAAGCCATACGCGCATGGAGTAGTCGCGCGCGCCCATGATGTCAACAAAACCCACGCCATCGATACGTTTCAGTTCCTGCAGGATGTTGATGTCCGTAAAATTGTAAATGAACTCTTCGTCTACGGTGCTGTCGCGGCTCATCACGTTCAGATAGAGAAGCATGCTGTTCACTTCCTTCTCGGTGGTGACGCCGGCCTTGATCACTTCTTCCGGCAATTCATCGAGCACCGTTGTTACGCGGTTCTGCACGTTCACCGCCGCCTGGTCGGGGTCGGTGCCCACCTCAAAAAATATCTGTATCAGGGTAACGCCATTGTTGCTGCTTACAGAGTTCATGTACGTCATGCCCGGCACGCCGTTGATGGCACGCTCGAGCGGTGTTGCTACCGCCTTGGCACAAACGCTGGCGTTTGCGCCGTTGTAGCTTGCGGTAACCACAACCGAAGGCGGAACGATATCGGGAAATTGCGTTACAGGCAGCCTGAATAAGGCAAGCACTCCCAGCAATACGACCAACAACGAAATAACCAGCGACAACACGGGCCGCCTGATAAACAATTCAAGCATGTCTTTAATTTTGAATCCAGGGATGTTTCTTTCTCTTTCTTCGTTAGCTACCTGCCAGCAAACTATCCATCGTGATGAAACGCGGAATGATCTTATATCCCTCCTTTACGTTTTGCACACCTTCATAAATGATGTTGTCGTTGGCCGAGAGCCCCGACTTTACAAGAATGAAATCTTCCACATGCGCATCGGGTTCAAAGCTTTTCATGTTCACTGTATTGTCTTTGTTGATAACAAATACATAGTTCTTATCCTGGATCTCGAATACGGCTTTTTGCGGGATCATCAATGCATCGGTAACTACTGATGTGAGCTTGATCTTTCCGCTGGCGCCGTGTTTCAACAAACGGTGGGGGTTAGGAAAGCTGGCGCGAAACGCGATGGACCCTGTGCCCGGCTCAAATTCGCCTTCCATCGTTTCGATGCGGCCCTTGAAATCATACGATGCTCCATCGGCGAGGATGAGGCCGACAGACTGGCCAAGCCTCTCCCCTGCTTTTCCGCTCTTGATGAAATTCAGGTATTCTCTTTCCGACACTTTGAAGTAAGCATGCATCGTCTTGATGTCTGACGCGGTTGTCAACAATGTGCCCTCGGCTATCAAACTGCCAAGCTTATGCGGAATGCGGTCGATGATGCCGTCGAAAGGTGCGCGAACCGCCGTGTACGACAGGCGGATGCGCGCCTTCTCCTCGCGTGCCTTTGCTTCCTCGATTTTCGCGTTGGCCGCGGCCAGCCGCGCCTTTGCCAGGTCAAGCTCAGAAGGAGAGACGATACTTTTGTCAACCAGCGTCTTCACCCTGCCGGCTTCGACTTCGGCAGCTTTTGCCTCGGCCTTCGCGCTCGACAGGAACGCCGTTGCCTCCGACATCTGCACTTTAAACTCTGCGTCGTTCAGCCTAAACAGTAGCTGCCCTTTTTTTACGAACTCACCCTCATCCACTAATATCTGTTCGAGGAAGCCCGATGCTTTGGCGCGCAGCTCCACATTCTGGCAGGCATTAATGGTGGCCACATATGATTTATGCAGCACCGTATCCACCGGCTCCAGCTTCAACACGGGCAACTCCAGCGCCTTTTCTTCGGTTTTTACATTTCCCTTGGCAAAACATCCTGTCAAATACACTGCTGACAGTAAATAAATAAAATGGACCTTTTTCATCCCGATATACGTTTAATAATAACTTCAATAAATAGCTGTGCTGCAGGCATGCCTCAAAGATTAAGAACAGGGCATGCACATTAAAACCAATCTTAAATGAGGATTTCGATGAAGGCTCAGAAGAGCGTTAGCCTGAAGAGGAAAATGTAATAAAAAGGAGGTATCCAATATTTACCCTGATTGTCCAGGGTTTTCGTCAGGTAATTCCAGTTGCCCGAATTATTCTCTACGGGAACCGCGAAGGTCGTAGGGAAGTTGGAAGAGGGCCGGAACCGTGCCTTGATTTTTATGTCCTTTTTGGGCGGCGGCTGGCTGCTGAACATCTGCCCGTCCGCAGGTTTTGCCGTCACATTGCCACCTTCTGCGATGGTTAGTCCGGGAAAATGTTTTGCAAGAACGGGGTAACAATTGGCGGCTTCCGTGGCCCTGACCACGTACCCCAACAGGATACAAACGAGTATTTGTACGATGCTTTTAGTGTTCACGGTTTAGGTATGAAGCAAATTTTAATCGATTATAATAATAACTATGTAATAAAACAGTCGATTCCTTCAAAAATAATTAAAAAACGAACGATTATCACTTATCGTTTTGTTAACGCCCGGTTCCCCATTCCTAGTAGGTTGGAAATGTTAAAAGGCGGCACGTGCTGTTCATTTTAATTCGATTTTAACGGCCATGCCTACCTACACCTGTGCAACCTGACAAATTGAAAGTGGTACGGCTTATGATAACCTAAGGTATGAGCATAACTGAAGTAAAAGAGAAACTGAGCATTGTCTTCCGGGCAATTGTTCTCGCCTCGGTCATATTGCTCAGCTATTTTGCAGGGTACTCCATCAGCGCAATATTCGGTTTCCCAAACGATTATCTCAGCGGCATATGGGCGGGCGTAACGGCCGTGGTGGTTTTTGACGACCTGCCAGCCAATTCGAAAAACCTGATGCGCGACCGTTTGCTGGGCACCTTTGTAGGGGCCGTGATCGGTGGATTTGCGGTGATGTTGTTAAAGCACTCCTTTCTTTCCATTTTCCTTGCCCTGTTCCTGGTTTGTATTGCGGTAACGCTGTTTAAATGGCAGGGCGCGCTGAAGATCGGTTGTGTAACGGTACTGATCGTGAGCTTCTCGACAATGGGTTATAGCAACCTTGAAATTTGGGTGGCATCTGCGATGCGGTTTCTTGACGGTGTGATTGGTGGAAGTATTTCCCTTTTCGCCACGCTGTTGATAGATAAGGGCCGCGACATGGGCTTCTTTCTTAGTAAGACGGACGCTGCACGCCCGATGGAGTAAGTTGTCTAAACGTCACATTGATCCGCGCGCCGCTAACGCTCTTCGACTTCGGCACGCAATGTTCCCAGCATTGCTGGCTCTTCCCCTTCATGATGAGTAAGCTGCCCGGTTCCAAAACAATAGCAATAACTTCTTTTTTATCATCATACCTCCTCAACTTGAATATCCTTTCGGCGCCAAGGCTGATGGAAGCAATAACCGGCGTTGGACCAAGCATCTTTTCATTATCGCGGTGCCAACCCAGTCCATCATTGCCATCGCGATATAAATTCAACAAAGCGCTGGTGCTGACCACCCCTGAATATTCATCCGCAACTTTTTTCATCCGCATCAGCGGTTGGATCCACGCAGCGGCTTCCATCGTTAGCCCGGAGTACGTGTAAGGCTTGTCCGTATCGCCATGCCATGCCGTTAGGCGCGGCTGCATCATTTCGCGGCCAAATATCTTTACCGGCTCCTGCTTCCACCTCACATCTGAAAACAACTCGTTGAAATATTCATTGCTTTCATCGCGGCTGAATACCCCGGGAATGTAATATACTTCACCTCCCGAGGGAAGCAGGTTCAGGCCTCTATCTATTATCGCGTTCACCATAACAGGTGCAAATTAATCGAACACGCGGCACGCACAACCCGTTTCATGCGATCTTACGCAAGGCCGTTTTCATTTTCACCCAATCTTGCGCTTTCTCCTTCATCGAGGTCGTCGTTCGGAGAATGTGCACTCAATTCGGCATCATTCGCGATGTCGCGATCGGCTTGCTTGTGTGCCTTTTCCACGTCAGCTTTGTCACCGCGTTTAGCTGCGTTTTCCTTGTCTGCCTGGTGCCGCGGATCGTTTGAATTATTCTTGTTCATATTACCAGTTTATTTGATTGAAGAAAATATCACGGGTATCGCCGCGACAGATGGGCGGCATAAAACCGGAAGAACAGTTGCAAAAACAATACCGCGCAAATCAGCTTTCTTCCTTAAATAAATCGGTGTAATGCGGTGAAGGATAGAATATTCCGCCGCTTTCTTCGTAAAACTGCCTGCCGGTTTCATACACGCCTTTCTTTGTTACCGTCCAACCGGCATTTGCACGCGGATGGTAGGACATCATCGTGTCCCAATGTTTATAATATTGGTGCCCGTTGGTTTCCTGGAGACCAACGGTGATACCGGGAAATGGCGCCAGGCGTGCGGCCACATTCTTGTTCCAATCTACAAGTATGGGGTTGACGGTAAGATCGGCGCAGAAGCAGGGAATTTTTTTCTCGTGCGCAAGCTGCGTGATCTTGATTGTCATGCTCAGTGTTTTGGCCACTGCCTTAACTGCAATAGCCTGGTAGCCCTGTTCGATGCGTTCGGCAGCATCATCTACGGTGTGCGCACTTTCATCGGCAGCGATGGTGATGCCGATATCGCCCACATAACTTTTGTTTCGTTCTCCAAAAGGCTCTTCTACCACCGCGATCTGGTCGTATGCGCCGATTTTTTTTGCGTGGTCAAGAAAACGGAGCAACGTTTCTTTTTCATCATATCGCTCATTGGCATCGAAATAGTAAGGAATTTTTCCGCTTTTCGTGTAAGGCGTTTCATAGTGGCCAATCGCTTTGTGCACGGCCGTTAAAAAGGCAATATCTTTTTCCAGCATTTCCTGCTGCGTTCCCGACGAGCCGATCTTCAGCTTCATGATAAAATATCCCTGGTCGGCGAATTCTTTTATCTGCCGTACATCTGCGCCCACGCTGAACGAGGGCATGCTCGCCACTTTTTCATGCCGGTGAGAAAGGCCTGGTTTGTAAGCCGATGGCATCATCTCGTCGAAATTCTTCATTTTGTTTTCGGCAGCGTATAGCAGCCATGCGGCATTATCAACCGGCACAAGAGCGTTCAATGCAAATGTTTTGCGAAGCTTTTCATTCCCGGTTATTTTCTTTCCGTATTCGTATAGCTGCGGCAACAGTTCATCGAGCAGCGAAACAGGGTCGGTGAATGATTTGCCTTTCATCAATTGCAGTGCGCGCTCTGTTAAGGCAAACATTAATGCATTGCCGCCGCTGACGGAATGATTCAGGAACACCGTTGCATCCGACCACAGCACGCTCTGCGTGCCCAGGCCGATGGCGCTTTTGCCTGATGCAGATTCAAGGTAGGCTGCCGGTTGCCAGGCTTCAGCAATTGCGCTTCCTTTGAAGCGGTATGGATACAGCGGCTCCCGCTCGAAATTGGCGTTTACTTTTTTGACTTCTATGGATGGTTTGTTCATTGTGGGCGTAAGTTTTTCGGTGGCAGCGCTGCCTATCATCATGGATGAAAGCAGTGTGCCCGACTGCGCAAAAAATTCTTTCCTGTTCATTGAGATTTTTTGTTTGTTTTTTGCTGGTCCACCCCCGGCGCTTCGCGCCACCCCCGCCAGCGGGGGATACAGTTGCCTTCGGGCAAAACTTCTCCCGTCTCCCGTTTCACCTATGCCCCCGGCACCTCATTCATCGTGTACCACGCCTCACCGGCCCATAAGGCAAGGCCGCCGGCGCTCTTCATATCACGGGGCAGCCGAATATAAATTACCCTTCCCTTCTTCATTTCCGGTAACTCAAAGTAAACATGTTTCCTGTCGGCAGATAATTCCAGTTTGCTAATGCGCAACGTTTCGAAATCTTTTTTCGGGCCACCATAATTTTTAGTGGGAACATACCACCATTGCTGAACCAATACGTCGCTTATTCCTAACCGGTAGTCATCAGCAAGGGGCTGCGTCAACTCGATCTCTACACCCTTCGGCTTTGCACGAACGGCAAGCATCTCGAAAACAGGTCGGCCATTATCATACATCCGCTGCAAACCCGATTGCTTTTCCTTCCAGCTCCATCCGCCCACCATCCCCACGCCACCAATGTACAATGCTCCATCGGGACCAAAACTCAAACGGTTCACGCCCGCTTCCAAACCCTGTGTAAAGGGAAACACTGCTCCCTGGTACTGCCCATTTATCTTTTCCAAAAAATCTCTTTGTATTCCGCCATAGGTAACGTCGCCATGCAACAACTGACCCCTGTAAGGGCCCGCAGTGACCAGCACCGGCTGCGAAGGTGAATTGGCGATCTCATCCTCGGGCAACCATATCGCCGGCTGCGCAAGCGGCGGCGGTGCATCGGGCACACTGTCGTAATAATCCCATCGCATGCCATGATAATCACCTTTCTTCACGTGAATGAGCTTATTGCCCGGCACCCACTCGCCCTGGTTATCGGTAACGAACAACTCGCCATCCGGGCCAACGCCTATTCCGTTTGGTGTGCGCAAGCCGTAGTTCAGCCATTCGTAGCTGCCGTCCATGGCAATTTTGACTGTCTTGCCGCGATCGGGTTGTTGCCGTTCATGCGCCATCAACCTCATCGCCATAGAAAGCGTGGCGTAGAAATATCCCTCTTTATACACCAGGCCAAACGAAAATTCATGAAAATCGCCTGTTACCGTCCACGCATTGCAAATCGTTTGGTACTCATCGATGATTTCATCACCATCGTTATCCACCAGTTTCGTGAGTTCCTGTTTTTGCAAAACATAAATGTCATCGCCCACGGTTGTGATGCCCAGCGGTTCGGCGAGACCCGATGCAATGCGCTTTACCGTGATCTTATTAGTGTCGCCGGTTTCAACATGGTCCAGCAAATACACACCACCAACGGTGTCCCAGGTTGTCACCAGCAATTTGCCATCAGGTAAAAATGCAAGTCCGCCAACCTTCGGTTGAAAATTAGCTTTGTGAATTGTCTGCACGCTATAGCTCGGGTGCACGCCGCTAACGGGCGCACCAAATCCGGGATACACGTTCTTCTCCGTTACCTGATCATCTACAGCTGAAATGTTGCCCGCTGTTGTTGAAGGTTTGAGAGAAAGTATGTAGTCGAGCATCGTTCTGATCTCATTTTCCGTGAGGCCCGGATGCGCATTCATCACCTTGTTTCCCCACACGCCGGTACCACCGTTTTTCACTTTGGTGACGAGATGCGCGGCGCCGCCTTCATCATCCTGGTATTTCAGTGCGATGTCGCGCAACGCCGGACCTACAGTGTTTCTATCGATTTCATGACACGTAAAACAATCGCTTTTTTCCATCCAGTACCTGCCCTTGTGATCGTATTCGCCGGCATAGTCAGGCGCTTTCTGTGCGCCCAGCGGCGCAAACCATTTTACAATCTTTGCGGCCGCATTGCTTTTTAAAATGAAAGTCTCCGCCCCGCTGTGCAGGCCTATTTCAAAACCTGGAGGAACGCCGGTAACAGTGAACGTTCTTTCAAAGCCCGGCATCCCTTCATCGTTCCTTACAAATTCAGGGCGTTCCTCTATTATTATCGAATCGTTTGTCGACAACACCACCAGGTATTTTAAATACACCTGGTTATCCGACAAACGATACCCCTTGCCGAACAGTTGAAAGCTATCGCTCCTGCCGTCTTTTTGCACGGTCCATTTGTTCAATAAAGTGTCGCTGTAAGATGTTCCCCATGTAACCGGCTGCACATTTTTTTTATTGGTGTAAGGCGCTCCCTCGAGGCGCACGCCTCCTTTCCAAACCTTGTATAAAGTACAATGCGCAAGATCATATGCTGCATACATCGATGAATCGAGAGCAATGGTCAGCATCCGTGGATGCCTGTCGAGCACCGAATGAAAAACCCACACATCCAGCGGACGAACAGGTTTGCGCGCGTCATGACAGGCAAATGCCATCAGAGAAAAAAAAGTTATGGCGGCGGTGTTACGGATTTTGATCATGAGGAGAAAGTTAGGCCTGTTGCCAAAGTTCCTGGATCTTTGCCAGGTCTTTTTTCATGGCATCGAACACAACATTTTTATCAACGGAAATGGAAGTGGCCCCATGTTGCGCACCGCCGAGGTCGTATTCAATGTGCAGTGAAACCGGCACGTCGATGTCGTACTTTTTCAGCAGGCCGAAATAGGTTTTAAAATCGATCATGCCCTCACCTATTGGCACGTCGTTCACTTCCCATTTATCGCCTTTTTGTTTCCAGTTGTAGTCTTTAACCGTTATGGATTTGATGTCGTTGTGGATCAACTCAAGTCCATTCTGCCACGAGTTGGCGCCTTCCACCATGGCGTGCCTGATGTCATACTGCGATCCCATGTGCTGTTTGTCTGCTTCTTTCAATAGCTGCCACACCTCCCACATCGAAGAACCCACGCCTCTTCCCGCATGATTCTGGTACACGCCCGTAACACCATATTGCCGGTTCATCTGGCTGAGTTCCTTTATTTGCTTCGCAAATTGCGCGATCTGCTTCGGCATGCTCACGCCCTGCCTGTAATCGAACCAGTTCATCCGGTAATATTTTATACCCAGCCTGGAAGCGGTTTCGATCACTTTTTTGTCGATGGCATCCCGGGGGTCATCCACCGCCGTTGTCATGATCAAAGGCGGCAAGCCGGCTTTTTGCAGCGCGGCAACGGCTTTTGGAAGATCTTCTTCCACGCGTTCGGGCAGCACATGCCCGTTGGGCCTCACGGTGAGATCAACGCCGTCGAATCCCATTTCTTTTGCAGCATCTGCAAGATCTTCATAATTGAGAAACTGCAGATGCTTGGAAAAGATGTGCACCTGTAAAGGTTTTGCAGGCCAGTTGTACGTTGTGGCGAATGGATTTCCTTTTGCAAGCGGCAATAACATTCCGGACAGCAAAGAGTTTTTCAGGAAGTTTCGGCGCGAATGATTTTGCGGTGATGTTGTCATCGTTGATCAGGTTGCACTTGAAGTTACAATGTTTCCTGCTGAATGTTTTGCAGAAGTTAATATATTCGATGTCTTTACGATTGCCTGAACATAATGGACTGGAAACAAGTTATTGACCCATTCGACAGTATCGCTTTATCTGCATTGCTCGCTGTAGTGCCCGTGCTCTTTATCTTCTGGGGGCTCATCATCAAAAAAATGAAGGGCTATAAAGTCAGCATTGCGGCTACTGTTATCGCCATTCTTATTGCCGTGCTCGTGTACCGCATGCCTGTGAACCTGGCACTTCTTTCCGCTGCCAACGGTGCATTGTACGGCCTGTTCCCTATTTGCTGGATCATTATTTGCGCCGTGTTCCTGTTTAACATCACGGTGAAAAGCGGGCAGTTTGAAGTGATCAGGCACTTCATGGCATCCATTACGCCCGACAGAAGGTTGCAGGCGCTGCTGATCGCCTTCTCCTTCGGATCGTTTCTCGAAGGTACGGCGGGCTTTGGCGCACCTGTCGCCATCACTGCGGCGATGCTTGTGGGGCTCGGCTTCAACCCTCTTTACGCTGCAAGCATCTGTCTCATCGCCAACACCGCCCCGGTTGCCTTCGGGGCCATCGGCATTCCGATCACGGTGGCGTCGCAGGTGACGTCCATCCCCGAAAACGCGATTTCGCAAATGGTGGGCCGCACGCTTCCCATTCTTTCCATACTGCTGCCTTTTTACCTCGTCATCATTATGGCAGGCGTGAAAAAAGCAAAAGAAGTGTTGCCGGCGATCCTCGTATGCGGCCTCAGCTTCGGGCTCCTGCAATGGTTCACTTCAAATTTCCTGGGCCCTGCATTGCCCGATGTTATCGCCGGCGTGGGTTCCATCATCAGCCTCATTATCTTTCTTAAATTCTGGAAACCCAAAACCATCTGGCGGTTTGAAAACGAAGTGGAACCAACCATCGCAGTGGAAAACAAATACACCAGCGGACAAATTCTCAGGGCCTGGTCGCCATTCATCCTGCTTACCATCATGATCATAGCGTGGGGCATGCAGCCGATAAAAAACCTGTTTAACTACGTCGGCCAGTTCCAGTTTGAGGTCCCCGGCATCCATAATGCCATCATCGACAGAAATGGCAAAGCCATTCCACACATTTTTAAATTTAACTACCTGTCTGCGGCGGGCACTTCCATACTGATCGCCGCGCTGATATCGGTGCCACTGGTGGGATTAAAATTTTCGGAAGCAAGAAAGCTTTTCGTGGCCACGCTCGGCCAGTTAAAATATGCCATCATCACCATTGCGGCGGTGCTCGCGTTTGCCTACATCGTCAACGATTCAGGCATCACGCTCACCATCGCCGAAGCATTGGCCAGCACAGGCTTCATGTTTCCGTTTTTTGCACCGGTGCTGGGGTGGCTCGGCGTATTCATTACGGGCTCCGACACTTCTGCAAACGCCTTGTTCGGCAAACTGCAGGCTGCAACGGCCACATCCATTGGTGTGGATCCGGTGGTAACCGTTTCTGCTAACGTATCCGGCGGCGTGGTAGGCAAAATGATATCTCCGCAATCCATTGCAGTGGCCGCAGCGGCGGGACAATTGCTGGGCAAAGAATCACAATTGTTCCGCTTAACCGTGAAGCACAGCTTCATCATGCTGGTCTTCATCTGCTGTATCGTGATGGCCCAAGCCTATTTATTCAGCGGCATCATCCCGGAATATGAAATGAAATCGCCGAATGCCACGCCGGTAAACCCCGATTTTTTCACAGGATATATGTACCTTCTGGCGCTGGTCGGAGTGATCATTGCACTGGCCGTCCTCGTTACCGCAATGGGAAGAAAGAAACAGTTATGAGAGTAGGACTTTTTATACCATGTTATGTTAACCAGTTTTATCCCAATGCAGCAAGGGCCACGCTTCAACTGCTGCAGAAACTGGGCGTTGATGTTATTTATCCGGTAAGGCAAACTTGCTGCGGGCAGCCAATGGCCAATTCAGGATTCGAACACCTGTCGCACGATTGCAATGAACTCTTCATTGAAAACTTTTCATCGTTCGATTACATTGTTGCGCCATCTGCAAGCTGCGTGCTGCATGTGAAGGACCATCTCCATTCACCTGATCACGAAGATGCGGCGCTAAATATTCGCGGAAAGATATATGAGCTTGTAGAGTTCCTTACCGACGTATTAAAAGTGGAGAAGCTGGACGCCAGCTTCCCTCACAAAGTAGGCATTCACCACAGTTGCCATGGCCTGCGCGGATTGCATCTTTCGCAAATGAGCGAGCTGAATGCACCGCCTTTTTCAAAGCCGCAGCAGTTGCTGAACATGGTGAAGGGATTGGAGCAGGTTTCGCTCGACAGGGAAGATGAATGTTGCGGCTTTGGCGGCGTATTTTGTGTGGCGGAAGAAGCCGTGTCAGCAAAAATGGGTAAGGACCGCGTTGCCGATCACGAAAAGAATGGAGCAGAATTTATTACTTCTTCCGATCTCTCCTGCCTGATGCACATGGAAGGACTGTTGCACAGGAAAAAAAGCGGGGTGAAGATCGTACACATCGCTGAAATTTTAAACGCTTCCTTATGAGTACGAAAGATCACGCGGCACTGGCTGCCGGATTTATAAAAGATGAGGAACGGGTGAACTGGCACGATGGCGCCTTGTGGTACATCAGGGCGAAAAGAGATTTGGCGTCAAAGAAAATTCCCGAGTGGGAACAGTTGCGTGAAGCTGCCTCCGCGATCAAAAGAAATGTCATCTCCAACCTTCACGATTACCTGGTGCAATTCGAAGCGAACCTGGTCAAGAATGGCGTGCAGGTGCACTGGGCGGCCGATGCAAAGGAGCACAATGAAATTGTGTACTCCATCCTCAAAGCGAAGGAAATAGACCAGATGGTGAAGAGCAAGTCCATGCTCACCGAAGAATGTCATTTAAATGAATATCTCCATGAACGCGGCATTGAAGTGGTCAATTCGGATTTGGGTGAATATATCCAGCAAATAGACAACGAACCACCCAGTCACATCGTACTGCCGTGCATACACAAACGCAAAGAAGAGATCGGCGAACTTTTTCATGAACACCTCGGAACGGAAAAAGGATTATCTGATCCTACCTTGCTGACAAGAGTGGCGCGCAAACATCTGCGAAACGTATTTCTCACGCGGCGCGCAGCATTGACAGGAGTGAATTTTGCCGTTGCAGAAACCGGCGAATACGTGGTATGCACGAATGAAGGCAACGCCGACATGGGCGCACACCTGTCGGAAGTGCAAATCGCTTCCATGGGTCTCGAAAAATTGGTGCCACAGAAAAAGCACCTCGGCGTTTTTTTGCGCTTGCTGGCAAGAAGCGCAACCGGTCAGCCGATAACGATTTATTCCAGCCATTACCGAAAGCCCCGTAAAGGGCAGGAACTGCACCTGATACTCGTTGATGCCGGCCGCACGAAACAATTGGCACGCACCGATTTCAGAGAATCATTGAAATGCATTAAATGCGGCGCCTGCATGAACACGTGCCCGGTGTACAGGAAGAGCGGCGGACTCAGCTACCACAACACCATTTCGGGGCCTATAGGCGCCATCCTCGCCCCCAACATCGACATGAAGCAGCACGCCGACCTTCCCTTCGCTTCCACGCTGTGCGGTTCGTGCTCGAATGTGTGCCCGGTAAAAATCAATATTCATGAGCAACTGTACAAGTGGCGGCAGGTTATCGTGAAGGAAGGATACGCCACCAACGCCAAGGCGCTTGGCATGAAAGCCATGGCCTGGACGTTATCATCGCCCGGCAAATTCAACAGCGGCGGCAAAGCAGGCAGGTGGGTGCTGCAGAATGTTCCCTTTGTTGCGAAAAATGGATTGAACCCGTGGTACAAACAGCGCGACATGCCCGCTGCGCCCAAAGAATCATTCTCCTCCTGGTACAGTAAAAACGAGAAAAAGGACAACGAAAACAATGAAAAGCCGCGATAAAATATTAGCAGATGTTGCAAAGAACCAGCCCGAAAAATCGGAGCTCCCGGATATCAGTGTATTCAGCGGAAACAAAGAAGATGCCATCGCTGAATTCATGGAAGTATTTAAGACTATTGGGGGCAACGTTGTGGAAGTTAACGGCATTGATGATGTAAAAAAGATGATCGCCGAACAATATGATTCATCAAAAAGGTTTGTTACGACGCTGCCCGAACTTGTTGATATCGCCGAACCCGTCAACACCGATGACGATCCGCATAGCTTCGAGAATGCAGAGTTGGCCATCATCAGGGCACATTTCGTGGTGGCCGAAAACGGCGCGTCATGGCTCACGGAAGAATCCATGGGGCAGCGCATCGTTC
>CAMPGT010000057.1 GCA_946885665.1 uncultured Chitinophagaceae bacterium | reverse complement strand
TTCAGCGTGCCGTTGCGAGAAGGGCAGCCTCTGAGTAAGAAAGCCGTTCCACTGCCTGTCCATGCCGTATAATTTGAATTGTACGAAAGATTCCTGTCATTTCGTAAATTATCAAGAACGACCGAATTAGTGGATTGTACATCAAATGGCAGGTTCTGTCCGCCAGTTGCATTTATTCTTACGGCAGTAACCAGCGCAGAGGTGTACACTGTCGCCGGCAATATTTTGTCTGACTGAAGCGTGAGATTAGTGGTGAAAGGATAAATGGTTTCGTCCGTAGACCTGTTACCGGAAGCAACCAGAATCCATCCGCTTCCGCTTTCTACGTATGTCGAAAATGTAGTGGCGCCGGTACTGAAATAATAGACGCCCGATGCCGGAACGTTCCATGCCTGGCCTAAGGCAGTAAAAGGATCATTCAGTGTGCCTGACTGTGCCATATTACACAGCGGCGCCAGCAGCAAAAAAAGAACTTTGCAGGTTTTCATCAAAAATGGGCTAGTAGGGTTTAAAATAATGGGTAATCTGCGTGGAATAAATATCACGTGCAAGTCTGCTGATACTTCATACGGTGCCTTAACGTTCAATAAATCCCAGAAGCAATATAAAGAAAAACTCAATTATTTTGATACAACGGTATCCGAAGCTCAAACATAATCTGGCCGGGACTTTTTAAATATTGAAGCACTTATCGTCGTACGATTTTTACTGACTGATATACTTTTCCATTGACCTTCAGCGTCGCAATGTATAACCCCGTTTTTAATTTCGCGGCTATCGCATTCACGACAATAACATTCTTACCTGCCGGTCGCGTACCGATGTTTTGCCGGTAGGTGATCCGCCCATAACTGTCGTATATCTCCAGCGTTAACTTATCCGTAGCCTGGTGGTTGTCGAACATGAACCTCACCTCCCCGCCAAACGGATTCGGATAGGCAACCAGCCGATCGTCCGGTACACTGTCCACCGGAATGGTATCCGTGTCGGGAGGATCAGGATTAACGGTGGTATCCGGAGGGTTAGGATTAGGATTACCGGTAGTATCCGGGGGATTAGTAACAGTAGTGTCCGGAGGATTGGGATTGACCGGTGTATCTGGTGGTTTAGGATTAATGACTGTGTCGGGCGGATTAGGATTAGCGATCGTATCGATCGGTTCATCGGGGTTGAAACTGTACTCCTGGATGATTATTCCCGAGTTGAATCCATATTTACCCTCCGGTGCCGTCGAGAAGTCCAGCATTAACTTGCCATCGGGATCCGGGGCAATGTCATCAATATACACAACCTTGGTGCTGTTCTCCCATGAATTCAGGTAAACCGCCCGGTCGTGCACACTATATTTTGCCGTATAATTTCCTTTGGGCCACTCCCTCGGCGACGAACTTCCGATGAAACCTACCCTGTAATGCTTTCCATGATTAAGTCCCGATAAGCGGAACTCACTTAACTGTTCGTTATCCAGCCAATAGTTCGCCGTCAGCACATTGTCGGGAACAACGCCACTGTTGTTTTCGGTGTTCACACCTCCCGTAAATTCTCCCTCGAATATTTTTTCAAGCGTAAGCGCCATGCTGGTGGCTTTACCCGATTGATCCTTGAGATTGGGCGCGGTGAAAGTTGACAGCGGCAGTGTTCTAAGATTGTTCCATGGCGCCGGTGCATCAGCAACTGTTACGTTGAAATTCACATACACTATTGATTCCGGGGTGGTAACATGTATGCGCCTGCTGAATGCTGAATGATCCGAACCATTTTTTGCACGCACCGCATACCAGTATTCTGTGTTGGCATCCAAACCTGTATCCCTGTATTCCACAGTGCTGGCGGGAAGGTAAATCCAATGGACGTTTTGTGAAAACAGCGAATCGGTTGCTCTTCCCAATTCATATCCATCAGCCGCAGCTTCTTTATTTGTTCTGTCGGACCACGTAAGTTTTACTGTCGATCTGTCCAACGCTTCCCCGTAAAGGTTATCGGGGCTCAGCATGAGCACCGACTGTTCATATTCCTGGATCACGAGGCCATTCAGGTACAATACCGGACTTGATCCCATGCGGCTGATCCTTACAGCAATTTGTCCGTTTACAGGTATCAGCGAACTGAGCGTTGCGGCCTGGTTCGTGTTGTATCGCGCATTCAGGTGTGCGGTTTGGCTGCCCGAGGTGTATTGCGCTTCGGCATTGATGCCTTCGTTCTGGCTTCCCACAAAAACCAGGTTGTATTGTTTTGACGGATCCAGCCCGGAAATAAGCAGCTCTTTTGCATTGGCAGTGTCCCTCCAACCTGTTTGCAATACCTGGTCGGGTACAATACCGGAATTATTTCCAGAGATGTGGCCCATGGTGGTGATGCTGTCCCACCGGTTAACAGCTGTGATGCTCATGGAGGTGGCGATACCCAACTCATCTTTTACTCCACTTAAAACGGCACTATCTGAAGGAGCGTTCGACCAGGTGTTCCAGAACCTTCCGGCCTGTACGCTGCCGTTGCCAAAGCTCACCAATACGGACCGGGTTTGCTGATCGCCTACAAATATCGACACGGTGTCGGCGGTAACTTTGTTGTAATTGTCTTTTGCGGTGACAACTACGCTGTAGGTTCCGGCTTTTTCCCTGTCGGGACTGATTTTTAAAACATAATTGGCGCCGCCGCCCTGGAGTGACACAAATCCCGGATTGCTTTGCAATGTTACTGTTACCACGTCGCCCGCATCATCGGTAACTGTAAACGGCATGTTTGTGCTTGTTGTCGCTTTTACCAGCACATCTTGCAGACCCGTAATAACCGGTGCATTGTTGCCTGCCCTGACGACAAGCGTATTACTTTTCGCACCGGACCCCGCGTTATTAGTGGCGACCACATAATAATAGTAGGTGGTGAAATCAGTCAGATCCACGTTCGTATAGGCATTACTGTTGGCAGGAAGCGTTGCAATTTTGGTGAACGTTGTGCTATCGGCAGAGCGATACACTTCGTAAGTGGTTTCGTTGTCCGAATGATCTTCCCACGTCAGTGAAACGGAACCGGTGGCTCCTGCTTCCTGAGTAAGATGCTCCGGTGCGCCGGGTGTATCAGGCGCAGCAGGTGTACGCGCATCAACTGTTGCACTGAATGCACTTTCACCGTTAGCGTTTATTGCCCGCACGCGATAATAGTATCTTGTATCGGTATTGCGCCCGGCATCGACATAATTCGTTTGATTGGCAGCGACAGTCGCAACCGGAACATAAGTTCCATTTAATGCAGTGGAGCGCACCACTTCAAAACCGGTTTCGTTCGAAGTCGTGTCTGCCCAGGTAATACTTATTTTGTCGTTGGCCATGGCTTCTGCCGCAACATCAGCGGGTATGCCGGGAATATTACCTGCTTCTGCGCCTTCCGGCAGATAGGTAACCTGGTTGCTCGGCGCGGACATATTTTCTGCCGCGTCAACGGCCCGTACCACAAAAGTGTAAGCGGCAATGCTGTCGAGGTGCTGAACGATAAATCCGCTTTCCTGAGCCGTGTACAATTTGCGGCCATTCACATAAATATCATAACGCACCACAGCCTTGTTATCGGTGGCGGGGCGCCAGGTTAATTTGACCGCGGTTGGCGTGCTTACCTGGTAGGCCAGCGCCGAAGGAGGCGTTGGCGGCTCGTTGTCGATTAATGTTTTTACGGTCGCTTCATTACTTCCTGTTGCGGCGCCTGTTGCACTCACCGCCCGCACGCGATAGCGATACAGGGTATTCTTAACGAGACCGGTATCCGTAAACGTGTTAACACTGCCTGCAACAAGCCGGACAAATGCGTAGGCGCCGCCGTCGGCAGTACTCCTGTACACTTCAAATCCATTTTGACCGCTGCCGCGCACCCAATTCAGCCGAATGCTGTTTTGCGACTGCGGCACCGCTGTCAGTTCAGTTGCAGGATCGGGTTTCGGTGTGCCGTTGGCATCGATTACGGTATAGTTTGGAGAGAATTTGGTTCCGCAGCCATATTGTTCCTCATACCTCGCCTTGTACACGCCGGGGGTTGCATTGTAAACCTGGCTGGTGGCCACAAGGGTATCCTCATCTACCCGGTACCATTGGTAATTTGTAAAGCCCGAAGCAAGTGTCAAAGGCACCGTGGTGCTGCCATCAAGTGCGGGCAGTACCCGGCTGTGCATGCCGTCAATTTGTATCGGCTGTGTTTGCGTGGTGCTCATGGTGGTGATCACAGCCGGCTTTATCGACCAGTCCGACCAATCCGATGACGCCTTTCGTTTAAAGCGGGCGCGGTAAGTGCCATACCTGCCGATGGTGATCTCATTGCCGGTAAATGATCTTACCGCCTCATCGTTTAGCACCTCATTAACCGCATTTGTACTCATGGCGATCGTAACGCCATCGCGCTGCCATTCGTAGGCGTAAAAGCCGGGGGTAAGCCCGAGTTTCGCGTCAACGTCTTCTTCCTTGCAAAATTCACTGCGCTGGAAGAACACGAGTGGGTTCGCTTTATGGGCCGTGCTCCATTCTTCCACAAAACCTGGTTCGGCCCAGTGCTGGAACCAAACCGAGTGACCGCGATCGGGGAACATGGTGTATTTAACGTCCGCTCCCGACTCCCGTAATTTTGTGAGCGTGTACTGGGCCTGGGCGGGTGAAGGATCCGGGTCCTTACCGCCGGTAGCAAACCAGATGGGGATGTGTATAAAGCGGGCCCTGTTGTTAACCGATCCGGCAGCCGCCGAGGGCAGTATTTTGGCAACCCGTTGTGGGTAAGCATCTGCCATGCGCCAGGCTCCATATCCGCCGCCCGAAAGTCCGTCTACCACCACCCGGTCGATATCGGCGCGGGCATATTTCGCCATGGAATCGATCATGGCAATGATGGCAGCGAGATTGCCCGATGGGGCAGTGGCCCATGCGGCAAAACAGCCCTTGCTGCTGATGATATATTGAGGGAACAATATAAATCCGTCGAATTTTCCCTGGTCGGCCCAGTCGCGAAATTGTTCGGCACCGATCCACAGGTGTTTTTCGTTGTTGTATATGCCGCCGTTTGTTGGACAGCCTACTTCAATCCCGCCATGCAGAAACACATTGACCGGGTAGCGTTTAGATGCGCTGTCAGGATTATTATAGCTTTTCGGAAACTTCAACCGGAAGGGCACCTTGGCTCCGTTGAGGTTGATGAAATATTGTTTGTAGGAAGAGGCGTCGAAGGTATAATAGCCCGTGCTGACAGCATTGTTTGGGGTACTTACCCATTTTTGAAGTCCGGGGATGGACTCGTCGGGATGTTCGGGGCTGCCTAATGGCCGGCTGAGGTTGATCCGCACTATCGGATCGTTCGGATCAAATACGTTTTGCGCTTCAATGAAGCCGCCGGCGAGGATAAGGTAAATCCCGGTAAATAAGATTCTCTTCATATAAACGGACTGCTTGAAAACAAGTTCAGGATCATGCAAGCGGATACAGATACGCCAGGTAGCGTTCCCGTTAACTACTTAAACGCATTAACCTTCTTTGGTCCGGTCTTTACTAAGATGAAGGAAGGATGATGTTAAGGCAGGTCATCGCCAGGATAAGGGAAACTGTGCAGGTGCGCTAAGGTAATACGCAAAAATCAATTTAGCGACATCTGGTTCAAAGTTTTTTGTAAACCTGCTGTATAGGACGATCTTTTGAATGATAACATTCAGCTCAGCTAAAGATTTTTTTTTTGCCGATTCAAATTAAAAAATTAGCATTGGTGATTGTTCTTCACAGGTGATCACGTATGTTAAGTGCCTTACACGATGTACAAAAACGTCTTGCCGGCAATGACCAGTCAGCATTGAAGGAACTCTACACCCAATTCGGTGGAAAGCTCTTCCAGTTTGCGTTTGCCATCATTCATTCCAGAGAGCTCGCAGAGGAAATCGTGGAGGATGTATTCATTAAAGTATGGCTCAGGAGAGCGCGTATTGCAAAAATAGAAAACCTTACATGGTACCTCTATGTTACTACCCGGAACATCAGTTTCAACTACCATCGCAAACGCAAAAACATCAGGCACATCGACCTGGACGAGCTGACGCTTCCTTATTACCAGCTCGACTGCAATCCCGAGCAGTTGATGATCTCTACGGAGCTGATGCAGCAAATCAACCAGGCCATTAACGACCTGCCGCCGCGCTGTCGGCTCGTCTTCAAACTGGTAAAAGAAGACGGACTAAAATACAGGGACGTTGCCGATCTTTTAGGCATCAGCGCCAAAACAGTAGAGAACCAGATGGGCATCGCCCTGAAGGCCATGCACAGGGCGGCGACGATCGCTATTTCCCCGGTCAGGATCATGCGGTAAATTATTTTACCATCGCTTTGGGGGTATTGCCATGCATTGCGTGTTTATAGCTGCATATGAATTCAGAAAGAATCTGGGAACTGCTGGCAAAGAAAAAAACAGACGAGTTAAATGCTGACGAACTTGCTGAGCTGGAGGAATTGGTGCGCGATACTCCCGGAACCGTTACCAATGAAATTATGGACAAGGTGTGGGAAACACCACTCCGGTCACTGCCCGAAATGAACCCGGGCAGCGATACCTGGAACCGTATTCAAAACCGCATCAACCGGCCCTCCCGCGTATTGGCCATGAAACCATGGATGGCGGCCGCTGCCATTACGGCAATCGTTGCCACAACGGTGCTATTTTATTTCAACAGAACCATACCATCTGGCGATGTTGCAGCGAATATCCAAAACAGGATCACCACCGAACCCCTTTCGAAAACAAAAATTGAGCTGCCCGACGGTACGCAGGTATGGCTCAACGGCAGTAGCCAGCTCACTTATAACTCAGACGAGTTTGGAAAGAAAAACCGCGAGGTGCAACTGAGTGGCGAAGCATTTTTTGATGTGGTCAGAAACACCGAACGCCCTTTCATCATTCATACCGGCCCGATCAACATAACGGTAAAGGGAACCGCCTTCAACGTTAAGGCATACCCGGGGCAAAAAAATATTGAAACGGCACTGATACGCGGGCTCATCGAAATCACTACCGACCAGGACCCTGAGCGCAAGATACTCGTGCGCCCCAACGAGAAAATTATCTTTCCCATTACTCCGCCGGCATACACTGAAATTCCGGAAAATAAGGAAGACAATTCGCTTTACACCATCACCCGCCTCCATAAAGATGTACATGAAGTACTTCCCGAAACCGTGTGGATGAAGAAAAAGCTGCAGTTCAATAACGAAACGTTCGAAGAGCTGGCGCCCAAGCTGGAGAGCTGGTATGCCGTAACCATTCATTTTCGCGATTCGGCCATCACGTCGAAACGATTTTCCGGTGTGATCGAAAAAGAAACCCTCGAGCAAACGCTGCAGGCGATGAAAATCGCCTCCGCATTCAATTATGCCATTAAAAATGATGAAGTATTGATATCAAAATAATTTGTCAACCCCAAACGATTGCCTATGACATAGAAAAATAGCCATACAAAAAGGGAGATGTTTGCCCATCTCCCTGCGAAGCTAAAAAGGGAGCAGCGCCTTGAAGAGCAGCATCCCTATTCTCTAACTTTCATTCTCAATATATGAAAAAAAAGCTTGCGCGCAAGCCGACCAGCGACTGGCCACCCTTCGTGAGGGTCCTGTTTTACATGAAACTAACTGCAATCATATTATTGGTTACCTGCCTGCATGTAAGCGCCAGGAATTTTGCGCAAAATAAGATAACGCTCACCCTCGATAACGTTGAACTGAAAAATGCGATCACCTCTATCCAGCGGGTCAGCACTTTCCGGTTTATTTATAATGACGACCTCTTACCCCGCGGACTCAAAGTTTCGGTGAAAGCCAACAACGCGTCCATCAACGAAGTGATGGACAGTATTCTCGCATCAACAGAACTCACCTATAAAGTATTGGACGACGACCTGGTGGTCATTGCCGCCGACGAAGTAAGATCCGGTTTACGGGCGCTGGTTACCGGAGTGGTGCGCCTGCGAAGCCAGGATGGAACGCTGGTTTCGCACGAAGGCGTTTCTGTTATAGAAAAAGGCACTACAAACGGAACAGTAACCGGCAGCGACGGCTCGTTTACACTGAATGTAAGCGATGCCCGCGCCACACTGCAATTTTCCTATATCGGTTACCAAACGCGCGAACAGGAATTGGATGGACAAACAACAGTTAATGTAGTGCTCGACGCCGAACAGAAACAATTGCAGGATGTGGTGGTAACCGCATTGGGCATAACCCGGCAGCGCCGTACGCTTACTTATTCGACCCAATCGCTGAAAGGATCGGACTTGAGTGGCACCCGCGAGGTGAACCTGACAGATGCCATGAACGGAAAGATTGCTGGCCTCGTCATTAGCAAAACCAATACCGGACCGGGCAGCTCAAACAGGATCATCTTCCGGGGTAACCGTTCCATTTCCGGTTCCAACCAGCCACTCATCGTGGTGGATGGCGTGCGCATCGACAACGATTCAAAGGCGCTAGCCGATGTGACCCTCTTTGGTGCGCGCGACAACGGCGACGGGCTTTCCAACATCAACCCGGATGATGTGGAATCGATGACCGTGCTGACCGGCGCATCTGCCGCGGCGCTGTATGGATCGGATGCAGCTAATGGCGCGGTGATCATCACGACCAAAAAAGGAAAGTCGGGGAACGGTATCGGCGTACATATATCCAGCTCGCTGATGATGGAGAACCCGATGGTACTTCCAAAACTGCAAAATATTTACGGCCAGGGTAACGGCGGCAACTTTGCAGAAAACGTTGAAGACAGTTGGGGACCGGCAATGACGGGCCAACAGGTAGCCGACTGGACAGGCAAGCCGCAGCCACTGGCGCCGCAGGCCGATAATTTTAAAGACTTTTTTGAAACAGGAACAGAGCTCATCAACTCGCTATCTATTTCAACCGGCAACGAAAAATCACAAACGTATTTTTCGTACACCAATACGCTCAGCAAAGGAATTATACCGAACAATGAGTTCAGGAGAAATAATTTAAACCTCCGCCAAACCGTTCAGCTCACCAATAAATTATCACTCGACGTAAAAGCGAATTATATCCGGGAACGCGTAAATAACCGGCCGATGACGGGCGCTGCCAATCATGCCATGGCCACTTTATTCGCGATGCCAAGAAGCCTGCGGTTAAGTGACGTCCGCGATTTTGAAACCCTTAATTCCGACGGCACGCTTACACAAAACTATTGGGCGCCGCCTACGCCGTCGTTCCAGAATCCTTACTGGAGCGTGTACCGCAACCTTCGCGAACGGAACCGCAACCGCTTCATCGGGCTGATCGGTTTGCGATACCAACTGCTTCCGGAATTAAGCATACAGGTGAGAACCAGCCTCGATCATTACACCGACCACAGTGAAGAGAAGGACTACAACAACACCTTCTGGCTCACCGATTATCCCGGCCAGGGAAACTACATTATAGATAAAGAAGCGAACCAGTTGTTCACCAACGACCTGCTGGTAAGTTTCAATAAACAGCTAAATCCTTTGTTCAACCTCACGGTAAACGCGGGCGCCAGCCTCGAACAATTCAGCTATGATCGCACTATCGCGAACGCACAGGGTTTGAATGCACCTAATTTGTTTGCCCTGAGCAACGCCGTTTCCATTTCGCCTAACATCGCCAACTATTATCCCGAGCCGCCTTTCCAGCGTACAGAAAAACAATCGGTTTACGCCTCGGCGCAAATTGGTTATAGAAATTACCTGTTTCTGGATTTGACCGGCCGCAACGACTGGAACTCTACATTGCCGGTTGATAATGCGTCTTATTTTTTCCCCTCGGCAGGCATAAGCGCTATTATAAGCGACATGATCACAATGCCCTCCTTTATTTCCTTACTGAAATTGAGGAGTTCCTATGCCTTTGTTGGAAACGGCACCCGGTTCAACCAGTTGAAGCCTTCTCACCAGTTGGTTCCCGGCGGTAATGGCGGGTTCCTGAATTTAGACAGAACGTTGCGCAATGCGAACCTGAAACCCGAGCAAACAAGATCGTTCGAAGCCGGTTTGGAACTGAGCCTGTTCAACGACAGGTTTGCGCTTGAAGGAACCCTTTACAAGACGAATACAGTCAACCAGATTCTGGAGATCGGCGTTCCCAATCCATCGGGCTATGCTTCGCGAATTATTAACGCCGGAAATATAGAAAACAAAGGTGTTGAATTGATGCTGCTGGCGAGCCCGGTGCAACGCGGCAACTTCAGGTGGAACATTGCGGTCAACTTTGGCGCGAATAAAAATAAGGTGCTGCGGCTGGACAGCTTACAGAAAATGCCACCGCTTTCATCGCCCGAAACACTGGGCATGATAGTGGCCGAAGAAGGAAAGGGTTTCGGTGAAATATATACCTCAAGTTTTATCCGCAATGAAAGCGGGCAGATCATCGTGGACGGCAGTGGCAAGCCGATGGTAGAGGGTGACGCCAGCAAACACTATGCAGGCAACTACAATCCGCAATGGACGGCCGGCATCACCAATACCTTTTCATACAAAAATATTAGCCTCTCTTTTCTTATAGATGAGCGAAAAGGTGGCGTCATTGTTTCGGGCACGCAGGCGCTGCTCGCCTCGAAGGGCGCTTCGGAGTTAACGCTCGCTAATCGCGAGAGTGGTTTCATCGTTCCGAATTCAGTGAAAGAAGACGGGGCAAAGAACGACATCGTTATTTCGGCTGAAGATTACTGGAAGTGGGTGGCGGCAGATAATATTGTGGGCGAATTGTTCACCTACTCCGCAACCAGTATCCGTTTAAGGCAGGTGGATATTACCTATTCGCTTTCTTCAAAGCGCACCGATGGTTTCTTCAAGGGAGCCAGCATCTCGCTTGTCGGAAGAAACCTGTTCTTTTTGAAAAACGACGCTTACGGGTTCGATCCGGAATCGGCATTGGGAACCGGCAACAACCAGGGACTCGAATACACTTCGGTGCCGAGTACCCGCAGCTATGGCGTTTACTTGAAATTTAACTTCTAATTGATAAAGCTACTGATATGACGAAGCTTTTTAAAAAAATAACACTCACCTTTTTCATGGCAGCGCTCGGCATCTTTTTGTGGGGTTGCACGAAAAAATTTGATGAACTGAATACCGACCCCACCAGCTTCAGCTCACTTACTCCTTCCCTTATACCAAAAGCATTTGCCAAGGCCGAATACCAGGGTATCTATGGCGACCCCGGCATATATGAACTGGCAAGAGCACTGTTTCCTGATTACTGGAGCCAGTTTTTTGCAGATGGCGCCGGCGCTCCCAGCGATCGGAACGTGATCGTGCAGGATTGGATCATTTCACAATGGAACTCGGTGTACACCGTTACCTGGCCAACACTGAAACAGGTGATAGACGCAACGAGAGAAGACAATCCCGAAGCGAATGCCATCGCCAAAATATGGAAGGCCTATATTTTTCACTACCACACCGATTTTTATGGGCCGATCCCTTATTTCCAGGCAGGCAATGGCGACCTCAGCATTCCTTACGACAGCCAGCAGGATGTGTATCACGATCTCTTCAAACTGCTCGATTCTGCAGTTACAGTGCTAAAGGCCGCCGATCAAACGATTAAGCCTTTTGGAGACAACGATCTTATTTTTCATGGAGATATCCCGTTGTGGACGAAGCTCGCCAACACGCTACGACTGCGCCTGGCACTGCGCATTTCGTATGTTGAACCAGACAAAGCGAAAGAAGAGGCACAGAAGGCCGTAGCGGCGGGGGTGATGACATCGAATGACGATAATGCGTTTATGGACGTGAGCACCGCGTCGCCGAACGGTTTGAATTTGATGTCACCATGGGAAGGATTTCGTATGAGCGCCGCGATGGAAAGTTATTTGAAGGGATTCAACGATCCGAGAATGACGGAATACTGGAGCCCCTCCGAAAGTGATGGACAGTACCACAGCCTGCGCAACGGCATGACGTCGGCACAACTTACCGCCAATGATAAAAACAAGCTGGCCAGTACTTCGAATATTGGTAGCCGTTGGTCGGTTGATGCGGCAAATACGAACCGGCACACGGTGATGTATGCCGCCGAAGCTTATTTTTTAAGAGCAGAAGGCGCATTGAATGGCTGGAACATGGGCGGAACGGCTCAGGAACTTTATGAACAGGGTATTGCCACATCGCTCAGTCAATGGGGAATTGCCGATAATACAGTCATTCAAAATTATATCAGCGGCACCGGCACGCCGGTTGCCCTCGACGATTATTTCAGCTCACCTGCAGTAGCCGATATTCCTGTAGCATTTTCCAGCGATCCTGAAGTGGCGCGTGAACAGGTGCTCACCCAAAAATGGCTCGCCCTTTTTCCAGACGGTATCGAGGCGTGGGCAGAGGTACGGCGAACCGGCTTTCCCAAATTGTACCCGGTTATCAATTCGGATAACCCGGACGTGAGCACCGATGACATCATCAGAAGGTTTACTTTTTTAAATTATGAATATCAAACCAACGGCAAGGCAGTTGAAGCTACGGGCATACCGCTTCTTGGCGGGCCCGACAAGGCGAGCACGCGGGTGTGGTGGAATAAGTAGAACTGTTCTGTTCTTTTTAGCAATCAGCAGTACAGCATTTGCGCAACAGGTTCGGATCATTCCCGAACCTGTTGCAATAAACCCGCAACAAGGCGTTTTTCATTTTCGGCCCGTGATGGACATGTCCGTACGTTCCAACGATCCGGCGATTCAAAACACTGCACGCCAGTTTGCGGAAACGCTTCGCGAAAAATATGGAATATTTTTTTCGAGAGAAAAGCAGCCGGCCGGCATTGTTATCAATATCGACAGCAGCATCAAAAACGAAGGATACAGGTTGCAGGTGCGCCCGCGTGAATTGACTGTTTATGTTAAAGATGGCGCCGGATTGTTCTATTCATTTCAAACCATTAAACAACTGCTGCCGGTTTCATTTAATAATGCATGGAAAGAAAAACCGGAAACTGCCATTCTTCCCTGTGTTGACATAGAGGATTATCCGCGGTATACTTACCGTGGGATGCAACTTGATGTGAGCCGGCATTTTTTTCCGAAGGAATTCATCAAAAAATATATAGACATCCTCGCAGCCTATAAAATCAACACATTTCACTGGCACCTTACCGATAGTCATGGTTGGCGGCTGGAAATTAAGCGGGATCCCAAGCTAACCTCTGTTGGCGCCTGGAGAGCCGCCAGGCCTAGTATTCCCATGACCATTGCACAACCTACGCAACCACGTGAAACAGCAGATTACGGCGGTTTTTACACACAAGAGGAAGTGAAGGAGATCATCCGCTATGCGCAGGACAGGTTTATTACCATCATCCCCGAAATTGAAATGCCGGGACATTGTACGGCCGCACTGGTCGCTTACAACCAGTACAGCGATCTAAACAATGGAGTTCCTCTACTGATGCCCTGCGGTTATCCCGGCGACCTGCAGCACAATTTCTGCGTGGGCTACGATTCCACATACGTCTTTCTCAACAATATCCTTGAAGAGGTGATGGATTTGTTTCCTTCCCAATACGTTCACATCGGTGGTGATGAAGTGCGGGGTGGTCCCTGGCTGAACTGTCCGAGATGCCAAAAGGTAATGGCTGCGCATGGCTACACCACAGCAATGCAGTTGCAGGGTTATTTTACCAGGCGAATCGACAGCTTCATTGCGGCCCATGGAAAACGGACAACTGGCTGGGAAGAGATCCTGTCCGAAAATGTTTCTGCCTCGGCAGTGGGCATGGTGTGGCACCAGCAGCAAGGCGCTGTTGATCATGTGAAGAAGGGATACGACGTGGTCATGACCCCTTACCATTACACCTATTTTGATTTTTACCAGTCGGACCCGCGCCTCGAAGAAAACATCACCTATGCGCCGCTTTATCTCGACACTGTGTATGCTTTTGAGCCGGCGCCGGCGGGCATCACCGACGAAGAAAGCAAGCACATCCTGGGCGTACAGGCTTGCTTGTGGACGGAAAACGTTGCCACTGCCGGGAGGGTGGAATATATGTTATTGCCACGGTTGCTGGCGCTGGCCGAAGTAGGCTGGTCGCCGCCCTCTAAAAAAAGTTACCCGTCGTTTATCAGGAAGGTCGAAAATGAGTTCAGGCGCTTCGATAAAGAAGGAATTCAATATGCTACCAGCCTGTACAACGTTTCCATCATGCCGGTGCATGATACAGTAAAAAACATTATTAACGTGACGCTTGCAGACCAAACACATTTATATCCTGTTTATTATACCCTCGACGGCACCGCACCAACTTCATCTTCAAAAAAATATAAGGGGCCTTTTACGATAACGAAGGGAGCGGTGGTGAAGGCGGCAACTTTTGAAGGGAGCAGACAATTGGGGAAAGTGAATATTGATACCTTTCTTCTTCATAAAGCGACTGCCGGTTCAATAGTAGGCGATGAAAGTAACGCGTTGGGCCGGCTAACCGACGGAATTTATGGCGCCGTTGAGCCTTATGACGGCAGATGGGTGTCGTTTACCGATTCCGTGGTCGTCGTCCTGTTGGACCTGGGACGCAACGCGCCGCTGCGCACAATAAGTTTAAAATTTATGGAGGACCAGGTAGGCAATGTTTTTCTGCCTGCATCTGTTGAATTGTTTGCTTCAGCAGATAATAAGCAGTTTAAGAAGATACATTCCGTTGTGAATAAAGAAGTGCCTGAACAATTACTGCGGCACGTTAAACAGTTGGAAGCATCATCGTTAAATACCCGGGCGCGGTTTATCAGGATCGTCATCACGAACGCGAATCTTTCGCCGGAACGGCAAAAAAATATTATGCTTCTTGATGAAATAACCGTTCAATGATGGGCGCCACGTTACAACAGCGATTTGTTACGCTCGATGTATTCCGGGGAATGACCGTCTTCCTGATGATCATCGTGAACACACAGGGCAGCGGCGCCGAGCCTTATCATCAATTAATGCACGCCGAATGGAACGGCTTTACTGTCACCGATCTTGTTTTCCCTTCGTTTTTATTTGCTGTTGGCAATGCCATGCCGTTTGCCATGCGCAAATGGGAAGGACTGCGCGATTCGCAGGTGATCTATACAATACTGAAAAGAAGCGTTCTTATTTTCCTTGTTGGGTACTTGTTGTCGTGGTATTCCACCATGCATTGGACGGACGGCCAGTTGCAGTTTGCGCCGATTCTTCACACACGCATCATGGCCGTGTTGCAGCGCATTGCGCTGTGCTACCTGTCGGCTGCGCTGCTGACACATTATTTTTCTAACCGCACGGTAGTGATACTTTCGATCGTTATCCTGTTAGGTTACTGGGTCATATTATTCGGCTACGGCCCAATGACGATAGAGGACAACCTCGTTCGCAAAATTGACCTGGCGGTAATAGGAGAGCAGCACATGTACAGGGAGCCGGGTATTATCTTCGACCCCGAGGGTCTTCTTAGCACCCTCCCGGCAATTATTAACGTTACCGCAGGTTACCTGTGCGGGCGGTTCATACAAAAACAGGGAAAGACGGCCTCGGTGGTTGTGCGGTTGTTATGGGCAGGTGGCGTTTTTATACTCATTGCCGCTGCGTGGAACTTGCTGTTGCCATTCAATAAAAAACTTTGGACTAGCTCTTATGTAACGCTCACTATTGGTATAGACGTGCTGTCGGTTGGCCTGTTGTTCTATATTGTCGAAATAAAAAACCGCAGTGGCATCGCCCGGTTTTTTTCGCCAATGGGAAAAAATCCGTTATTTATTTATGTACTCTCGAACCTTTTGCTATTTGTACTCATTCTGCCTTTGACATCCAACAAAATATTCATAGAATGGATCAATGCCGTATTATTTCAAAAGGTGGCGCCAGGTCGGTTTGGCGCTTTTTTATTCTCTTTGTGCTTTACCCTTATATTGTGGCTGGTGGCTTTCATCATGGACAAACGAAAACTGTATGTACGCTTGTGAGCGTTTTTATTCAATAAAGAAGTTATGCACCGATTAGTCATCATATCCATTTTGCTGGTGTTTGCAGGCTGCAGCGAAGACAATTCCCGCCTCTTTACATTGCTCGACGGCAATCAAACAGGTATTCGTTTTAAGAATACCCTTAAGGAGGATGAAACCGCAAACGTATTGAACTATACTTATTTCTACAACGGTGGGGGAGTAGCTGTTGGCGATATCAATAGCGATGGATTAGCCGATGTGCTTTTTACCGGTAACATGGTACCGAACCGCTTGTACCTCAACAAGGGCGATTTTGAGTTTACAGACGTTACCGCACACAGCAACGTGGCCGCATTGCAGGGATGGTGCACCGGGGCTACCATGGCGGATATTAACGCAGACGGCTGGCTGGATATTTATATATGCAGGTCGGCCGACACGGACCCGCGCAGAAGAAAGAATTTGCTCTACATCAACAATGGCGACCTCACCTTCAACGAAGAGGCCGAAAAATACGGCCTTGCAGACGAAGGCTATTCCACGCAGGCTTCTTTTTTCGATTACGATAAAGATGGAGACCTCGACATGTTCCTTATCAACCACTCCCTGCAACAATACGCCTTCGGCGGT
>CAMPGT010000056.1 GCA_946885665.1 uncultured Chitinophagaceae bacterium | reverse complement strand
CATCACCAGTCAGCAGAATGACGATCCCGAGCTCGCGGCGTTGCGTCAGATCGAGGGACTCGTTATTGCAGAAACCTATCACCCCACTGCGGCACCGGCCCAGTCAGATGCTTTTCAATTTGGCGGCGGCAGCTCGGGCGGTGCCGGCGCGACTGGAGAATACTAGGCAGATATATCTGCTGAACTGGTTTACAAAAATATTTTTCTGTCGCGGTACACTTCAATTTACCGGATCAACAATGTAATTCGCCATGATCAGCTTCCGCCATTCTGCCGTCAAAAAAATATCCTTATTCATCAAGCGACTGGCATCAACACTAAAAATTTTACCTTGCCGGGATGTTACCTGAAGTGGCCATCCGACTGATAGCACCGGCAATCGACAATACACTGTCCGCGCAAACATGGGCCGATCTCGGTTGCGGCTCAGGAACGTTTACACGGGCATTGGCGTCAGTGCTGCCGCCGTCGAGCCATATCCATGCAATTGAGATCAGCAAGAGCAATCCCTGCCGCAACAGTTCAGGAATGCAGACATTGCTTTTCGCCAGGCTGATTTCGGGCAGGAACCTTTATTGTTGAATAACCTGGACGGCATCTTACTGGCCAACGCGCTTCATTACATCAAAGAAGCCCAATCGCTGCTGAAGCGGCTTTCGGGCTATCTTACACCAGGCGGCAGGTTTCTCCTGGTAGAGTACGATCGAAGACGGGCCAACCGGTGGGTGCCCTATCCCATTTCTTTCGAGGATGCGAAAGAAATGTTCGCTGCGATCAATTTTGCAAACATTCTTAAAATTGGCGAACAACCTTCTGCATATGGACAGGCTACCCTGTACAGTTGTGTGGCTTCACGATAAACAAAGTACACTCACACAATAAAGCCGTCTACGATCATCAATACCTGTTCGGCACTCAGTGGCTCATCAAAACTCTCGGATGCAGCCGCTTCACTGATGTCGAACCCGCCGATATTCGCAATTTTCACTCCGGCTTGTGTTGTGTTCTCTTCACCGTCATAGCTCGGTTGTACAAGGGCGTTATTGATGCCACTCTCTTTGCCTGTGATCCAGGGCTTGAGATCGCCCACGCCGGAACCAAGTTCTTTTCTCAGCAGCCGCAGATGAGCAGCATGGCGCGCCTCTACGGAATGAATCTGCAGCGCCGCGGTGAGCACGTCACCACTACCTTTCAGTTCAGCGGCGCGACCCTTATACGCTCTTACACCAGTATCTTCAAAGGTTTGCGCCACGGCAAGAAACAGTCCCAGGTCGGTAAAGGCATCCTTGAAGGGACCTTCTCCGGAGCCGTTTCCACCAGAGAAATCAAAAGCGGGTTTGTCTACCGGTGTTCCCCCGGCGCTGGCAATCGCCGTTTTCAAAAAGTTGACGTGCGCAGTTTCATGTTTGGAAATGGTCTGGATCGACATATTTACCTGTCCCGGCGGCAATAAGCCGGAAGCCAGCAGCGCCTGGGCATAAAATTCAGCTTCCAGGTATTCCAGCGTCAGCGCATAATTGAGCACATCCATCACATCAGCAGTTCCTTTTACTCCGCCGTAGGCTTTTTTGAACAACGAGCCAAAAGCGATGGGTACTGCTGCCAGGGCAATCTTTCCGCCGAAGTTGCGGAAACTTTTGAGTGCGGCCCTTCTCGTATCGATGCGATCGTGCACGTTGGCATCGACTTTCTCTATTTCATTGATAATATGATGCAGGTTCATGTTGTTTTTTTAATAGGTGGGTAAATTGATGGCATTGATCGGCGTCTTAATGTATGTTTTGGCGATGTCGAGCACCTCGGTTGGTTTTTTACTATCGTCCAGTCCGTTCGCGTCAATCACTGTATCGTCGGCGAAGGTGCCGCTGCTGATCACATCGCGTATCCAGGCGGCGTGCCTGGCCTCAACTGAAACGATCTTGCCCGCCAGTACAAGGTAATCGTCCGTTTGTATGAGTCTGCCCGCGCCGTTGTACGCGGACACACCGAGATCTTCAAACGCCTTGGCGGTGGCCAGCACGCTGTCGCGCGACCCAAAATCAACGGACGAAAAATCGAATTCCAGGTCTGCGATTGCGCCGTCTTTCAGCGCTGCTTTAAAAAATTCGCGGTGGGCAATTTCATGGTCGCGTATGTCGGTAAGCAAGGCGGCTTCCGTTGAGGAGATACCCGAATATTGCGACATGATCACCTGGCTGTAAAAAGCGGCTTCAAGTTGCTCCAGCGCATAGGCATAGTTAAGTATCCCCGGATCTCCCGACCCCAGGTCAACGCCGTCGGCAACATCATTGGAAGCGACCTGCTCTTTTTTACAGCCGGAACCGACAACAATCAGCCCGGCGGTTGCGCCGGCAAATCCCAGGAAATGGCGGCGTGATGAAATGAATTCATTTTTCGTCATGATCTCAACTTTAATAAATGAAGAATGGATTTTACAACACGCAGGGGATCGTGTGTCTGGAGTAGTTACGGCAGCGAGAGAATTTTGGTTTTCCTTTTGTAGATTTTATTTTCGAATGAAGGAATTGGTAAACTTCTATTCGTTTCTCAGGCTTTTTACCGGGTTGGCAAGCGCCGCTTTTATTGATTGAAAACTTACCGTTGCAAGCGTAACCAATAAAGCTCCCATCGCCGCAACCGCCAGTATCCACCACGAAATATTTGTTCTGTAATGATAACTTTCCAGCCAGTTGAACATTACGTAATAACCAACAGGCAGTGCAATCATCCATGAAAGGAAGATCAATTGTGTAAACTCTTTTGATAATAGCCGCCACACGCTGAACACAGAAGCTCCAAATACTTTTCTCACTCCTATCTCGCGCGACCGCTGCTCTGCCATAAATAATGCCATCGCAAAAATACCCAGGCAGCTAATGAAAACAGCAAGCAGGGTAAAGAAGCCTGCCAGTTTACCCACCTGTTCTTCCGAAGTAAATTTTCGGTCGTAACGCTCGTTAATGAATTCAAACTCGAAAGGAGCGGACGGGCTGTATTTCCTGAATACCGTTTCGATTTGCTGCAGGGCCGTAGCGGTATTTATTGCAGCATTTAATTTTACGATGGCAAAGTTATCATGGCCTCGCGCCAGGCAATAAATAGACGGCCTAACCGGGTCATATGGGGATTCGACGACCATATCCTTAATCACTCCGATAACCGTAAATGGCTTTCCCTTCCAGCGAACAACTTCTCCAACCGCATTTTCGAGGCCCATGAATTTCACTGCCGCTTCATTCAAAATGAATGCTGTTGAGTCAGTAGCAAATTGCCGCGAGAAATCACGGCCCCTGATAAATTGCCAGCCAACAGTTTTACCATAATCTACAGATACGCCTGTATTGGGAAAATCAACAGTAATATTCGGATCCTTGCCTTTCCAGTCTAAGTCACTGTCTGTGCCCCAGATGTCGGTTGTGGTACTTTCGGATGCTGCCATTGCCGCAACGGCACCTGTTTTCAACAGTTCGTTTTTCACGGCATCAAAATGGCCGGGAACATCATCCGTTATCGTTGGAATCAATACAAGATTATCAGGATCATATCCTATTGCCCTTTCTTTAGCATGTTCGATTTGCCTGAAAATAACAATGGTGCAGATAACCAGGATGATAGATACAGTGAACTGGAGCACAACAAGCGCCTTTCGTACTGTGGATGCGTTACCGCCAATTCGGAAACTGCCCTTCAAAACCTTAACAGGATGGAAAGAAGAGAGATAAACCGCAGGATAGATACCCGCAAGCAATCCCGTGATTACACTGAAGAGGACACCGAACATCCAGAAATAAACGTTGTTCCATAAGATCACTAAAGTCTCGCCTGCAATTTCATTGAAAAAAGGAAGAGCCAACTGCGCTAGCATAACAGCAAAAGCAAAGGCAAGCAAAGACAACAGAATGGATTCAACAAAGAATTGTTTGGTTAGCTGTGACCGCAGGGAGCCGATTGCCTTTCGAATGCCCACTTCCCTGGCCCTCTTTTCGGAACGTGCCGTACTCAGGTTCATGAAATTGAAACAGGCAAGAAGCAATACAAAAACACCGATGAGCGCGAACATCTTTACATAACGAATACCGCCCGTGGTATTTTGTCCATCCTTAAAAGCATACAAGTGCCATTTACTCATCGGCTCCAGTATTACGGCAGATTTTCTGCCGGCGTCATCTTCACCGGCTTTTGCCCGGACAATGTTTTTTATCCTCGCAGCAACCTGGTTGATATCGGCGGTTTCAGCCAGTTGAATATATAACTGAATGGGATTGCGGCTCCATGGCGTACTGATGTTGGTGATCCACTTTTGATGGCTAATGTAAAGGTCGAAGGGAGCAATAAAGGCCAGGTCGCCAAATGTTGTGTTGTCAGGGAGATTCTCAAAAACACCGGTCACTTTAACACTTTGCTCTTTATCGATGGTCATCACCTTATTCATCGGGTCCGCATCGCCGAAGAAGGCTTTCGCCGTTGATGCAGACAACAATATAGAATGCCGGTCACTTAACCCCGACACATCGCCTTTAACCATTTTAAGCGAAAGCATCTCAGGCGCTTCGGCGCTTACGTAAACACCTTTCCTTAGTAATTTTTTCTCTCCTGATGCAAGTACATGATTTAGCCTGTGGGAAGAGGTCACTACATATTTGAAGTCGTTGTGGTAGTTTGCGCGCAGCTCATCTGCCAGCGGCAGCGGTACCGTTTTTGAAGTTTGTATTTCGCCGTTACTGGTTATGTTAAGTCTAACCTTGGCGATACGGTGGTAGTGATCGTGATACCTGTCGAACGTCAGTTCATTCCATATCCAAAGTGAGATGAGGATGAAAACGGCCATCCCGCACGACAGCCCGATGATGTTGGTGAAGGAAATAAATTTCTTTTTGACAAGGTTGCGGAACGCAAATTTCAGATAGGTTTTGAACATGGTATGCCGGTATTAAAGCTTGCCCATAACGTACATTTTATCCATGCTGGGTGTTGGGCTGCCGCCTTCCTTTTCAAGGGTGATCGCAAAAGCCTGGGCAACCATTATTTTCTTCATCCTGACCATCGGCAATGCATCGCCCATTTCAAAAACACCCGCATCCACCGGCTTGCCATCGGCAATCGCCCATAATTGGTATTGCCGGCCTGCAGGCGGCGCAGGAAGCTGGCTGCCCGCGAGGTACACATCTTTGGTAACGGTGTTCCAATACACCAGCGACGTGCTCGCCGAATCCGGGCTACCAGGCATCGCCCGCATTTTCACGATAGCAAACTGTGGATCTTTCATCATCTCCGCTGCCCGTTCGTAAGCGAGCAGCCGGGCTTGCAGCACGTCGTTGCGTTGGGCTATTTGCGACTGCGTGGCCAGCAAAACCTCGTACCGTTTACTGAAGGTTCTGTATCGCTGCAACAAATAAATGTTCAACAATACACTTAAGCAAAGCAGTACGGAGGCAGCAACCGCCATCACGCGTAAAGGATTTCGGCTGCTCATACGTACGGCAGGGCGGCCGTATCCTGCCGGCTGTTCATCCGTCGTAGGGGCAGCAGCGGCGCCGGCAAGGGAGCTCAGCAATTGCTCTTTTACAGATGACGGCGGCTCGAGGGTACCGGTGGCGGCCTGCGCTTCCAGCAGCAGCTCGAAATCGGTCCGGGCCTGCAATACTTCCGGATACAGGTCACACATCTCTTCAAACTCCGAACGTTCGTGGTCATCTGCCAGTCCCAGTACGTAGCTTTCTATTATTCCGCTTGATATGTATTCCCGGATATTCACTTCAGGTATTCTCTTAGTTGCAGCAATGCATTTCTGATTTTTGTTTTAACAGTTCCCAGCGGCATTCCTTCCAGCTCGGCAATTTGTTCGTGCGTATATCCCTTAAAATAAGACAAATTGATCAATGCCCGATTTTCATCGCTGAGCTTTTCGAGTACTTTTCTTAATCCAATGTTATCAATATTGGTTGTCGTGCTCCCTCCGTTTCCTGCCGCACTATGGTCATCCGTCAACGACACATTGCTTCGCGCGCGTTGGTAACCCTTTGAACGCAGGGCGTCAATAGCGGCATGGCGGGCAATCTGGAGCAGCCAGGTGAATAATCGCCCTTTGCGCGGATCGTAAGTGTCGATTTTTGTCCATACATGAATAAAGGTTTCCTGCAGCACGTCATTGGCCACGCTAACGTCGGGAACAATCTGCGCGATCACGGTGTACAGCGAACGGGCGTAATGATCATACAGGTAGCTGTAAGCGCTGCTATCCCTGCTTTTCAATAAGCCAACAAGCTCCTCTTCGTTGTATGTTCTGATTGTACTCAATAATAAATCCGGAATGCGCTTTCAGCCACCAGGTACAACGCTCACTTCATATACGTATAAGCGCGTCATCCGGATTGTTCCGGCCGGGGTATTTTCCACGCAGACCTTCTCTGGTCTCCTTTTTAAAGCTAACATTTTTTGCAGAAAGCAAACAAAGGACGGCTATGCCATTTTCCTGCATTCTGCTGCGCATTGGCGGCAGGCTTCTGCGCACTGTCTGCAATGTTCCATGCCGTGCTGCGCATGCTTTTCACATTCGGCCGCACACACGTCGCACACATCGGCACATAGCCGGCAGAGCTGAGAGGAAAACTCCCCATTTAAGCTCATTACCTCGGCCGCAGCGTAACAGAAGGCGGCGCACTCCATATCGGTCTGAATGCAGCGTGCCATCATTTTCACGTCTTGCTCCTGCAGGCAGGAAGAGGCGCAATGGTTACAGGCGGAGGCACAACGCAGGCATGCGTCTATGCAGGATTGAAATTGAACATTGTGAGCCATGGCTTTTGTTTTTAAAATTGCCGTTAACGCTTAAAAACATGTGCCACTCATGCGCTTAAAGATTGATCTTTCTTCAGTGAGTCCCTTCGGGTTAGCGCCATTACTGTTTCGGAACGGGTAGTTGCCATTTATATCTGATGGCCAGGAGCCTGAGTAAAATGATGGATGGGATACAAATCGCTTCCAGCGGCACCGAAGAGAGGCCGGCGGCACGCAAAAGAAAATATAGGATGCCTCCGAAAATACAGGCGGTGGCGTATATCTCTTTGTGAAAGATAAGCGGGATGTTATTCAGGGCAATATCCCGGATCACGCCGCCAAAGCAAGCGGTGATCGTTCCGAGCGCAACACATATTACAGGATGCAATCCGAGTGAAACTCCTTTTTGAATACCGACTACGGTGAAGAAGGCCAGCCCCAGCGAGTCAAACAGCAGCAGAATTTTATTGAAGTTCTTTATCAGGTTTGTAAACAGCAGCGCCCCCGTCGTGCTGATCACCACCGTCAATCCCTGGCTCGCATCATACATCCACTTAACCGGCACTTCACCGATTAAAATATCACGCAGGGTACCGCCGCCCAAAGCTGTGACGAAGGCGATAACGAATATGCCGAAATAATCCAGTTTTTTCTCCATTGCCGCAAACGTCCCGGCAATGCTGAACGCGGCAATGCCTATAATGTCAATAATCCTGACAACTTCCATTTGTTAGTGGGGTTCTGGCCCCGCCTTTTGACGTGATGATAATATTTGTTTTGTACTGTTCGATGCACAAGTTAAGCCTGCTCCCGGCAAAATAGAACGTGTTTATCCTTACTGCGCAATGCTTACCTTAGTTCCTGATAATGCTCTCACTCCTATCGTTCACTAATAAACCAACAACTTGGCCACTAAAGAAGATATAGATTTCACGTATTCCACGATGGATAAAATATTCCGGCTCAGCATAGGGGAAATGGCGGATTTCAGCGGCGCCCGGTACAATGGCGATTTTACCATGAGCCTCGAACAGGCACAGCATGCCAAGCACAGGTTTATGGCCGAACAGTTGCATATTCAGCAAGGTACCCGGGTGCTCGACATGGGGTGCGGCTGGGGACCGTTCCTGCATTATACCGCCGGCATCGGCGCCAAACCTGTAGGCGTGACCCTTTCAGACGGCCAGTACCGCGCCTGCAAAAAGAATGGCTTCGAAGTGTATGTCAAAGATGTGAGAACCATCACACCGTCCGACTACGGAACTTTCGATGCGATTGCTTCCGTAGGTGCATTCGAACACTTTTGCTCGCTAGAGGAATATAAAGAAGGTAAGCAGCAAGACATCTACAGCAATTTCTTTAAAACCGTATATGATTTGCTGCCGGCGGGTGGAAGATTTTATTTACAAACAATGGCATTTGGAAAAAATATGATGCCCTGGCAGGCGATGGACATACATGCCGGTAAAAACACGGATGCGTTCCTGATGGCGCTCATGATCGAACATTTTCCCGGCTCATGGCTACCCTACGGCTCTGAGATGATCATCGGCTGTGCGGAACCGTACTTTAAATTGGTGAACATCAGCAGCGGCAGACTCGACTACATCGAAACCACCAACCAATGGAGAAAAAAAATCAGGAAATTCAATCTTAAAAAATACGCGCTGTTCCTGAAGCTGCTGCCGCAGTTTATCTTAAATAAAGAGTTCAGGCACAAGCTCGGCGTGTTTCGCCACCAGGCCAACAAGAAATGCTTTGAACGCGAAATAATGGATCATTTCCGTATCGTGTTCGAGAAAGTTCCTGGCAACACTCAGAGCCGATGAACAGCCTCCGCTACTTCAACGGGAAGGTCGGATTCTAGAATGTCGGCGCCCTGCTTAAATATATCCCGATAGGCTTCTGCTCTTTCCTCAACAGTGGGCAGCTTGTCATACACCGGCGCAGCGGAAATCATGCACATCACGCCTTTGTCATGCAGGCGGTCAAACATCTTTTGATTACCTGGCTTATTTTCAGAACCGATATAGGCAATCATATTCTTCCACGGCACACCGGCGGCCTCATACTCTTTCATAGCTTTCCCGGTCTTAACAAACGCCGAGATCATCCGCTCCGGATCATCGTCATAATAAAACTTCGCCTGTTGCGCATTGTGCACCGTAACCATCACAAAGCTGCCCGCATTATTTTTCCTGATTATCTCCGCGGTCATGGCGAGGGGAACATCCTTCTTATCCAGGTTAAGCACTGTTTTTCCCCTGGCCCACTCAATGGCCTCCTGCAAAGTAGGGATGCGATAAGGTGTCACTTTTCCGTTGCTGTCTTTTAACCGAAGCTTCTTCACTTCTTCCCATGTAAAATCGGCCAGTTTACCTTTGCCGGTGGTTGTTCTGTCGAGTGTGGCATCATGCAGCAGCACAATCACGCTGTCTTTTGTAAGGCGCGGGTCTATTTCAAAAAAAGCCGGCGTGTGCTTCAATACATGCTCGAATGTTTCAATGGCATTCTCGGGATATCCGGCAATATGGCTGCCACGGTGGCCGCTGATGATGCGGGCATTTTTACCCACGTAGTGAAAAAAAGACTGAAGCTCCGAATAGCTTTTTATACCCAACGTATGTAACTGCGAATATCCTGCCGAAACAGCCAACAAAGATGCAAGTAAAAAGCTGATCCTGAGCATACTGAATGGTTTTACCGAAGTTTTGAATTAAGTAGTTCGAGCGTAAGCGTTCCCTTATCATCGAGCGTGAAGCAGGTGATGGAAGAATTTTGCTGAACCAACTGGCGATAATTTTTTAATGGCATACCCAGCTTGCTTGCCATGTACAGGCGGTTAATGCCGTTGTGCCCCACCACCATGATATTTCCTTCGTGACAGGTATGTTGCAGGGAACGGAAAAAATCGCTCACTCGCGCCACAATCTGCGCGCCGGTTTCACCGCTGCCACCGGCACGGTGTATTGCGGGATCGCTCATCCAGTCGAGCCACAGCGATTCATTTTCTGCAATAAATTCCTCTTTTGTTTTTCCCTCCCATGCACCGAAATCAGCCTCTGTTAACCGGTCATCTTTTATGGGTTCCCTCCCGGATGCGATGCGGGCCGTAGTAAATGCGCGCTGCAATGGTGAAGAAAATACTTTTGTCAATTCGATACCCTTCATTTGTTTCTTCACTTCTTCGGCCTGGCGTATGCCTTTTTCGGTAAGAGGAATGTCTGAACGTCCGCAGTAGCGATTGTTGTCTGCGTTCCAGGCCGTTTCACCATGACGGAGTAAAAATATCTTCAGCATACTCAATTCAATATTTTTCTTGCTTTCAATTCTTCAATAAACCTTTTGTATTTCTCATCGTAGGCACTTGCCAATCCAGCATCCGGCAGCACGGTTAATGCAGGGGCAACCATTGCACTGGCCGCTTCCTGCAAAGAGGAATAAAAGGTTCGCGACGCCGCCAATATCGCTGCACCGGCCGCTCCCGATACATTTTTCATTTTGCAAATGGGAACGTTCATCACGCAGCTCCTGATGCGCAGCCAGGTGTCGCTTTTGCTGCCTCCGCCCGCCGAGAACACACGCGCTGTTTTTTTACCGGATAACGATGAAATCCCTTCATACGCGTACCGCTCGATAAATGCCACGCCTTCCATACAGGCGGTAAATTTCTCTACCGCATCTCCCTCCGGCCAAAATCCAACGGCGTGCGGCGCAAGAAACGGGAATCGTTCACCCTTTTGCAACAATGGCCATGCCAGCGGCACTGCCGGTAAATGTTCAGCGGACTTTTCACTCAACTGTTGCAGATCCTCTCCCGCAAATAGTTTGCTCACCCAATCGGCGCCGGTATTGCTGGCGCCGCCCGGCATCCAATAACCCATAGGGTGGCGATGATTGTATATCGTTCCTGTGGGATCGATCACTTCCTCTTCTGTGACACCCTTTATCACCAGCGTGGTACCGATCGTGGTGTTCCACTGACCGGGACCGGCTGCGCCCGAAGCAATTTGCGATGCGCAGCCATCCGTCACCGCTGTTGTTACGGTCACTCCCTGCGGCAGCCCCCATTGCGCAGCAAGATCGCTCCTTATCGTTCCCACCGGTTCGCCCGACGGCTTCACCTGCTGCAGCCATTCCTTACGAATACCGATTTTGTCGGTGATGTATTCCGGCCATTGGTACTGATGAATATCATAGCCCGACTTCATCGCATTGGTATAATCCGTTACACCATATTCTCCGGATAATCGTCCTGTAATAAAATCCGCTGCGTGAATGAATTTATGCAAACCCGAAACCCTTTCGGGGAATTGGTACACGAACCACAGCATCTTTGCTAATCCGCTGGATGCATTGAAAGCGGTATAACCGGCCTTCACTTCATGTATTGCAATTTCTTTGCAAAATGCGGCCTCTTTTGCAGATCGCGGATCGCTGTACATGATGGCAGGATGCAGCGGTTGAAACCGTTGGTCCAACGGGATGATGGTACCCGACGTGGAAGTAACCGCCACCGCTTTTATCTTCTCTAACGGGATATCTTCTTTTACTTCATTGACTAATGCAGGAACCAGGCGGCAACAGCCATCCCACCACATGTCGGGAGATTGTTCTTCGCGCAACCGTTCATTGAAAGGAAACACTTCCTCTTTCGCTGCGAGCTGTGCGCCAACTTCATCCAGCAACACCACTCTTGCACCCTGCGTGCCGATATCGATCCCAATAAAATATGCCTTACTCATTCTTATTAACTAATTGTCCTGAACTGCTCTCTTGTCGCTTTCCATTGGTCATAAAATACTTTGTACGTTTCTGCTTCTTCTGCACGGGCGACTGAACTTTCCAGTACGTCCCCTTCTCTGTGAACTGCAAGCCGAAGCGCTTCATTGCAAAGCATGGCGCCGCCCACTACCGATGCCTGTTCAAAGCCGTTCGATACGCGTATTTCTTTACCAGTTACGGCCGCAATCATGTTGCGCAGTGCTTTGCTTTGCAGGCCGCCGCCGCAGGCCCAAATATAACCGGCATCATGACCCGACACTTCGGCCAGCACCTTATAATTCTCGGCAATAGAGAAGGAAATATCCAGCAGCGTGGCCCAAACGAAGCTGCTGCGGCTAAGCTCATGCGACACGGGTACCGGGAACAGAAAACCACCCTGCAGCACCGGTTTTTTTTCGCCTGCAACGAGTGACCCCAGCGATGCGGTACAACGCCTGTAAGTATTTTCGGCCAACTCCTTTTCAATAACGTCATAGCCCTCGGTTGGATAAAAAACTTCTTTCAGCCGTTGGTAATTCAACCCCGTAACACCCGCATTCGCTTCGAATACGAAACGGCCGGCGGCAATGTCCCTGCTTGTCCAGGTTCTTTCTTTTTTATCAGTTATATAACTTCCCTCCAGCTTCACCACCGGCGTGGTAGTGCCCGAAACGATCACCACATCACCCACCGAAGGTGAGGTGCTCTTAATGGCCATTTGCGTATCGCCGCCACCGGTAACGATGGACGTTTCAGCGTCGAGCTTCCATGATCCCGCAATGCTCTTTTTTACTTTACCCACCACGCTGCCCGATGGCGAAAGCGATGGCAGCACTTTTTGTGAGATACCAAACAATTCGCACAACGCTTCACTCCATTTTCCTGCCGCCACATCATACAGCAAGGTTTCCGACGCCTGCGAATGTTCGTACACGGGTATCCCGCTTAACTCCCAGGCGGCCCAATCGCTGATGCTGAGAAAAAAAGAAAGATTGTTCCAAACATCAATTCTTCGCTCACGAATGCCTGCCAGTTTATAAGCAGAGAACAGCGACGTGGGATAGCGTCCCGTTAACTGATATATCCTGCTTTTATCGGGATACAGATCCTCCCATTCACGGCCGCGATGATCAATATTCGGCAAGCCGATAACTGCTTTGCCAGATTGATCGACCAGTACAATTCCTTCGCGCTGGCTGGTAGTGGTGGCAGCTTTAATATGTACCTCGCCGGCCTGCTGCAATGCCTGTTCGGTCAGTTCCTTTAGCTGGCCCCACAGCTCATCCGGTTTAAAGTAAATGGATTCGGGGTACAGCTCGTCGCGATAGTAACGGATGTCGGCTCTTGCCACACCTAATATGTTACCAGACGGACTCACAATGGCCGAGCGTACATTGCCCGTACCAATATCAAGCACCAGGTATGCATCCTGTCGTTTCATCACTTATCTTTTATCGTTGAATATACGATGACAATATTTCTTTGTTCGCCAACCTGTCGGCGGTATGTTTTCCATGAACAAACCATTCCACCAATGCCGCATTCAGAATGTGCACGTGATGGTCTTCCACTTCATGTGTTGCCCCGGCGATATGCGGCGTTGGCAATACATTTTGCAGATCAATTATTTTGTAATCGAGCTCGTCCGGAGGTTCATTGTCGAATACATCAAGAATGGCTCCCCGGATTTTATTTTTCGACAATGCGCTATAGAGATCATTTCTATCGACCACCACCGCCCTGGCGGTATTGACAAAAATGGCATCGGGTTTCATCAATTCAAAGTATTTGCCGTCGATCAGACCTTTGGTGTCCGCCGTTACCGGCAAATGCACGGATACAATATCACTCGCAGAAAAAACCTCTTCGAGGCTGAGCTGCTGGTAAGATGGAAATGCCGATGCATCGATGTACGGATCATGATAGCATATGCTGCATGGATAATTTTTTACCAGCTTTGCTATCAGCTGACCAATGGCGCCAAACCCCACCATGCCAATTTTCTTCCCGGCGAGTTCGTTTCCTTTAAAGGCCAGGTAAGAAGCATGCGCGCCGTTGTTCCACTGCCGGTCGCGCAGCCAGTTGACGGCGGGCAGGGTGTGGCGCATAAAAGCAATGACGTTTGAAATAAAGATTTCTGCAACTGCCTGTGCATTGCGGGCAGGTGTAAAAAAAACAGGGATGCCATGGCGTGTGGCTGCAGCCAATGCCACATTGGAAGGCGTTCCCCTGCACACACCAATGAACTGCAGGTGTGCATTGGCGGTAATTACTTTCTCGGTTACATGGTCATGTTCGGTGATGAGTGCCTCTGCCTCCGTTTCGTACAGCAGCGCCATCAGTTCATCTTCGTTGTAAGCACGTCCGTTTTCTTTCCAGGGACGGTATATCACTTCTCCCAGATCCTGTTTTACATCAAACAACCCTTTCTCGTGATATGGGGCAGTTACTAATACTCTCATATTTCTCATTAATAGTTAACAAATTTGCTTAGGCCTCACGATGACAACACCGAGGTGCCCTGAGCAGTTAGTTGGGTGTCAATATCTTTAGCCGATTGCGGCAACGTGATAAATCGGGTCAATATGGCGCTGATAAAGTATAATGCCGCCAGTATCCATACCACGCCTTCGGCGCCTGCACTGCCAATGAATATCGCCACTATCGCCGGACCCACGAATACCGCCAGTCCGGCGCCCAGGTTGAGAATCGCCATCGCGGCGCCTTTATCTTTTCTTACGAGGGAAGGAACCAATGCCGAAAGCGGCACATACCCCGCGAGGCATGCGCCCCAAGCAATACCGGCCAGCATTACCAGCCAGTAGTTACCGTCTGTGTACTGAGGAATGTAATACAGCAATAATGTGGTCAGTCCACAACCGACTCCGCCAAACCAGGTGATCGTTTGCCGCCATCCAAAACGATCTCCTACAAAACCAAAAATGAGATTGAAGGCGATGTTGCTGGTAAAGATGGTTCCCCAGATGTACAGCCACTCCGTGGTGCTGAACCCGTGCGCTGCCATATAAGTAGGCAGGAACACCGGGAACGCAAACTGTGCGGTAGTATTGATAACCCGCACGATTCCTCCCAGTGCCACCTTGGGCTCGGTGCGAACAATCGTCAACCCTTTTACCAATTCGCTCCATTTGTTTTGCTGTGCCTGCTTATTTGCCCTGAAAGGCGCTTTATTCAGTATTAAAGCAAATACGCCTCCCAATAACACCCAGAATACGGCGCTCCACAAGGCCGGGATGTGACCCAGTTCACGAATGGCCCAACTGGAATAAAATGCGCCCAGTACATTCAATCCTCCTGTAAACACAAACCAAAACCACCCCACTGCACGGCCGAGCATGGCAGGTGGCGTAACATATGATATCCACACCAAAAATGAATAGGCGAATAACGGGTATCCGAAACCGCGCAGCGCATAAGTGATCAGCATTGCCGGAAAGTCGAGCGTCTCCATACCAATGCCGATAAAACCTGCGGTACCCGCAAGGTATATGAGCATGCCGATCAGCATTGTTTTCTTAGGCGTAAACGACTCGGCCATTACTCCCGAAAACCACGACGAAACGGCAATGGTCACACCATAGGCCGTAAACAAAGTTGCTGTTTGCTGTATGGTCATGCCGCGCTCGATCAGGTATGGGCTGAGCCATCCCTGCTCCATCCCGTCTCCCATCATAAAAAGCAGTATGCCGAGGTAGGCGGGCAGCAGCGATGGCGGAATGCCGATCTTATTGGTTAACGTATTGTCGGTGCTCATGAGCGCAGCATTGTTTTATACTAATCGAATGTTATCGTGTACTCATTCCTGGCGTCTTTTTTCCAGGCGAACTGACGTGTTGTGGGAGATATCCCGAAAAATGGCGAAAATGTTTTCACCTTCACTGTTTTCCCATCCGGGAAAAATTCCAGTATCCGCAACCAGCCGTCGCCGCCATTCCCATAGCGGTGGCCGCCACCCATCGATTGCGCATCAAACAATATCTGGTGTACAGATTTTCCCGCCTTGTTCTTATCCATTCTATATCCTTCCCCGGAAACGTGACCGCATAATACCATTTCGATGTTGGAAGAAGGCTGTACCAGCTTTTCCCAAATCTGTTGGCCATTGTTTGCATTGGGCAATTGGATGCGCGGTGATTTCTGGATCTCATTATCAATATTATAAGGTTCCCAGTACAGCCACCTTATTTCGCCGCCAGTATGCGCATCTTTTTGATTCAAATAATTATGTGTTGCCAAAATCACACGATGATTCTTGTATTGCTCGAGTGCAGCTACCTTTTTTGCCCATGTGAGCACCGTGTCTCTGGGTCCGTATTCAACCGTCATAAACAAATAATCCTTTCCATTCAGTCCCTTTATCTCGTAAGCCGAATTTTCCAGTGTGGGTTTTCCCTGTTCGTTCCTGCTGTTCTGCACCAATATTTTCTGGTTCCGGTAATTTCTGTCGGTAGAAAAAAATTCACTGTAATGCGACGTACGATTGCCTTTCCTGTCAATGCTGTAATCGTGGTTGCCGGTTGCCGCGATGTAGGGAACTTTTCCATCCAGCCTCGCAAACGCTTTTGAAACAGCCTGCCACTGGCTTTGCGTTGTTTGATCGCCGTCGTAATCGTTGGTGATCTTTTCATCGTTCTCCACTAAATCGCCTACGCCAACGACCATTTTGACATTCAGCGAATCGATATTGTCTACTATCCACGCCATCATCAGGTCCATCAGGGGCTGATTTCTTTGCCATTTAACATAGTTCTGAAGATCGGGGACCATTATCAAAGACCAGGAGCCTTCATGTTCCAGTACGGGCTTTTGATATTTCTGCTGCGACAAACCGACATTCGCAGTCAACAAAAAGAGGAGTACCCAACCAACAATTCTTTTTTTCATGATAAAGATTTTTATTCGATAACAAAATCTGCCTGCATAAAGAAATGATCACTCGGATACTTTCCGTTGATGGCATCCTTGATAATGGCTGCATCCACCGGTTTCACCTGACCTCTATACCTG
>CAMPGT010000055.1 GCA_946885665.1 uncultured Chitinophagaceae bacterium | reverse complement strand
AGGATATAGTCTAGCTAATTATTTCGTAACTGAACAAATGTATAGTTTTGCAACGCCAAAGTGTGTCGCTCTGAAAAATATTTAATTTTTGTTGTTAAGGATTATCCCTCTTTTCTATCTCCTTCTTTACCTCTTCTATCAGTTGCTGTTCTGTCGGTAAATATAATTTGTACTCACTCGCAATAATCGTTTGATTGTCCTCCGGCAATGAAATCTTTACTACGGCATTGTTTTTCTCCGCACATAGTAAAATGCCAATGGTAGGGGTTTCAAAGTCTTTCTTTTCGTATCGGTCATAATAATTTACATACATCTGTAATTGTCCAATGTCCTGATGGGTAAACTTTGTGGTCTTTATTTCAATAATCACAAAACATCGTAAAAGCCGATTGTAAAAAACAAGGTCTATAAAAAACTCGTCTCCTTCAATATGTAGCCGTTTTTGCCTTGCCACAAAAGCAAAACCATTGCCCAACTCCAATAAAAAGTCATGTAAATGGGTAATAATAGCTTGTTCTAAGTCCTTTTCGTAATAGGATGCTTCCCGGTGCAGGCCTAAAAATTCAAGATACATGGGGTCTTTAATGATTTCCTTAGCATCCGATGGTTGCTTTTCATTTCGTGCCACGGCCAGCACACTTTCTCTGTCGTTACTCATTAATAGCCGTTCCCATAAGCTACTATGAATTTGATGTTCTAACTGCCGAGTAGTCCAGTTGTTTTTTATGGCTTCCGCAATATAAAACTCTCTTTGGTCTTGATTATCAAGTCGTATCAGCATTTTGTAATGTGTCCAGCCCAATTGCGAACGCACTGCGTTCGCAATTGGAAATGTGCGGTAAAATTGGCGAAAAAGTTCTATCTGACGTTTAGAAAAACCACTTCCATATTCTGGTTCCAACTGCTCTGCCACAAATTTTGTTAGATAGTTGCCATAATCTGCACGGTCTTTCCCTTGCTGCTCTTCTTCAAAAATGCGCTGTCCTATCTGCCAATACATCATAGTGCGCTCGTGATCCACTGAACGGATAGCCTTCTCTTTAGCGTTAAGAATGATAGCTTTGATGTCTGTTATTACAGACTGACTTACAATCATGTGTCCCTGGGTTTAAGTTTACAAAATTACAAAAGGTTAGGGCGTTCCCTTAATATGGTATCAATATTCGCGGCTGCTGATAATTGGCCGGGGTATTCATTATTGTCTTTAACTGATTAGCCAGCTTAAACCTGACTAATCAGATACAAAACATCACAGCATAATAACCAGCCACAAAAAACCAGCGGCTGAAAGCCACTTTGTAAAACAGCTTGGCATACTGTTCAGGAAATAGCGGTATCTGAAATTTCCTGACAATGCTTTTCGGCTGATGCCGGTATCAGCTTATGCTTTAGCTGTCGTTGCTCTAGAATTATGATTGTGCCTTCCGCCGTTATGCCTACTAACTATAACTAACTCATTAATACGGTGCACCCGGCATATAAGCGTATTAAGCGGCTGGCTATTTCAAACCTTGTACCGGACGACAGGATCGAAGACCTGCTCAAAAATTATAAGCCATCGTCCAAAAGCTGATGAAGAGGTAGGCATTAATTTATTGACAAATTATCGGCATAACTGCCCAAATAATAGAACGACTTCCCATTTCGCATTCAGCCCCTGCAATTGTCGCGTTTACACTGCAACGCCCTCAATGTTGTTCCCGAGATTTGTGCTGTAACAAAAGAATAAATTTCTAAACAATAAAAAACTCGAAACATTATGAGAAAGATAGTTGTCATCTCCATGATCACATTAGATGGCGTAATGCAGGCTCCCGGTGGACCCGAGGAAGATACATCAAACGGTTTCACATACGGCGGATGGACCGTGGCCTACCTCGATGAAGTTTATGCTAAAGTCATGAAGAAAGAGATGCAGCCTGCAGACTATCTGCTGGGCAGGAAAACATTTCAAATTTTTGCTGGCTACTGGCCCCAACACGCAACGAAGTGGCCAGCTATCAACGAAGGTAAAAAGTACGTCCTCTCACAAACCATGGACAACTCGGATTGGAAAAACACCGTTTTTATCAAAACCCTGGCGGACATCAAAGAACTCAAAAATTCGAACGGTCCCAATATTCATGTTTGGGGCAGTGGCAAGCTCATTCAGCTTCTCCTTGCGAATGATTTAGTAGACGAACTCTGGCTCAAAATTTACCCGTTAACGCTCGGAAACGGACAACGGCTGTTCCAGGACGGCCCAATTCCCGCGGCATTCACTTTAATAGAAAACTCAGTTACACCCAGCGGCGTGATCATCGCAAATTACAGCCGAGCCGGAAAAGTTAAGACGGGCACCGTTGGGATCTAGCGAGAACTAAAACGGCTCAGAATTTAATGTTTGAGAGGAAGGTAAGTAAAGATGAAGTTCTTAAATTCATCAAATGAAACACCTGGCCACTGCTATCTTTTTGTTGACCTGCCTGTCGGCAGTTGCTCAACAACGGAAAACCGAAAACCTTGTTATCGTTACGCTCGACGGCTACCGGTGGAAGGAACTGTTTACGGGTGCAGATTCGCAGCTAATAAGAACAAAGAAATATATAGCAGGCGATTCTGCTGCCCTGATTGAGCGTTATTGGGCAGCAACTTCCCAGGAAAGGCGAAAGCTGGTGATGCCTTTTTTCTGGAACACCATTGCCAGCGAAGGACAACTATACGGCAACCGCACCATCGGCAACAATGTGAATGTCAAAAACCGCTACTGGTTTTCCTATCCCGGCTACAACGAAATTTTCACCGGCTATCCCGATTCCGCTATTAATTCGAACGACTTTCCGCCCAATCCAAACGTGAACGTGCTCGAATACATCAACAAGCAGTCGGCCTATAAAAATAAAGTGAGTGTATTTGCATCATGGAACGCGTATTACCGCATCCTCAACCAGGAAAGAAGCGGGCTGTATATCAACGCCGGCTGGAGCGAGCTGGAAGACAAGGAACTGAATGAAACACAGAAAGTGCTCAACGAACAGCAGGCCCATCTTCCAAAAATATTCGGTACCACGGAGCGGCTGGATGGCTCCACATACGCACTCGCAAAAGAATACGTAAAGAAAAACCATCCAAAAGTTCTTTACCTCGCTTTTATAGATACCGATGCGTTCGGCCACCAGGGAAAATACGACCTGTACCTCGACGCGGCACACTACATCGATGGTATGATCGGCGACCTGTGGACCTACCTCCAACAGGATCCGTTTTATAAAGGCAAAACAACCCTCATCATCACGAACGATCATGGAAGAGGCGACGATGAAAAGTGGACCGGCCATTTTCACACGATTCCACATTCAGACGAGATCTGGTTCGTGGCCATGGGACCGGATACAAAACCACTCGGAGAAATAACAAAGCCGGGGCAGCTTTATCAAAACCAGGTTGCCAAAACAATCGCCAGGTTTCTCGGAATGAACTTCACTACACGCCACCCGATAGGGGAGCCGATACACAGCGTGCTGTTGAATTAGATGCTACGCTTCGATATTTGTTGCACGTTTTGTCATCTTCAGGTGCGTGACCGCACCCTGGTGATTTTTGTCCATCTCCAATGCCTTTCTGAATTCGCGCATGGCTTCCGCTGTGTGCCCCATGCCCAGTTCTCCCAATCCAATTAAATAATGACAGTGAACCTTGTTCTTTTTATCCAGGTCATCATCGAAGATCATCAGGTCGGGTAGCGACACGGCGAAGTAATCGATTTTTACTTCGTCGTTATAGTGTTGCCGGCCATATTCCACGAGCCTGCCGAAGCGCTGGTGCGCCTCTTTTTCGCGGCCGAGTTTCATGAGCGCCGCGCCCTGGTAAAATATTTTATCGGGTGGCTGATCGTTGTAAAATATTGCGGCAGCGGGTTCGCTGCTACCAACAGAGGCTTTTTCCCAATACATCACGGCTTTGTCGTTTTCATCCAGTGCCGAATAGGCGCAACCCAGCCAGTAGTGAATGTCGTTTTCCTGCGCGCCATATAATTTTCCTTCTCCGAGGTTTAGTGGATATACCTCTGCGGCATTCAGCAGGTCCACAGCCTTTAAATATTCTTTTTTGTGAAACGCGATTCTTGCGAGTTCCACATGTGTGGCCACGTACTGGCCTGACACCTTTCCCTCGCCGCCTTCCCATGGGTGAAAATTTCGGGCGTTGATCAATTGCAATGCCGTTTCATGGTCACCTGTAAGATTATGAAGCGTGATGTATTCGATGTAAAGATCATCGCGTTCGCTAACTTGTCCGGAGTATTTATTGAGCAATTGCAACCGCTCGCCGGCACTGTGATTGAGCCTTTTGCGCAATTGGTCCATTTCGAACAACACACGTGCATCCGAAGGATCGAGCGTGAATGCCTTTTCATAACTGGCGAGCGCCCTGTCGGCATCGTTTAACCGATTGTAATACGCGATGCCGAGGTTCCGGTGTGTTGTTGGAAAGCCATCAAAAATTTCGCGCGACGTTTCCCAGGCGCTGATGGCTTCCTGGTATTGTCGTTTGTCGTACCAGATATTACCCAGATGGTACCAGGCTTTATGGTCGCGGGTGTTGAGGCGGGTAATGTGCCGGAGCATGTCGATATCTTCGAGCCGGTTGGTGAAAATGGCGGTATCAGGTAACGACAGCGCCGCCGCTGCATATTGCACAGCAACATGCTCGTTACCTGCAAGCGAATGAAAATACGCGAGATAATAATGCACGAACGGATCCTTTGCATCGACGGCAATGCGTTCCGGCAAACCGGCAGCATCCAAATAAAACCCCGCGCGATAATAATCGAGCGCAATTTCGATGTAAGTGTGCGTATCGCCTCGCATCCTTTTAGTCAGTTCGGCAAACTGCCTGTTTGCCGCTTCCCCGGCTCCTTTTTCTTTCAGAATAAAATATAGCTCCCAGCCAGAGCCAAAGTCAAATGTATCGATAGCCAGCGTACGCTTCGCCAATTGTTCTGCCTCATTCAAGCGATGCAGTTTTCTTAGCAGGATCGTTTTTAAGTGGCGCGCTTGCAGGCCGTGATAGTTTTTGTTAATCGAACGTTCCGCATGTTCGAGAGCGCGCAAATAATTTCCTTTGCCTGCATCAATTCTCGCCAGTTGAAGAAAGCTTTTGTCCTGCCACGGGCTGCTCCATGCTGCCTTATAAAACGCGGGATAGGCATCGTCGTGCTTATGCTGCATGATAAGCGCCACGCCCAGGTTGTAAAATGGTTCGCCGTCGTAGGGATTCAGGTTGTGGCGCGTCATGGCGTCTATCGCATTCTGGAAATTCTCCGCTGCTTTTTTGTATCGGCCATGCCGCAGGTACCACAGGCCAAGCGCATTGTTGTTGCGTATATCTGTCGGGTCTCTTCGCAGCGCCTCAAGGTAATAAGGCACCGGCGAATAGGTGGCGTGGCGGTATTGTTCAAGGTGCAGCCCGGCAAGATAGAGGCGTTCATTGGTGGGAATATCCCCCGGTTCCGGGATCGGTTGTGCCGGTGAGGGTATCTCCTTGTTCCTTTGGCCAACAGGCGAATACCTAACCAGTATTCTGCCATTTGCATCTGCAACCGCCACGGTCAGTTGGGTCTCTTCATAACCGGATGGCAGTGTTACCTGTTTTTCAAATGTTTTTTTCGGATCGATGGTCACGATGTCTTCCGATACTGTCTTGCCGGCATGCAGCAGCTTCACGGTTAGGTTACGTTGTTCTGCCGTAACGTACACACTGATGGTGGCGCATCCCGGTGCGGTTTCAAGGTTTACTGCTGCGTCAATGGTGGCGTTCTTTACATACCCGATATTTTTATAGGGCATAAAATACTGGCGAAAGTTTCTTTCCTCGTTGGCCATGATCCAGCTAAAATCGGGCTGGTTCTCAGTAAAAATACCGGTCATCAATTCAAAATATGGCCCGTCGTCGTCCGTCAGGTGCCGGTCCCAGGCCTTTCCAAATTCTCCGCTGCCCCAGGTCCATTGTTTTTTACCGGGAGAGATGTGATGATCGGCGATGTGCAGGATGCCCGCACGTTTGCCGTGATTGTAGCCGCCAACAAAATCGAAGGAAGAGTTTACGGCCATGTAAGAAGTGGGCACCGGTATATTCATGTAGCGTGAAATATCGGTACCCGGCGAGTAGTCCACCTTGTAATACGTTCCTGTAGCGATGGGGAAGGAGGATACATCTCTCTTGCCGTGATCGTACACCGCGTGCACATCAGGAGGAAATACCGACTGGTAGCTTTCATCCACGGCAACTGCGGGATTTGCCCACCATAAAAACGTTTGCGGCAGTGCGGTGCGGTTGTACAACTGCCCTTTTATTTCCAGGTAAGCCCTGCCGGGATAGAGCGTAAATCCCGCCATGCCCTTGGTGTGGTTCATCTTTTCGATTTCGCTTACCCATACGGTTTTGCTGCCATCTGCATTTTCTTCAATACTATAATCCACGGGATCGAAGGTGCCGGGACGGTGATGCTGTGGCCAGTTGAGTTCTATCCCTCCCGAGATCCAAGGTCCCGTCAATCCCACCAGCGCGGGTTTGATCACCCGGTTATAATAAACGAAATGGTAATCATTGGTTTTATCAACAGCCATCTGGATACGGCCACCGAGCCCGGGCAGGATCATGATTTTGAGGTATTCATTTTCCAGAAAAACAGCTTTGTACAGCTTATTTTCCTTCTCATCATACACCTTATCAATTACTGCGTGGGGATAAACAGTGCCACTGCTGCCCTGGTAAACTCTCTTTTCAAGGAACATCGGATTCTTGTCTGGTTCGCCTACCCTGTATGTCGGAATGCTTACTTGTTCCTCCCATGCTTTTACATGCTCTTCATGCATACTAACGGTCAATTAATGATGAATCAAATTGCTCTCAAGTTGTTCCAGCGTTTGCCCTTTTGTTTCTTTCACCCTGCTTTTTATGAACAGGAAACCCAGGAGGCAGATGGCCGCATACAAATAGAAGGGTCCGTAGGTGCCGATCTTTTCGGCCAGCACGGGAAATGTAAACACCAGGATAAAGTATGCGATCCACAAGGAAACGATGGCTAACGAGGAGGCCTTTCCCCTGATCCGGTTGGGAAAAATTTCAGAAATGAGCACCCAGGTTACGGGTGCAAGCGACGAAGCATATAACGCTATTGCCGTCAACACAAACACCGATACCAGCGCCGGCGATGACTGGTTTTGCAAAACAAATGCGAGCGCCACGTAAATAATGGTAAGTCCCAGCGACCCCACAAGCATGAGCGGGCGGCGGCCGAGCTTATCTACCTGCCACATGGCCAGCAGCGTGAACACAAGATTGACGAACCCGATGCTTACCGTTTCAAACAACTGGCGGTCGAGGTTGGCGCCAACCGATTCAAAAATGGTGGAGGTATAATTAAAAACGATGTTGATGCCGCAAAACTGCTGAAACACGGCCAGCACGATACCCACGACGACGGCAGGGCGCACCGCCTTGCTGAAAACCTTAACCGGTGTGTCGTTTTTTGTTGCGCGCAGGGATTGACCGATCTCATGTTTTGTTTGACCGGCATGGGCGCCGCCGTATATTTTCTGCAGTATTTTTTCGGCGCGTTGCATTTTACCGGCGCTGATGAGCCAACGCGGGCTCTCCGGCAGCCACAGTACGCCCAGCAGAAACAAAAATGAAGGCACAACGCCGGCTCCTATCATCCAACGCCAGGCGTCATCTCCCTGGCCGGCCAGCAAATAGTTGACGAGGTTGGTAACGAGTATGCCGATGACAATAGTAAGCTGGTTGATGGCAACGTTCCGGCCCCGGGTTGCTGCCGGAGAGATCTCTGCGATATACATCGGGCTCAACAGCGATGCCATGCCTACGCCGATACCCGCACAAAATCTACAGGTAATAAACAATGCCAGTGAAGGCGAAAATGCCATACCCAGCGCCGAAAAAATAAAGATTATGGCCGCAGTCATGAGGCCTGGCCGCCTTCCAAAGCGATCGGCCAATACGCCGGCGCACAGGCAACCGATTATGCAGCCCAATGCCAGCGACCCGGTAAGGAACCCTTCCCACCATGCTGTAAGTCCGAAAGCATTTCTTAAAAAAGGCAGCGCGCCGGAAATGACGGCGAAGTCGAAGCCGAACAGGTAGCCGCCGAGGGCTGAAATGAAGGAAGCGCCTACGATGTAACTGTTGTTGACGGCAGAGGCTCCGTTTATGGTGACAATTTTTCCCAACGTTTGCAATGTGAGAGGAGGTGAAATAATTAAAATGTGCTGGTTTTCAACCAGGATTCAAACATATTCAAATGTGAAATTTGGTTGATGGACTTTTTTTCGAAAAGCATAGATTATTTACCTGCTTAAATATCGCTGTTGGGAAGGGAAACGGTTCCCCGGCACGCGTTTTTTATTATTTTTTTAGCGGACGATTTAAAAAACCTAATTTCAGATAACCCCCTAAATTAACCGTTCGCCTTATTTATGAAAGAAGCTGCTGCGTTGGTACTTGTCGTGCTTACTCTAACAGGCTGTAAGAAGATTGTTGACTATTACAGGCCCCCTAACAACACCACGCTCACGTGCAAAATTGTTGGCTATACTTACGACTATTACGGTGATAATTTTTCCACCACTATCAACTACGACGAAAACGGCAATCCATCGGTTATTACGTACAAAAACATCTATCTGCCGAAGGGTTTCACGATTGAAACCTTTGAATATGATGAACTGAACAGGCTGATCGTTCACAGCCCCGATCCTTACATGGGCAATACCAGGATATACGTCTACGAGGGCACATCAACGGTACCCATTCGCGATACGGCGATCGATGCATCGGGAAACATTTACCTGGAAACATTTCGAACCGATGGTAACGGGCGCATCGTACGCGAGGAGATCAAACAAATTCACAAAGAGGATGATGACGACTGGGAGTTTCAAACAGAAGTGTACAGTTATTATTACGACCTGCGGGGCAACAGGCAGGCGAATCCCTTCGACCATCCCTGGAATAAAACCATTCGCTATAGCGACAAGCCGAGCCTGTACAGTCTGAGTCCTGCCTGGCAAATCATTTACAGGGATTTTAGCCGCAACAGTGTGATGAATGTAAAGAGGTACAACGAAGCAGGACTACCCGTTCAATTTAACTTTTCCGAGTTTGCCTATTGGCAACCCTTTCTCGATCTTACGCTGAATGCAACGATCCAATATGATTGTAAGTAAGGCATTGCGGCGTTTAAGGATTGCTGCTCTTATTCAGTTGTTGGCGAAGCTGCCTTCTCTCCGATAGTTCCTTTTGAACGTATTTTCCAAACTCTTTTTCTGAACGGAAGAATGCGTCCACTTTTTCTGCACTCAATCCTTTTCTGAATTCGGCGCTGTATTTTTTTCTGATGCCGAGAATTTTTTCTTCGGTTTCCAGTTCCGTTGCGCGTTTGGTGCGCAGTGCGATCCTCGCCTGGCGCATCTCTGCCGAATAATCATTGTACACCGGCCAGAACATCTTGGCTTCGTCGGGCGACAAATTCAACTTTTTGGTGATGTAGGCGATCTTCAGCGACTCAATCTTGCCACTACCCGATGGCCGCAACTGTTGCTGCGAAAAAACGGTTGTGGTGCAGAGCAAAAAACATATGAGTAATAAATTCTTCATCTTAATTGAAATTTTCTTTGACCATGCCGTGTGTTTCCAGGTAGTTCTGTAGTTCCTGGTCGCTAACTTCTGCAAGTATCAAAGTTACATCGTCGGCCTTCACCTGGATCTCTTCCGGCAATTGTTCCATCGTCGTCAGCTCGTTAATATCGAGATAAGTGGTAATGTCAACATCAGGTATTTTTCCCATGGTTTCCTTTACCTGGTTATCTATAAGCGTGTCGTTGTTCAACGCATATTCAGTTTCGCCGGCGGAAGGTTTCAGCATGATCCACGCAAATAGCGAAATAAGGCCCACGGTTACTGCTGCCGCGGCATATTTGAAAAACCTGTCGGCGTTGAGGCGAATCACCTTCGTTTTACCGGTGGGCGTCGAAGATTTGGAAAGGTCGGTGGCCAGGCGTTCAAAATAACCTTCGGGAACGGACAGCGGCGTTTCTCTCTTCATCGATGCTAAGAGTGGTGAAAGCATCGCTGTTTCTTCTTTTGCCGGGATGCCTGCCCCGGTTTTTATCAACATCATCACCCTTTCCGCCAGGCTGTCGAAATAGCCGGCGGGCACATGGTAAGGATTGATGGGTTGAAAACGGCCCAATTGGCTTCCTGCCTGTTCCAGTTCTTCTACTATCGTGTTCCTGGGGTTCATACAATATTTAGATACGATTTAACATTTGAAGTTTAATGACTGAGCATAAATTCTTCGATTTTTTTCACTGCGTGATGATAAGACGCTTTCAGCGCGCCTTCGGATGTATCCAGGATCTGGCTCATTTCATTGTAGGGTAACTCGTCGTAATAACGCAAGTTGAAAACAAGCCGCTGTTTTTCAGGCAGTTGCTGGATAGCTAGTTGCAGCTTCCATTCGAGTTTCGAGGCGTCGAAGTGTTTGTCGGCAATGATCGAATTGCTGAGCCCCTCTTCTACGTCGCCGAAGGGAACCGAGGATTTCTTCTTTTTTTGTTCAAGGAAGCTGAGGCATTCATTAGTGGCGATGCGGTAGAGCCAGGTGTAGAGGCGCGAATCCTCACGAAAGTTGCTCAGTCCATTCCAAACCTTAATGAAAACGTTCTGCAGTACGTCGTTAGCATCATCGTGATCCACCACCATCCGGCGCACGTGCCAGTACAGCTTTTCCTGGTATTTCTTGATGATACCGGTAAAGCCTGCTTCTTTCGTTGCATCGGTTCTAAACTTTTCCAGCAGCAGCTCATCGGCCAACTCAGGTGACATATTTACCATTTGATCTTGCAATATAGTGGCAATGCGTCAAAATTGGTCGTTTGCAGGCTGGGGAAGTGCGCTGCCATGGCACACGGATTGCACTTACTGCATATCTGTAAATAATTGCAGATGAAACGTCCATGATAAAATTATAAAAACGAGCAAATGAAAACATTTGGAATCATTTTGATTGTTGCCGGCATTGCCATGATACTGATCCGCGGTTTTTCGGTGACCACAGAAAAGAACGTGGTTGATGTGGGTCCCCTTGAAGTGAACAAGAAGGAGAACAAATGGATCGGATGGCCCACCTATGCCGGTGCGCTGGTGGCGATTGTGGGGGTGGTGATGGTGGTGGCGGACAAGAGGAAGAGGTGAGGCGTTGGAGGTCCTCCCCCGGTCCCTGCGGGACTGCCCCCTCCAGAGGGGGATAGTAAAGTGCATGACGAGCCACATATCCCCCGCTGGCGGGAGTGGTGCACGTGAAGGCGAAACCGTATCCCCCGCTGGCGGGGGTGGCGCGAAGCGCCGGGGGTGGACGTTAGCTTCTACAGATTCCTCTTCTTCAGCTCCTCCACCGCATGCCCCGCGGCGCGCGCGGTCATCGCCATGTAGAGCAGCGAGGGGCTCTGGTTTCCCGTACTTGCCATAGCCGCGCCATCGGTTACAAAAACATTCTTGCACTGATGCAACTGGTTCCATTCGTTCAACAATGAAATTTTGGGATCGCGTCCCATGCGGCAGCCGCCCATCTCATGAATGTCGAGCCCGGGCGCCTGGTGATTATCGTGCGTGGAGATATTCTTCACACCGGCCACCTCGAACATTTCCGCACTTTGCTGCAGAAAATCCTTTACCATCTTCTCGTCGTTGTCATCATAGTCAACAGAGGTGATCAGCAAAGGAATACCCCATTGGTCCTTTTTGTCGGGACTGAGCCTCACATGATTCGTTTCTTTCATGATCGTTTCACCCTGCATGTACATATATACGTACCATTTGCCAGGCAACGTCAGCTCTTCCTTAAAATCGGCGCCGATGGTTTCCGGCAAGTTCGAGCCGTCTCTTCTTGCACGGTTTGCTCCCATAAAAGTGGTGAACCCGCCCACATAATCCATTTCCTGTTTGTGCAGGTTCCGGTAATTGGCGATGATCGGTTCCGTGGGATTTCTTCCATAGATGTAGCCATCCTGGAAACCTTCCACCTCACCGCCAGCAGAAACACGATAGTTATGAAACGCCACAAACTTCCCGAGCATGCCGCTGTCATTTCCCAATCCATTTGGAAAACGGCTGGAAGTGGAATTGAGGAGAACGAGGTTGGAATTCAGCGCCGAGGCATTGACAAATATGACTTTTGCAAAATATTCAACGGGTTGTTTCGTATTCGTGTCGATTATCCTTACGCCGCTCGCTTTTCCTTTTTTGTCATCATATATAATGGAATGCACAACAGAAAAAGGTCTTACCGTAAGGTTGCCTGTTTTTTTCGCCCAGGGAAGCGTCGAAGAAACGGAACTGAAATACCCGCCGTAAGGGCACCCTCTCATGCAGCGGTTGCGGGCCTGGCAACGGTCGCGCCCCTGCTGGCGGTGAATGTCTTTCGGCGCCGTAAGATGGGCCCACCGTGCATGCACCATGTGCCTGTCTTTGTAATGCTTCTTCCATTTCTTTTGAATATCGGCCTCAACGCAGTTGAAGTCGAATGGGGGGAGATATTCTCCATCGGGCATGGCTTCGATGCCATCGCGGGTGCCGCAAACGCCGATGAAATCTTCAACATGAGAATACCAGGGTGCAATCTCTTTATAGTTTATCGGCCAACCGGGGCCATAACCATACCGTACGGGTGCGGTGAACTCGTATTCACTCCAGCGCTGGCAGGCTCTGCCCCACGTGAGTGATTTTCCACCCACCTGGTAGCCTCTGATCCAGTCGAAAGGTTTTTCCTGGATGTAGGGATGGTCCTTGTCTTTGATGAAGAAATGGGCGGTGTCGTCTGCAAAACCTGCGGCTTTGCTGATGAGCGGGTTTTCCTGCAAAAACTCTTTCGTCATTTGTCCGCGGTGCTTGAATTCCCACGGACCCTTGGTGGCGGTGGGGTAGTCTTTGATGTGTACCACATCCCTTCCTCGTTCGAGAACCAATGTTTTGAGGCCCTTCTCGCATAATTCTTTTGCGGCCCAGCCGCCACTTATTCCGGAACCGATGATGATGGCGTCGTAGGTATTTTGTTTTACAGCTTTGTTATTAACATTTAATGAATCACCTGGCATAATCGTTATTTATGAATACGGTCGTAATGTAATGCGGCGGCGCCTAGTATGCCGCTGTTTTCCAGTTCGGATATATCGATGGTCAATTGTTCTATGGTTCGGGCGTAAGCAAAGGTGCGTATCCGCTGCCACATCGTTTCGTTAAAAAAACGGTAGGCATGTCGCACAGATCCGCCCAATATTATCCTGTCCACTTCCAGCGCGTATAAAATGGTTTTAATCGCGTTGCCGAGGTGCGTGCCCATCTCTCCATACATCCTTATCGATTCAGGATCGCCGCTGTTCGCTCTCTCAAAAACGAGTTCACCGTCAATTTGATAAACATTGTTGAAGAACTGTCCGCTGGCATAGTATTCAACATATTTGTCAAGGTAATCTATCATCCCGAATTCGCCGGCGCCGCAGTTTTTTCCTGAATACAGTTTTCCCTTCAGCATGATCCCGGCTCCCAAACCGGTGCCAACGGTCAGTCCCACCATCGATTCGCCTTCTTTTCCTTTGCCGAAGTAGTACTCGCCAACGGCAAAGCAGTTGGCGTCGTTATTGATCAGCACCGGTATCCCGAATTTTTCTTCCATCAACTGCTTTAAGGGAAGTTGTTTCCAGGAGGGGATATTGAGCACGTCGAACACCACGCCGCTTTTTTCTTCGACCAAACCGGGCACGCCGATGCCGATCGCTGCAACATCCTCATCCATCAGGTTTGCCGTTAAAGCAAATAACTGTTCGATGATTTCGGCTGTGCTGCCATCTTTCTTAATTCTTTGCGATTGAACGGAAGTGATTTCTTTTCCCTTCACCAGGCCGCCGCGAATGTTGGTGCCGCCAAGATCGATCCCTATTGTGGTGCTGTCGATCATTATTTGGGATTCAGCCACAGGTCAATCGGTTTCTTCACATCCGCCTTAAAAGGCAGCATTATTTTCTTTCCCTGCCCGGCAGATGCATATGCGGCATAGAGTATTTCGAGAACCACGCGCCCATCGTCGCCGGTTACAAGCGGTTGTTTATCGTTCCGTACACAGTCCACAAAATGTTTCAGTTCGTGCGGGTATCCCTGGTTGAAGACCTCCTCAAACACGGTGAAGCTCCATCCCACGGTGGTATCGGCTTTTTCCATGGCGTAGCCATAGCCGTGCTTGCTGTAGGAGATGGCCGAATTGCCCATGAACAGGTCGGCATAGATAACGCCCCCGGTGCCGTGCACCTCGCTTTTGTCGTCCATGCCACCGTGTTTGGCCCAACTGTTCTCGGCAACTGCGGTAACGCCATTTTCGAATTCGATGATCACCACCGAATTGTCTTCGCCCTGCGTTCGCTTTTTATGGAACACCGTGTTCATGCTGGCCATAACGCTGATGGGCCGGGTGTTGCCCAGCATCCACCTGAACCATTGCATGGCATGGCAGCCCATATCCATCAATACGCCCCCACCAGCCAGGTTTACATCGTAAAACCAGTCGGAGTGCGGTCCTGAGTGTTTTTCTGATTGCTTCAGCATATAAATATCACCCACGGCGCCTTCCTTCACCAGGTGCCTCACCCTTTCATATTTAGGGGCGAAGCACAACTCTTCGGCATACATCAGTTTTACGCCTGCCTTTTTGCAGGCATCGATCATCAGGTCGGCCTCTTCGAGGGTAACGGCCAGTGGCTTTTCGATGATGATGTGCTTGCCGGCTGCTGCCGCTTTCAACGTGGCGTCGGCATGCAGGTAGTTGGGAAGGCAGATATCGAGGATGTCGCAATCCGATTCTTTCAAAAGTGTGTCAATATCCGTGTACCATTTGGGGATGTGATGCTTTTCTGCGAAGGCCTTCACTTTTTCGGCGCTTCTCGCGTAAACTGCCACCACCTCGGCTTCGGGGATAAAGCGTTCGTAGCTTTCAATGTGTATTTCTGAAATAAATCCTGCTCCCAGTATGGCCACCTTCGTGCGCTGCATGTTGAATATGTTTAGGCGAAAATTTAGTTATAATTTGATAAGTGCCAAAATTAAAACTGCTTATATTACAAGCATGTCGCTGAAACAGCCAACCATCAAGGAGATTGCCAGGAAGCTGAACATTTCGATTTCAACGGTTTCGCGTGCATTACACGATCATCCCAGCATCGGGCTGCGCACAAAAATGCGCGTCAAGGAGTTGGCGCGCGAACTTGATTATGAACCCAACCAAACCGCCATTTTTTTCCAGCAGCGAAAAACCTTCACCATCGGTGTGATACTGCCGGAACTTTCCGAAGCCTTCTTCTCATCGGCAATAAGCGGAATCGAAGACGCCGCCAATCGCAAAAATTATACGGTGCTGCTGGGGCAGTCGCACGACAGCGAGCAACGCGAAAAGCAGATAGTGGAAACGATGAAGAAGCATCGCGTTGACGGACTGATCATCTCCGTTGCAAAGAACACCGAGAACTACGAGCACTTCAACAACCTGAAGAAATACAACATACCGGTTGTATTTTTTGACCGCATACCGAAAATGGAAAGCATACACTACGTAGCCTGCAATATGGAGTCGGGCACCGTGCAGGCGGTGAGCTTCCTGCTCGAAAAGGGGCACAGGATAATCGGTATGATCAACGGACCTGATAACCTGACTGCGAGCGGTGAGCGGCTGCACGGATATATGAGGGCGCTGAAAAAGCACCGCCTCAAATACGACCCCAACCTCATCCTCAGTTGCGACCTTACCAAGGAAGGCACAGAAGAAGCGTTGAAAACTTTACTGTCGCAACGAAGAAAACCCACCGCCATCGTGGTGTTCAACGATTATATGGTGCTTCATGCGGTACTGTATGCGCAAAAGATGAAATTGCGGATCAACAAGGACATTACATTTGTAAGCTACGCCAATTTGCCCCTGAGCAATTATGTTGCTTATCCTCCGCTGGCATCGGTAGAACAGTTTCCTTATTTGCAGGGACAAAAAGCCACGGAGACGCTGCTCGATCTGCTCGACAAGGACCGGGACGACGCGGAAAACAATGTGTTTTACCGCATCATTCTCGAATCGCAGCTGGTCAAGAACCAGGAATGAATCTCGAATGAATTTGGTAACTTTTCAAAAATCTTCAAGCCATGATGAAAATATTGGTGCCGGTACTATTGGGCAGCTTTTTGATGACGGGAGGGCCCGTTGCAAAAACACCTGCCGAAGAACATAAAACCCTGGCGATCGGCTCAACTGCACCGGATTTTAATCTTCCCGGCGTTGATGGAAAAAATTATTCGCTCGAATCGTTCAAAGATGCGAAAGTACTGGTGATCGTGTTCACCTGCAATCACTGTCCCACGGCCCAGGCATATGAAGAAAGGATAAAGCAAATGGTGACAGATTACAAGAGCAAAGGTGTTGCGCTTGTTGCCATATCACCCAACAGTACAGAGGGATTGAGCCTGTCGGAACTGGGATATACGGATGTGAGCGACTCGTTTGAAGAAATGAAATACCGCGCAAAGGACAAGAATTTCAATTTTCCCTACCTCTACGATGGCGAAACGCAAAGTGTTTCGTTGCAATACGGACCGGCGGCCACACCACACATCTTCATCTTCGATAAAGCAAGAAAGCTGCGCTACCAGGGACGCATAGACGATATGGAGAACCCGAAAAAGAAGCCCACGAGCTTCGACGCCCGCAACGCCATCGATGCGCTGGTGGCCAACAAGGA
>CAMPGT010000054.1 GCA_946885665.1 uncultured Chitinophagaceae bacterium | reverse complement strand
GTCGTCGGATATTACGGGCGGCAAGCCGTTTCGGTTTGCGGGAGACGTGAGATGGGAGATGTGAGATGTGAGACGTGAGACGTGAGACGGAAACTGTTAATGCTCTGCGAAAATCAAATCAAGGCAATAATCCTGCATAATCGGCGTTTACAACCGTTCCAACACTTCCCTTATGAAGCTATTCACCCTGTTTATTCTTTCGGCCATCACATTCGTTTCTTGCGCCAGGTCGGTTACACCCATGCAGGCAGCTTCTCATCATTACCGCTGCGGCCGCGCCGTGAGGTAAGCGATGCCACTTCGACTTCCCGCTAATTTGCTCAATATGAACCTTTAGCAAAAACAGCCTAAACTTGCTAAAATATTTAGTAATATTGCTACTGACCAGCTATCTTGTTAAAAAATGCCTTCGACAAAAGCAGATATCATTGCCCGGTTGCAAAGGGATATCCTTCCCCTCCAGGGATACAGATCATCCCTGCGCAGCATGGCTATGGACGTTGGTCTTGGTCCCATAAAGAATGCTTTTCCCAACGCTGCTTTTCCTTTGGGAGCGATACATGAATTTTGCGCAGCAGGAGTGGAAGAGGCGGCAGCTTCAGGCGGTTTTATCGCAGGAATATTGTCTGCCCTGATGCGCGATGGAGGAGCGGCACTGTGGATCGGTGCATCGCCAACAGTATTTCCTCCTGCTCTCGCATCGTTCGGCATTGCACCCGAAAGGATCATTTTTATTGATGCGAAAAATCATAAAGACGCTTTATGGGCGATGGAAGAGGCGCTCAAATGCAACACTCTCGCGGCAGTGGTTGGCGAATTACCTGAAATGAACTTCACGGCATCAAGGAGGCTTCAATTAGCGGTTGAACAAAGCAGGGTTACCGGCTTCGTGCTGCGCCGCGATCCGCGTTACCTGCATACCACCGCCTGCATCGCCCGGTGGAAGATCGTCCCGTTGCCCGGCGAAATCATGGATGACATACCCGGTGTTGGCTTTCCCCGCTGGCAGGTTGAACTATTGAAGGTGCGCAACGGCAAACCGGGAAGTTGGACGTTAACATGGAAGAACGGAAGCTTCAGGCATGGTTACAAACTGGCTCCACTGATACAAGAACAACAAAAGAAAACGGGGTGATATGGATAAGCGCTTTGTATCGGTATATTTTCCGCATTTAATGACGGACTGGTTCACTATCCGGCATGCACAATTAAAACATCAGCCTTTTGTTGTAAGCGCACCTTCTCATGGACGAATGATCATTACCGCCGTCAATGCACTTGCACAGGCGCAAGGAATTGAACCGGGCATGGTGGTGGCCGATGCGAGAGCCATCCTTCCATCTCTCCAGGTTTTTGACGACCAGCCGGGCCTTAACGAAAAATTATTACGGCGCCTCGCCGAATGGTGCATTCGCTTTACACCGTTTGCGGCCGTTGATGCGCCCGACGGATTAATTCTCGACGTAACGGGCTGCTCCCACCTGTGGGGAGGCGATCATCCCTATCTAACACAGATCATTAACCGATTGCAGCACCGCGGCTACAACGTACGTGCAGCAATGGCCGACACCATTGGTACAGCCTGGGGCGTTGCCCGTTACGCCAGCCAGCCGGGCATCGTGTCGCACGGCTGCTGCATGGAAGCGCTGCTTCCTTTACCACCGGCCGCACTGCGGTTGGATGCCGACACAGCAGAGCGGCTGTTGAAATTGGGACTCCGGCAGCTAAAAGATTTTATGGGTATGCCCCGGGCAGTACTGCGCAGGCGTTTCGGTTATTCAATAATCAACAGGATCAACCAGGCATTGGGCCATGAAGAAGAAATTGTACAGCCCGTGCAGCCCGTCGAACCTTACCAGGAACGGCTAACCTCGCTCGAGCCCATCGTAACACGAACTGGAATTGAGATTGCTCTGCAACAGCTCCTCGACACGTTATGCGATCGCCTCAAAAGTGAAGAAAAAGGTTTGCGCGTTGCCTGTTTTAAAGTGTATCGTATTGACGCCAAAGTGGAGCAGGTTGAAATCGGAACCAATCGCCCATCGCATCATGTTAAGCATTTATATAAGCTATTTGAAGATAAGCTGTCAACGATCGAGCCGGGAGAAGGAATAGAATTGTTCACCCTCACCGCATCAAAGGTGGAAGACGTTTCGCCGATGCAGGAAAGATTGTGGGGCAGAAGTGGGGGATTGCATGATGAAGGGCTGGCCGAGCTGCTCGACCGCCTGGAAGGTAAGATAGGTGTTCAGCACATTCATCGCTATCTGCCGGATGAACATTACTGGCCGGAAAGATCAATTAAACGGGCTTCCGCTCTCGATCAAAAATTAACTGTACCATGGAAAATAAACACACCCCGGCCGCTGCGCCTGTTGGCAACACCGGAAAAAATAGAAGTTACTGCACCCATTCCCGATTACCCGCCAATGCTTTTTCGTTACAAGGGCCAATTGCATAAAATAAGCAGGGCAGACGGACCCGAACGCATAGAGCAGGAATGGTGGATACAGGACGGCAGGCACCGCGATTACTATTGCGTGGAAGATGAAGAGGGCCGCCGGTATTGGCTGTTCAGGCTTGGGCATTATGCAGCCGGCAAATCGTATCAATGGTTCGTTCATGGATTTTTTGCGTGAAAAGAAATGAGGTATGAGCTATACAGAATTACAGGTAACCACAAATTTCAGCTTTCTCCGCGGAGCCTCACATCCCGGGGAACTCGTTGAACAGGCAGCAGCATATGGATATAAAGAAATAGCCATCACCGACCGAAACAGCTTTGCGGGATTGGTGCGGGGGCATGTTGCCGCTAAAAGAAAGGGTATCCGTATTATTCCGGGTTGCTGCCTACATTTATTGGATGGCCCCGGTGTGCTCGCTTACCCTACTGACAGCAATGCCTATTCGCGACTCAGCACATTACTGACCACAGGCAATCTTCGCGCAGAGAAGGGCGAATGTTATTTATATAAGGAAGATGTGTACCAGCACGCAAAAGGAATGAAATTTATTGTGCTGCCACCCGCCGCACTCGATGAAGCCTTCTGCTTTGATCCTTCTTTTACAGCCAGCCTGAACGAATACCGCGAAGCTTTTGGCAGCAGCCTGTATATAGCGGCATCGCGGCGTTACAGGGGCGACGACAGTAAGTATTTATACCGCATTGCACAGTTGTCTGCCGAATACGATGTTCCCATGGTGGCAACAAATGATGTGCATTACCATGAGCCGGGCAGGCGGCAGCTCCAGGACATTGTAACCTGCATCCGCGAGAAGTGTACCATCTACAACGCCGGCTTTCGTTTGCATCCCAACGCAGAGAGATACCTGAAACCGAAGGATGAAATGCTGCGTTTGTTCAGGCAATATCCCGATGCTATTCGCCGCTCGCTGGAGATTTCCGAATCGTGCAGGTTTTCACTCGATGAATTAAAATACCGGTATCCGAAAGAGATTACCAGCAATGGCCGCACGCCGCAGGAAGAGCTGACTTTTTTGGCCTGGAAGGGCGCCCATGAACGTTATGGCGACACCATCCCTGAAAAAATAAGATCAGCCATACTTTATGAGCTCGCCTTCATGGAAGAGATGAATTATGCTGAATATTTTCTCACCGTTTACGACATCGTTCGCTTTGCCAGGGAACAGCATATCCTTTGCCAGGGACGCGGATCGGCGGCGAATTCAACGGTATGTTATTGCCTGGGAATAACCTCTGTGGATCCCTACGAATTCGATTTGCTGTTTGAGCGGTTCATCTCTTCTGCGCGTAATGAGCCGCCGGATATTGATGTGGATTTTGAGCATGAGCGCCGTGAAGAAGTGATACAATATATCTATCAGAAATATGGCCGCGACAGGGCAGCGATCGTTGCTACGGTTACACAGCAACACCAGAAGGGGGCCGTCAGGGATGTTGCTAAAGCCATGGGACTATCTGTCGACACCATTAACCGCCTGTCGGCTTCCATGTGGGATTCTGTTGCTGAATGGACCGATGAAAAGCATATTGCCAAACAGGGATTTGACACCGGCGATAAACATCTACGCAAAGTGTTTGAGCTTACAAAAGCGTTCATGGGTTTTCCCAGGCAACTCGGGCAACACACCGGCGGCTTTGTAATTACTGATGGAAAACTGTCGGATCTGTGCCCGGTAATGAACGCCCGAATGGAAGACAGGACCTGCATTGAATGGAACAAAGACGACATCGACGCATTGGGTTTTTTAAAGATAGATGTACTGGCGCTCGGCATGCTCACCTGCATACGTAAAGCTTTTGACCTCGCGAAACAACATTACGATCTCGATTTAACGCTGGCCAATATTCCACAGAACGACAAGGAAGTGTACGACATGATCTGCCATGCAGATACCATAGGCGTTTTCCAGATCGAGAGCCGTGCACAGCAATCCATGCTGCCGCGGCTCAAACCTCGTACATTTTATGATCTCGTTATCGAAGTGGCTATCGTGCGCCCGGGTCCCATACAGGGCGACATGGTACATCCTTACCTGCGGAGACGCAATGGAGAAGAAAAAATTGAATATCCTTCCAAAGAATTGGAAGATATTCTCGGGCGCACCCTGGGGGTTCCATTGTTCCAGGAACAGGCGATGAAGATCGCTATTGTAGCTGCAGGGTTCACTGCCGCCGAAGCAGATGAACTGCGGCGCAGCATGGCAACCTTTAAAGCAAAAGGATTGGTCAATCAGTTTGAAAGAAAATTGATTGACGGCATGTTAAAAAACGGTTACACGCAGGAGTACGCCGGGCGTGTATTTAGGCAACTGGAAGGATTTGGAAGTTATGGCTTTCCCGAAAGTCATGCCGCCAGCTTTGCGCTGCTGGTGTACGTTTCGGCCTGGTTGAAATGGTATTATCCCGATGTATTTGCCTGTGCATTGCTCAACAGCATGCCGATGGGTTTTTACCAGCCTGCACAAATTGTAATCGACGCGCGCAAGCATGGGGTAGAGGTAAGGTCCGTTGACATCAATTATTCTGATTGGGATAACAAGCTGGAAGAAAGAGTCGGCAGAAATTGCGCGCTTCGTTTAGGTTTCCGGCAGGTGAAGGGCCTGCGCGAGGAAGACATGAATGTACTTGTCGCCGGCCGGAAAAGCATGTACAAAAGCATAAATGAATTGCGCGACATTGACGTTCCCGGGACCGCGCTTGAAAAATTAGCTGATGCGGATGCCTTTCGGTCCATCGGCCTTGACCGCCGGCAGGCATTGTGGGAAGTATCCACTAACGACAGGCCTGTGGCGCTCTTTACCGGGCAGCCGTCCGCAGATGCAAACGAGGAGGGCATATCGCTTCCCCAAATGAGCGACTCCGAACATGTTGTCCATGATTATGCCACCACCTCACTTTCCTTAAAGGCCCATCCTGTTAGTTTTGTAAGGGAGAAATTACAGCAGTTGCACATTTCATCTGCGGGCGATCTATCCAAAGGCAAAGATTGCGACCTGGTGAAAGTTGCCGGGCTCGTTTTGGTGAGGCAAAGGCCGGGTACGGCAAGTGGTATTTGTTTTATAACGATGGAAGATGAAACGGGTTGTGCCAACGTAGTGGTATTTGAAAATATATTTGATAAATACCGTAAGGAAATTTTGCAAGCTAAATTGCTGATGGTACAGGGTAAGTTGCAGATTGAAGGTGAGGTGATACATGTAATTGTGGAATCCTGCCATAACCTTTCAAAGTTGCTGCGCCACCTGGTAACGGGCAGGCACGATGAGAAGCCGTCGTTGCCGGTGGGGTCCACTGCGAATGCCCGGGAGATAAGTTTTCCGGGAGCGCGTAATTTCAGGTAAATGCCGCCGGTGCAAGCGAAGCGAGAGAGAGGCCGGAAAGGTCTTTTTTGTGAATCCCTTTTTCCTGGATCAGCACCTTGAATTTACTTCCCATTTCCAGCAGCAGTATTTGTTTCAGCATCGTTGCTTTGCGTGCCGCCACCAACATATTTTTTTCTGCCGACACCATTTCCTGCACGCATTCATTGAAACCCAGCGCGAGAAGAAAGCGGCACTGATCGGTGAAGCCACATTCCTGCAAACCTTTTTTCGCCCCCCAATGACTCAATGCCGAGAAGTTCACGTGCGAGGTGATGTCCTGCGCACCAATGTGGTCATATAAACTGTCGTTTACTTCGTGCTTGTGATAACACAGCAGCGTTCCGTTCCTTCTGCATGATTTATATAATTCGCCCGACTGGCTGCCGTAATCAATGGTAATAATATATCCTTTATTTAATGCGGTTGCCGCCTCGCCGATCCAGTTGACGGCCTCCAGGTTGATCTCCGTCCTGAAATTTTCGGGAAGTGTAATGTTAAGCTCTTCAAGGTATCCGAGAAGCTGTGGCCCTGCGGGCCGTAAAACTTCCGTGAAACCATCCTCGTACCCGACGAACACCTCCATTAAGTCTTTCTCCATCACCACCGGGTGCACCGAAAAATTATCCACCAGCTCATTCGACAAAACACATCCATTAAATCCTTCGACTTCGTGTATGCTTTCGCACCAATGCACTTTCTCCGTCAGGACGTTTTTTTCCATGGTGCGCATGGCCGGACTTTTTTCAATGATACAGTAACGCAGGTCGCGGTACATTTTATGATTGCGACTCAGGTATCCCAGGATGTCTTTGCAGAGCGCCCCTGTTCCCGCGCCATATTCCACTATTGTAAAAGGTGTTTCGCCAAGTGTTTCCCACATCTCCTCCAGTTGCTTGCCGAGGAGTGTGCCCATCACCGGCAGGAGGGAACTGCTGGTATAAAAATCGCCGGCCCGTCCGATGCGGTTACTCTCCGATGTGTAGTATCCCGAGTCCGGGTAATACAGGCACATTTCCATGAAGTCGGAGAAGGGTATCGGTCCGTCGTTCTTTATTTTTCCGGAGATGATCTCAGCTAGTTCCATCGCACAATTGTTGATGTGTATCATGGTTACAATTGGCATACCAGCCTGGAATCAATGCCGTGGTTTAAATTATTGACTGTCAACATAGCTTTTGGGAGCGCTTCAACGGGCATACTTTTTAAACGAATGGGTGAAGTTTGGCTAGTTATCGTTTCTTTTTTAATTCTTTTTATCTCATTTTAAAAAAACACATATCTTAGGCTGATATTTTAAACCAAGATGCTTATGCGACAATTAACCCAAATTATCTACGGGAGAGCTTTTGCCTCCTATTTATGTCCTTCTCTCAGGACGTGATCATTCAGTATTATACTCTCCTTTGAACACCTTTCTTATCAAACACTTATTATCAATCAAGAAAAAGCTGTTTATGTTAAAGTTTATTTCAGTCCCGTTGTTTCTTTTAGTGGGATTAATCGCCAGTGCGCAAACGCGTCAACTATCCGGCGTCGTTCGCGACCAGTCGACCGGCACCGCGGTTCCTGCGGCGACGGTGACCGTCAAGGGAACTTCCCGCGCCACCACTACAAACACGGCCGGTGAATTTCAATTCAACGTTCCCTCCGGAGCGGTCGTTTTGCAAATCAGTTCTGCCGGCTATGCGTCAACGGAAGTTGACGTGCAGGCAGGGTCCAACAACATATCTGTAAACCTGGTGCAAAGCACCGAAGAGCTCGGCGAAGTGGTAGTAACCGCTCTGGGCATCAGCAAAGAAGCCAGGAAACTTGGCTATTCGGTCACAACCGTTGACGGTGACCTGATGTCAAGGGCACGCGAAACAAACGTCGCCAACTCTTTAAGCGGCCGCGTTGCGGGCTTAAAAGTTTCGGGTACCAGCAGTGGTCCCGGCGGTACGTCGAAAGTGCTGCTCAGGGGTATGCCCAGCATGAATAGTGGCGGTTCGCCATTATATGTCATTAATGGTATTCCCATCGACAATACCCAAAGGGGAAGCGCCGGTGAATGGGGCGGTTCCGATAACGGTGACGGTATCGGCAACATCAATCCCGACGACATTGAAACAATGACCGTACTGAAAGGACAAACGGCCTCGGCACTGTACGGAGCAAGGGCATCGAACGGGGTGATACTTATCACTACAAAGTCGGGAAAGAAAAATAATTTTTCTGTAGAGTTCAACACGAACTACATGGCTGATAAAGTTGCCGATTACACCGACTTCCAGTATGAATACGGACAGGGCCAGCAGGGCGCAAAGCCGCCGGATGCATTGTCGGCCAGGAACTCAAACAGGATGAGCTGGGGCGCCAAAATGGACGGATCGCCCGTGATCCAGTTCGATGGCAATACTTACGCTTATTCTCCGGTGAAAGACAATATCGAAAATTTCTACCGTACAGGTTCTGCGTTTACGAATACACTTGCTGTTTCGGGTGGCGGCGAAAGGGGAACCTTCAGGCTGTCGATGTCTAACCTTGATGCACAGTCGATCGTAAGGAACAGCGGGCTCGACCGCAAAACACTCAACCTTAACCTCAACCAGAAGATCACTGACAAGTTATCTGCAAGCATCATGGTCAACTATGTTGATGAAAAGGCCAAGCTGAGGCCGCAGTTGAGTGACGGTCCGATGAACCCGAATAACTTCCAGTTCCTTGCTGCGAATGTTGACCAGCAGATTTTTGCTCCCGGTTATGACACCGTTACGGGTTTTGAAACACAGTTCAGCGATGATGAATATGTGAGCAACCCATGGTTTGTGGTTAACCAGTATGTAAATGATTTAAGCAGGAAAAGATGGATCACCTCCAGCTCACTGAAATATGATTTTACGAACTGGCTGTATGCGCAGGCACGCGTAGGTTACGACATTTCAAACGATAACCTGTTAAAGGCCGAGCCGTGGGGTACCGCTTACACTGCCGACAAGCATGGTAACCTTAACGACATTGCCCAAACACAGCAATTCGAGCTGAATATTGACGGACTTGTTGGTGCGACGCACAAAATAACCGAAGACATCAATCTCGATGCGGCGGTAGGTGCCAACCTGAGAAAAAATCAATATGAAAGGATTGCCGTTGGGGGTTCTTACTTTTTGATACCTTATCAATATACACTCAGTAATGTAAGAGACCCGCGCACCAACCCGGGATCGAACTATGATTTCTGGAAAACGGAAGTGCACTCTGCATACTATACGTTGGATTTCTCATTCAGGGATTACCTTACACTTTCGACCACCGGCAGGTATGATGCTTATTCTACGCTGCCTTCAGAAAACAATTCCATATTCACACCTTCTGTGTCTGCTTCGTTCATCTTCTCCGAGCTGGCGAATATCAATAACCTCAATTTCGGTAAACTGAGGTTGTCGTACGCGCAAACAAGCGGTGAGCTTACCGAAGCCTACAAAACGGCTCTTTACTATTCGTTGGGCAGCCCGCTCGGCGGCATTCCTGTCGGTAGCTTCGGCACCGATCTGCCGAACTTGTTCCTGAAGCCGTTTGTAACTACCGAGTATGAGATCGGTACCGAGCTGAAGTTCCTTAATAACCGCCTGAACTTCGACATCGCGTACTACGTGAAGAAAACGAAGAATGAGCTGATGCCGACTACTTACAGTCCGTCGACCGGTGCAACAAGCGGTATCGTAGGTACAGGATCAACACAGAACAAAGGATTGGAAGTGCTGGTTTCAGGATCACCCGTTTCGAACAAGAACTTCAAGTGGACCTCCACTTTCAATTTCACAACGGTTACCAACAAGATCCTACAAACCGATGCTGATGGCAAGAACCAGAACCTCGGACAGAACCGCGGAACGTTGGGTAATGCAGTGACTGCGTTTGTAAAAGGCCTCTCCGGTCCGCAGATACTGGCCTATGATTATTTGCGAAACGACAAAGGCGAAATGGTGGTAGATGCCGGTGGCTTACCCCTTCGCGGAGAGTTGCTACCGCTGGGAAGCGTTCTGCCGAAAGTTTACGGGGGATGGAACAACGAGCTCAACTACAAAGCGTTTAATTTCTCGGTCCTGGTTGATTACAACTTTGGCAACAAGATTATGTCGGCAACCAAATATTATGCATTAAGAAGGGGCCTTGATAAGGAAACATTAGAGGGCAGAGAAGGCATCACCACCGGTGTGCTTGAAGACGGCACCGCCAACACTGCAACCGCAAGTGCGCAGGATTACTACACGGCGCTGGCCGACAGGGTGACCTCGGTAACTATTCTTGATGGCGACTTCATTAAACTTCGCCAGGCAACAATTGGTTACAACCTGGGTAAGAATGTGGTTTCTGCTTTGCGCATTTTCAGTGGAATACAGGTGTCGCTGGTTGGCCGTAACCTGGCCATTTTGATGAAGAAGAGCGATAACATCGATCCTGAAGCAACCTTCGGTTCTAACGTCCGCTACACAGGTATTGAAGGTACCAGCCTTCCCTCTACCAGGTCGTTCGGAGTAAACGTGAACTTTAAATTCAAATAAATCAGCCTTTCTGACGATGCATTTATTTGATCAACAAACTAAAATTAAAATGATGAAAAAATATTTTGTAGGTGCGGGGCTGGGACTAATGTTGCTGACGACAGCCTGTACCAAGGATTTCGAGGAGATCAATACTGATCCCACTCAGTCTTCGCCCGAGAATTTTGACGCCAACTATTTTTTGTCGAGCAGTCAAACCAACTACGCGGCAGCAATCAGCGGGTATTCCGGCCCCATCCTGTTCCAGAGCGGCTGGGTGCAGATATTTTCGATGGCTACCGTCACCGGCGATTATTATACGAATGCTGATAAATACGTGGCATCGAGTAATACCACGGCCTATATTGCAAGCAGTTGGAACAACGGTTACCGTTCGGCCGCTCTTGCCAATGAAATAGTCGTCAACCAAAAGGATAATCCTGATTTTGCGAATGTGAATGCTGTTGCCGCCATTATGAAAGTGTTGAATGTGCAATACATTACGGACACTTATGGCGATGCGCCCTATTCACAGGCGCTGCAGGCGCGGGATGCCATCACCTTGCCGGCTTACGACAAGCAGCAGGCTATTTACACTTCCATGCTCACCGATCTGGAGAGTGCATTGAACAGCATAGATCCTTCGAAACCAAAACCGACTGCCGACATTTCTTCACTCGGCGGTGATATGGCCAAATGGAAAAGATTTGGTTATTCGCTGATGTTGAGACTGGCCATGCGCCTCGTGAAAGCCGATCCTGCTCTTGCACAGACGTGGGCTGAGAAGGCATACGCCGGAGGCACACTCGGTGCAGGTGAGGACATGTATATCAAAAGGGAGAATGCCAGCGGATACGGTAACGCCAATATTGCTGCATGGCTCACCCCAATCGATTTTTACCAGGTGCGCTGGAGTACGGCAATGATCGATTACCTGCAAAGCGTAAACGACCCGCGCCTGTCAGTTGTAGCTGAAGTACCGGCGCCCGGTATTACCAATAACAAAGACCAGGCACTGCCGGGCGATAAAACGCCTGCGGCACAATTGGGACAGCCGAATGGATACGATCTCAATGTGGGCTCGACAAACATCTCCACTTCTCCGGGATATCCCGGCGGCACCGGATCAGGTGACGATGTCACGCCTATAGGCAGGTATTCGCGTCCGAGCATCGACGTGTATGCCAACCGCGACATCCCCGTATTTGTGCTGACGTATGCTGAAAGCGAGCTGCTGCTGGCCGAAGCCGCTGCAAGAGGATTTAGCGTAGGCGCTTCTGCAGCGGATCATTACAAAAATGCGGTGTCTGCGGCACTCCAGTCGGTAAACGTATTTAAAGGGGATGCCATCAGTGCAGGCGACGCCGATACGTATGCTGCCGCGAGCCCGCTGGATGTCTCGACTTTGGATAATTCGTTGAAGATGATCAACACCCAATACTGGGCAACAACCGGCATATTGTTGAATTTCGGTGAAGCGTGGAACAACTGGAAACGCTCGGGCTACCCTGTGCTGACACCGGTTAACTACCCCGGAAATTTCTCCAGCGGCGAGATACCGAGAAGGCAGCCATATCCCTCCGGTGAGGCGACCAGCAACCCTGAAGGCTATGCCAGTGGTGTGAGCAGCCTTCCAGGCGGAGATAATTGGACATCGAGAGTATGGTGGGATCAGTAATAAAGATGGTTTTCATATAGCATGTTTAGTAAGGCTGTTCTAACCGACAGCCTTACTTCTTATTCATCCTGTCGTATTGTTTGTTATGTCACGATTTTTTTATATGTTTTGACCGATAATGTCCCTAATGACGCTGTTGCTGCCATGAAAAAAAGAATCATTTACAAAACTTCCATTCTCAAGGAACTCTATTTCACGCACCACTGCTCGTGCGCGCACCTGAGTGAAAAAACAGGCAGAAGCTTTCCTTTTATTCAGAAGCTTCTCAACGAAATGGTGAGCGAAGAGCTGATAGAAGCTTCGGGCGTTGCGCCTTCGACCGGCGGCCGGCGGGCGGTCACCTATTCGATAAAATCGGACACTATGTACATCTTGTCGGTGGCCATGGACCAAATGATAGCGATGGTATCGGTGATGGATATCCGCAATAACCACATCATCGGCGTGGAAGAGTTTGAATTGATGCTCAACGATCCTTCCTCCCTTAAAAAGCTCAATGAGAAGATAGAGGAAGTGATCGCAAAATCCGGTGTGGACCGCGCAAAAATAATTGGGGTGGGCCTCGGCATGCCGGGCTTCATTGATTTCAAAAAGGGAGAGAATTACACATACTTCAACACCGGGGGAAAGCCTGTTACCAAATACCTGATGGAAAAATTAGGGATGCCCGTTTACCTCGACAACGATTCCAGCTTAACGGCCCTTGCCGAATTTCGCTTCGGCGCCGCGAAGCACCAGAGGAATTCGATGGTCATCAACGTAGGGTGGGGTATAGGCCTTGGGATGATCCTGAACGGGGAGCTTTTCAGGGGCCACAATGGCTTTGCGGGCGAGTTCAGTCACATGCCCCTCTTCAACAACAACAAAATGTGCCAGTGCGGCAAAACCGGCTGCCTTGAAACCGAGTCATCCTTGCTGGTGTTAATTGAAAAGGCGCGCGAAGGCTTGATTGGCGGCAGGCTCTCGTCGTTGAAAAAAAACTTCAATACAGGCGATTTGGAAAAAGACTGGAGAGCCGTAGTCACCGCAGCGCTTAACGGCGACCAGTTCGTAATAAAGATACTTTCAGAAATAGGCTACAACATCGGCAAAGGCATAGCCATACTCATCCACCTTGTGAACCCCGAATCAGTGATCCTGAGCGGGAGGGGCGCCGTTGTCGGAAAATTATGGCTGGCGCCCATCCAGCAGGCCCTGAATGAACATTGTATTCCCCGCCTTTCGGTCAATACTTCAATAGGGTTGTCGTCGCTGAGCGACCACGCTTTTCTCATCGGATGCTCCGCCCTCGTGATAGAGCACCTGGACTCGGATCCGGACATTTATATGCGTATCAGCAACGCCAAAAAGTTCTCTGCTTAGTAGGGGCAATGAAAAAGCGGCTGCCGCGATTTCTTCCTTTACCTTCGCAGCAAAATGTTCAAATGAAGTTATTTGTAGCCGGGCTGCCCTCTGATATGGATCACCAGGATTTGCGGGAGATGTTCGAGTTATACGGTACAGTGCTGTCGGCCAAAGTGGTAATGGATTTCAATACGCGCAAGAGCAAGGGGTTTGGCTTCGTGGAGATGGAGAGGGCGGCGGATGCGAAAGAAGTGATGGAGCTGTTAAACGGCCGGATGATGGCAGGCAGGCAACTGGTAGTGAAGGAAGCAGAAAGATAAAGCGATGAAGATACGGGTCTAAAAAACGATAGATGCGGGGCAGGTACTATTTTGCACTTCTCCTTACTGTTATAGCGTACGCTTGCCGTGACACGCAAATCGCCGGCCAATGGATGCACGTAGCGGATTACCCCGATCCGCCGAATGCAGCTGGCAACGCAGACACTTCTTACCTGGTGCTTAACCACGATTCCACTTTTCGTGCGTGGTCGCGCGGCGCGGCTGCTGCACGCGGCTGGCTGTTTGAAGGCGATTATGCCGGAACGTGGCGATTGCGCAGCGGGCCGATACTCGAGTTAACGCTTCCCGCGCGACAGGAACATTTTGTGATGGCCTACAGTGTTCTTCGCGCCACCGGCAACCAATTGACACTGCAACCGCTAACGCCATCTGCCGACACCGGCGCCACGTCGGTAATTTTTATGCGGGTACAATAGGCTTAGGCTCCACTCATCGTTTGTAGATTTTCCCGCTCTCGCAACAATATTTCCTGATTGGTATGGCAATTTTTTTCATTTCTCGGCAATTTGTGCCTCTAATTCTTTATACATCAATAATATACCCCGGGAATGACTAAAAACTTACTCCTTTTTGCGCTGCTGGTATTTTCAGTGTCTATTGCATTTGCCCAGCAGCCAAAAACCAGGCACGCGATCGTTAAAGGCACCGTCATCACAAGCGACGGTAAACCGGCGGGATATGTCACCATACAAATAGATAACACAAACTGGGGCGGCATCACCAACGAAGACGGCGAGTATGTTATCCGCAACGTAAAACCAGGCAGTTGGGTGCTAACAATGTCTTCTGTTGCTTCCCTGTCGTCGGGCAAAAAAATTACGGTTGCAGCGGGACAGGTGCTGACGGTCAACTTTGAACTTAGCCAGAACGCGGATGAACTGGAAGAAGTGGTGATAGCCTCCAAAAGGCTGAACAAAGAAAACCGCTTCGTGGCAAAGATGCCGCTCACCGATCTCGAAAACCCGCAGGTGTATAGCTCCGTGTCGGCAGAAACCATGAAACAGCAGGCTATCACCAACTATGATGACGCGCTGCGAAACATTCCGGGAATTGTAAGAACATGGGAATCGACAGGAAGAGCCGGCGACGGCGCCGCCTATTTTGCGTTGAGGGGTTTCGATGCACAGCCTTTTTTATATAACGGCCTTCCCGGCCTCGTGAGCGGCAACCTGGATCCCGCAAATATTGAAGAGATACAGGTACTAAAGGGCCCGTCGGCAACTTTGTTTGGCGGCAGTTTTTACAGTTATGGCGGCCTCATCAACACCATCACCAAAAAGCCGTATTATAAAACCGGCGCAGAAATTGGATACAACGTAGGAAGTTTTGGCCTGCACAGAATTACTGCCGACGTCAACACGCCGTTAAGCAAAAAGGAGAAGATCGCGCTTCGGGTAAACGCCGCTTATCATTCTGAGAAAACGTTCCAGGATGCGGGGTTCAAAAAATCTTTTTTCGTTTCCCCTTCCCTCGTGTATGAAGTGAACGACCGGCTGTCTTTTCATGCCGTTGCCGAAATTCTCGAAGAGAAGAGGGCGGTTGCTCCCGTATTTTTCCACTCCGACAGGCTTAGCCCCCTTCCTTTCAAAACGATTGAGGAACTTAACCTCAATAACGACCTTTCTTTTACCAGCAACGACCTGACAATAAAAAACCCCCGGTTCAACCTGCAAACGCAAATGATCTACAAGCTGTCGGATAAATGGACATCGCAAACGGTGTTCTCTTATGGAACCGTTCAATCCGATGGTCTATACACATACATCTGGGACGATGTTTCTGGCGATAATGAATTCAGCCAGTATTTTCACGACGAAGCGCAGAAAACAAAGACGACCGACATACAGCAGAATTTCAATGCCGATTTCACGATTGGCAGTGTGCGGAACCGTTTGCTGATAGGGCTCGATTACTTTAGCCGCAACGTTGTGGACAGGGGTTCCGGATGGGCATGGGGCAGGAACGTAACGCCGCAGGGCAACGTCAACTATATCGATCCTTTTACAAAAGAACCGATGCCGCCGTTGCCGCTAACGCGCGAGGCAGTAGATAACCTGCTTGCCGGTACCGACTTCAGCAACAGCAACATTGTTAACCGGTCATACAGCGCTTATGTGTCGGACGTCGTGAATTTTACACCGAAACTGTCAGCAATGGTGAGCTTAAGAGCAGACTATTTTGACTCGAAAGGCGAAAAAGATTCAGATGATGATGATTTTGACCAGACGGCCTTATCGCCAAAATTGGGTTTGCTTTATCAGCCGGTATTAGATAAGGTTTCTCTTTTTGTGAACTATCTCAATGCTTTCATAAATGTTGCGCCGATGCAGGTGTCTGATCCTGACGGTTCCAATCCGCGAATAAAGTCGTTTAAGCCCGAACAGGCAAATCAATGGGAATTCGGCGTAAAATCGAACCTGCTTTCCGACAGGTTGTTTGGTACCCTTTCATTTTATGATATAACGGTGAGGAACAGGGTATCAACAGATCCGAATAACATCAACAATTCGCTGCAGGGCGGAAAGGTTGGAAGCAGGGGTGTTGAACTGGACGTAACCGCCTACCCCATGCGCGGGCTGAGCGTGATTGCCGGTTTTAGCCATAACAAAACAAGGGTGATCGCCGGCGACAAAAACGATTTTTATTCGGAACCCGGAAGAAGTATAGGCGGGCAGGGGCCGCAAAACCTGGCCAACCTTTGGGCGGCGTATAAATTTTTGGGTGGCAAGTTAAAAGACTTCGGCTTTGGCCTTGGTGGAAATTACGGGGGTGAGTACAAGGTGATTGATAACAGCGCAACGGGAGTATTTACGCTGCCTTCATACGTAGTGCTGAATGCGAGTGTGTTTTATAATGCTGAACATATACGGGTGGCATTCAACATGAATAACCTGACCAACGAAGAATATTATTCCGGGTACTGGTCGGTGAACCCCCAGCGCCCGGCGAATTTTGTTGTGAGCCTCGGCTATAAATTTTAATCTTTCCCGCATCGGGCAAGCAGCGCATAATGGGGTGTAGCAAAAACCACAGGTAAAATACCATTTAGGTAATCTTTCTTATCGTACGGATTCCTTACTTTATGGCCGTGAACAAACTGGCTATGAATTGGAAACGAACAACGGCTTTGACGGCGCTTATCGTATTGTGT
>CAMPGT010000053.1 GCA_946885665.1 uncultured Chitinophagaceae bacterium | reverse complement strand
ATGAGAGGCTAATGTCTTACGGGAGTTCCGGCGACCGTTTCACCGATCTTACCGGCAGGTGTAATCGCAGCGATGTTTACACCGCAAGAACGCTGACAACCGTCTTCTCGCTGCGAGTCTTTTTGAACTCCACAACGCCATCGGTTAATGCAAACAGGGTGAAGTCTTTTCCGACACCTACGTTCTTTCCGGGATGGTAAACCGTACCGCGCTGGCGAAGAATGATGTTGCCTGAAATAGCAGGCTGGCCACCATAAATTTTTACGCCCAGGCGTTTACTCTGAGAGTCGCGTCCGTTTTTTACACTGCCTTCGCCTTTTTTATGTGCCATGAGATGATAAAACTTAAGAGTTAAAAGTTAAAGTTAAAACTGGTCTGCGCTTATGCAAGAATGTCGCTGATGCGGATCTGGGTATACCGGGTGCGGTGTCCGTGCTTTTTGCGAAATCCCTTCCTTCTCTTCATTTTAAATGCGATCACCTTATCACCAAGCACGTGGTCAACTATCTCTGCCTTTACAGTTGCCTTAGCATCCGAACCGGTCGAAACCTTTCCGTCGGCAGCGGTCAATAACACATCCGCGAACTCCACGGCGTCTCCCGCATTACCCCCTACGTGGGGAACATATAAAGTCTGGTTCTTCTGAACCCTGAATTGCTGACCGGCTATCTTTACAATTGCGAACATGATTCCAAAAATTAGGAGTGCAAAGGTAAGTGCTTTGAATGTATTTCACGCATTTTTAAGCGTTTTTTTCTTGTTTGAATTGACGTAGGTTTGCCGCTAAGGCTTGTTATAGAACTATGAAAATCAAAACACTTCTGGCAAAACCATTTGCCAGTTATATATACAAAGGTATCAGGAAAGGGATGGCAACGGCCGTAGAAGACCAGGAAACTATCCTGAAGGAACTGTTGAAAACTGGCAAATCCACCGACTTTGGCAAAGAACATCGCCTGGCCGACGTGCAGTCGCACGCTGACTTTGCACGTGCCGTGCCCCTGCGCGATTATGAGCAGTTCAAACCCTACATTGAGAAGATAAAAGAAGGACGGCACAACGTGCTGTGGAAGGGCAAACCGATCTATTTTGCCAAAACATCGGGCACTACCAGCGGCGTCAAGTACATTCCCATCAGCAAAGATTCCATATCCAACCATATCAATACCGCGCGCAACTCATTGCTGTGTCATATTGCGAACTCGCGCAGCGCCCAGTTTGCCGGGGGCAAAATGATCTTTCTTTCGGGTTCGCCCGAACTCGAAAGGATCGGCGGCGTACCCACCGGCCGCCTGAGCGGCATCGTGAACCACCACATACCTAGCTACCTGCGCAAGAATCAATTGCCTTCATACGAAACGAATTGCATAGAAGATTGGGAGACCAAGCTCGATAAGATAGTCGAAGAAACGCTGGGGCAGGATATGACCCTCATCAGCGGCATTCCGCCCTGGATGCAGATGTACTTCGACCGCCTGACCGAGAAGACCGGCAAGAAGGTGCGCGAAATATTTCCGAACCTTTCGGTAATCGTTCATGGAGGCGTGAACTTCGAACCTTACAAGGCTAAGCTTTTTGAAAGCATCGGCACTGTTATTCCGTCGATCGAAACGTTCCCGGCATCGGAGGGATTCATGGCTTTCCAGGATTCGCAGGAAGCAGAGGGGCTTTTGTTGAATACGAACAGCGGGATTTATTTTGAGTTTATCCCCGCTTCGGAGGTAATGAAGGAAAACCCCGTCCGCCTCTCGCTGAAAGATGTAAAAGTGGGTGAAAATTATGCGTTGGTGATCAACAACAACGCCGGGCTTTGGGGTTATAACATCGGAGATACGGTGAGATTTGTTTCGGTAGATCCGTACCGTATTGTTGTTACCGGCCGTATCAAGCATTTCATTTCGGCCTTCGGCGAGCACGTGATAGGCGAGGAAGTTGAATACAGCCTGATGAAAGCGGCCGAAGAAGAAAATGTGCGCATCACCGAATTCACGGTGGCGCCGATGATCGGCAGCGACCGGTCGTACCACGAGTGGTTCGTGGAATTCGAAAACCAGCCGTACGACCTGAGACGCTTTGCGGATAAGGTGGATAAAAATCTGCGCCGCAAGAATATTTATTATGATGACCTTATTTCAGGAAACATACTCGCACCTTTGGTGATCCGTCCCGTAAGAAGGAACGGGTTTATCGATTACATGAAATCCATAGGCAAGCTCGGCGGCCAAAACAAGGTGCCCCGCCTGAGCAACGACAGGAAAGTGGTGCAGGTGCTGGAACAGTACACGGAACAGGTTGCCGCCGGCTAACAAGAAAAAGAAGAAATTTTGCTGAATGAAAAAACGAATTGCAGTATTCGGATCAACGGGTTCAATAGGTACACAGGCGTTAGAAGTGATTGCCGGACATCCCGACATGTTCAGCGCGGAGGTGCTCACTGCGCAAAATAACGAGGACCTGCTCATCGAGCAGTCGCTGCGCTTCCAGCCGAATATTGTGGTGATTGGCGACGATAAGAAATATCAAAAAGTAAAGGAAGCCCTTGCACATACCGATATTAAAGTTTTTGGTGGTGAGGAGTCGCTCGCAGAAGCGGCGGCGGTGGATTGTTACGACATGATGATCGCGGCGATTGTCGGCTTTGCCGGACTGAAGCCCACGCTCGAAGCGATAGGGCGCGGCAAGGCAGTGGGCCTTGCCAATAAGGAGACATTGGTGGTGGCCGGAGACATCGTAATGCAGAAGGCGGTTGAAAATAAATCGCCCGTCATTCCCATCGATTCGGAGCACTCTGCAATATTTCAGTGCCTGGTGGGCGAAACGAGGAACAAAATTGAAAAAGTGATACTCACCGCGTCGGGCGGACCCTTTCTCGGCAAAAAACCCAACTTCCTCGTGAACGTGAAGAGGGACCATGCGCTGCAGCATCCCAACTGGAGCATGGGCGCAAAGATCACCATCGACTCGGCCACGCTAATGAACAAGGGACTTGAAATGATAGAGGCAAAGTGGCTCTTCAACCTCGAACCCGACCAGGTGCAGGTGATGGTGCATCCGCAAAGCATCATCCACAGCATGGTGCAGTTTGAAGACGGCAGCATGAAGGCGCAACTGGGATTGCCCGATATGCGGGTGCCCATACAGTACGCCATCACTTTCCCGCACAGGATGCCGAACAGCTTCCCGCGGTATGATTTTAGAAAACCCAATCAACTGACTTTCGAAGAACCCGACATCAAGACATTCAGAAATTTACAGTTGGCCAACGAGGCGCTGTTCAAAGGCGGCAACCTGCCCTGCGTATTGAATGCCGCGAACGAGATTGCGGTGTATGCGTTTTTGCGCAACCGAATAGGGTTCCTGGATATGACCGACGTGATCGAAAGAACGATGGAAAAGATTCCGTTTGTGAAGGCCCCCTCGCTGGAGGAATACTATGAAAGCGACGGCGAGGCGAGGAGCTATGCGGCGAGCCTGATAAAGCTGTGAGGAGGGGGAGTGGGGAGTGGGCAATGGGCAATAGGCAGTAGGCAATGGGCAATGGAAACTATTCTATTCTTTTTTTTGTTTTATGAGAAGATAAGATTATCCTGAAAAAACAATTTTTGGTCAAGTAAAAATCATTTGCCTACTGCCTACTGCCTATTGCCCACTCCCCACTCCCTTTTAACAATCCTTTTAATCGTATGTAACTATCTTTCGCGATAACGTTCGACGTTTTCTTACTTTTGCGGCTCCCTAATCAATAAATTCCGCTATGCCGGATCAGAAATTATGACATTACTAGCTATAGATTGGTCAACGGTAGGCATAAAGGCCGGTCAGTTGGTTCTCTCGTTATCCATACTCGTTGTGCTGCATGAACTTGGTCACTTTCTGCCGGCCAAATGGTTCAAGTGCAGGGTCGAAAAGTTTTACCTGTTTTTCGACCCCTGGTTTTCGCTTTTCAAGAAAAAGATCCGCGGAACGGAGTACGGCGTGGGCTGGCTGCCTTTAGGCGGTTACGTGAAGATATCGGGGATGATAGATGAGAGCATGGACAAGGAGCAGCTCAAACAGCCACCGCAACCCTGGGAGTTCAGGAGCAAGCCGGCCTGGCAGCGCCTGATCATCATGATCGGCGGTGTAACGGTCAATATGCTGTTGGGCTTTCTCATTTTTTCTATGATCCTTTTTGTCTGGGGAGACGAATACCTGCCTGCGAAAAATCTAACTTATGGCGTTTACGTGGATTCGGTGGGTGAGAAGATAGGCATCAGGAACGGCGACCACATTCTAAGTGTGAATGGCGAAGAGCTGACGAATTTCAATAAGCTGTCGGGCGAATTTATCCTCAACGAGGCGAAGACCATCCAGGTGTCGCGCAATGGTGAGATCATTAATCTTCCGGTCCCCGAAGGCACGATAAGAACCCTGATCAGCCGTAAAGGCGATCCGCTCGCCCGACCCGCCTTTCCTGCAGTCGTCGATTCGGTACTTCCCAACAAGGTTAATTTCACTGCGAATGCCCTGCAGCATGGGGATACCATCGTTGCCCTGAACAGCAAGCCCGTACATTCTTACTATGAGTTTCTCGAAGAAAAGTTGAAACATGAGAAGGCGGAGATCGCAATGACCGTAGTGAGGGCAACGGGAGATACCGCAGTGGTGAAAGCCATGACAGACGCGGAGTCGAATGTTGGTTTTCGGCCAGTCTATGGCGATAAGTTCCTGAAAGTCGAAAAGCGTAAATATTCTCTTTTGGAATCGCTGCCCGCCGGTGTGGTCAAGGGGTGGAGCACGCTGGTGATGAACATTAAAAATTTCAAATTGCTCTTTACCTCTAAAGAAGTGAAAGCGAGCGAATCGCTCGGCAGCTTTTTAAGCATAGGCAATATGTTTGGCGAGCAATGGGACTGGGAGCGGTTTTGGAGCATGACTGCATTGCTGAGCATTGTGCTGGCCTTCATGAATATTTTGCCCATACCTGCGCTCGATGGCGGCCACGTGCTGTTTACGCTTTATGAAATGGTAACCGGCAGGAAGCCGGGTGACAAGTTCATGGAGTATGCGCAAATGGTGGGGATGGTGCTGTTGCTGCTCCTCATGGCCTACGCCCTCGGATTAGACTTCTGGAGATTTCTTTTCAAGAACTAGATAAAAAGGGCGTTAATACATCAATCCAAAAAGCCATACAGGGATCTTATTTCCGGATCCTGCGTGAATATCATCGGCTCCGACATACGCCTGATCGAGATCATGTAAGCAGGACCTCCATATTGACTTAATTTCAAGTCAAATATAGCAATCAATTAATTGATAGTCAGATTATTGAACACGCCTGTATGCGCTCTGGAATAGATTAACATGCGGCTAAAATAACGCGATATAAGCAATATACTACGCAAAGCATTGATATAGGCCAATATACACGAATTTTCGCGCTCAGTAGCAAATGGGGGCCTTAGCATAAATTGCTGTTTCTAAACAGCAATTTTCCGTATTTTTGCTGCTAAATGTCATCAAATGGATAATTTTTTATTGAAATCCAATGCTTTAGTAAGTGAGCAAGCTTTAGATATCATTCGACCACTTCATTCGAGTATCGATTGGGCGGACAGGCTTATAGGCATACTCGGTGCCCGTGGCACCGGCAAAACCACGTTACTGCTTCAGCAGTTAAAACAAGAATTCGGCCTATCATCTCGTGCAATTTATATCTCCTTAGACGATATTTATTTCGCCAATAACAGATTTATCGACGTTGCCGACTATTATATTACACAGGGCTTCGATATTTTTTTCCTTGACGAAGTTCACAAATATGGTGATTGGGCGATAGAAATTAAGAACTTATATGATCAGCATAAAAAAATCAAAATTGTTTTTACCGGTTCCTGCATAACCGATATTTTAAGGCAAAATGCAGATTTGAGCCGCAGAGCCGTACAATATGAAATGCCGGGATTATCGTATCGCGAATATCTCGAATTTGCAGGTATAGTTAAATTACCGCCGATCAGCCTGAATGATATTCTTAGAAACCATTCCGTTGCTGCACTGGATATTATTAAGCAATTTAAGCCGATCAAATATTTTCGTGATTATCTCCAATATGGATATTATCCGTTCTTTGTGGAGAATAAAAAAACATATCCTATAAAGCTCGAACAGATAGTAAAGCTTACGATTGAAAATGATATGCGTTTTATAGAAGGGTTCGACCCTAAAAACACGCAGAAGATATTTCAGTTATTTTACATTCTGGCGACAAATGTTCCGTTTAAGCCCAATATTAGTAAACTAAGCGACAAAACCGGTATATACAGAAATACGCTGGTTGAATACCTGCATTATTTGGAGAAGGCTAAGCTTATTAATTCTTTGTCAGCATCCGGGAAAAGCATCAGCACTTTACAGAAACCCTCAAAAATATACCTGGAAAACACAAATCTGCACTTCACCTTATCTCCCGAACGCACCGACAAAGGAAGCATGCGAGAGTCTTTTTTTCTTAATCAACTGCGAAATGCAGGCCACCGGGTTTCTCTTCCTACGCAGGGCGATTTCTTTGTTGATCAAAAATACACTTTTGAAATCGGCGGAAAAGATAAAACTTCCGGACAAATAAACAATGTGAAAGACAGTTGGGTAGCTGCTGATGATATTGAGGTAGGGGCCTTACACAAAATACCGTTGTGGATGTTTGGGATGATGTATTGAGGTGAAGATGAAAAGACAATGCATTTGGCCAGGTTCGATTTCCGCCCACCTACCAATAAAAAAGCCCCTGAAATTCAAGGGCTTAAGTAAGTGTGGAGGTGGCGGGGATCGAACCCGCGTCCAAACATAATCGTCAAAAGCTTTCTACATGCTTATTTCATTATTGATTGTCGGCGGCAAACAGGAAACGAACAAACCAATTCGCCACTTAGCTGAATCGTCTTAAGCAACCGTCACAGCCTTCGGTTGCAGCATCCTGTTTTCTTTTTGAGTCGGCGGCGGGGCGTGGTAACAGAACAACCTGCCCGGCGGCCCTAATGACTATCTAATCACTGATTAGGCAGCCATGGCATACTGAGTATTGCCATTTAAAGGTTTGAGTATTCAGATTAACGTGCTAATTATCCAACGCACGGCATGCTTGCACTTTCAAAGATCTATGCTGTCAAAACCAGGCACCCCCAGGTCTTGTTAGCGCCGGCAAAGATACAAAAACGAAGCAAAAGATTTTGTTAATCGGTCACGCCGTACCGCCCCCGGAAAAGTATACTTTTATCACGCAAACCCGAGGCCATGATCACTCAGGATGACATCATCTACTTCATTGTAACCGACAGGTTCAACGATGGTGATCCCCAAAACAATTTCGACCAGGAACCGCTCAACCCCCGCGGCTACCACGGCGGCGACCTGAAAGGCATCCTCGACAAAGCCGGTTACCTGAAGCACCTGGGAATATCTGTCGTGTGGATCACGCCGGTTTACGTCAATACCCTCGGCTTCCCCGAACACCGGCCTTACCACTACTACTGGCCGAAGGAATTTGATAAGCTCGACAAACGCCTGTACTCAGGCAACGCTCACGACGAAGGCAGCATGCTGTACCTGGCCGACTTTGTACGTAACATGCACGACAACGGCCTTAAAGTAATGCTCGACGTAGTGGTAAACCACGGCGGCTATACAATCCAACAGGAGAACACGGCAATACCGGACAACTGGTTCAATGACCCTTCCATCAGCGCCGCCGACGACCCCGACGATGGCAGCCTCAGCGGCCTGCCCGACTTCGACCACGACAACATCAATGTAGTGGATTTCTTCATCAATAACCTGATGGACTGGATAGATCAATGTAACATTGACGGGTTCCGGATGGACACGGCCTTCCACATCGAGAATAAATTCTGGTACTATTACAAGAGCCTCATCAGGGGCAAGTATCCGTCCATGTTCATCGTAGGAGAAGTGCTGAAAACAGAAAAATCGGATATCCCGCTGCTGGCCGATTACCAACGCGACTACGACCTGAATGCAGTTTTTGATTTTCCCCTGCGTCAACAGATCATCCGCTGTTTTATCAACGATCATCCGCTGTATGAAATGGCGAGACCCAGGCTAAGCAGCAACGAAGCGTATGGCATTTTAGACCTCGACAATTCGTCGAAGAATAACATAGAAGGGAGAGGAGGATATTCGAACGCCAACCGGCTGGTGACGCTATTAGACAACCACGACCTCGACCAGCGGATCATTAGCCTCGCACGAGGCAAACATACTGGTGAAGGCGGTGTGCCAATGGCCTTTCGCGTGACGAGTATGTGCCATGCTTTTCTACTGACGGTAAGAGGAATACCGCAGTTGTATTATGGGTCCGAAGCAGGGCTGGAAGGGTGGCACAACAATGACGCGGGCGGCGATGCGGATCTGAGGAGAGATTTTCCATGGGCGAAGTTCGACGGCAACAATATAAAGGGAGAACACGCAGAGGAGAAGAAATTGTTTACTGCTGTCCGGCAACTGATTACGCTGAGAAGAGAAAACGAGGCGTTGAGATACGGGGTGATGATTACGTTGTGGGTAGACCGGTTTGTGTATGCTTTTGCCAGGTATATCCGCGACAATGTGGTGCTGGTGATATTTAATAATGGATACGGCGACATGCAATTTCCACTGAAAATACCGGTCATCAGAAACCCCGACAAAACGAAACAGGTATTGCCCGATCGCATTATCGACCTGATGCAAAGCAAGCCGTTCGTCAATGCGTTCGACGCATCCGATCAGGTCAATACGAACGATGATATCGAAGTGTCGCTTCCGGGGAAGAGTTTTAAAATATACGTGCTGGCCGCTTGATCGATAGATGCCCCCTCACCTCAGATCACGCGGAAACAGAAGCTCTCTCACTTGCAATTGTCATGTGAGCCGCGGCGTGCTGCCGTGTTTTCTCTTTCAGGTTGTCGGAATCGAGGCCCATGGGTTTTGCCAGCAGGTTGAAATAATTCTCGGAAGCATTCACCCATGTGATTTCAACAATTTCCTTGTCGGAGAAATATTGCCTTAAACGGTCGAATACCGTGTCGCTGGAATTTTTAGTGAGGGTAACTTCTTTAACGTACGATAGGAGAGCCTTCTCCCTGTCGCTGAACCTGTCGCTTTCTTCAAAATGCAGCACTTCCTTTAACTGCGCACGGTCCATGCCCGCCTTCATCGCCTGGTACCGCATCGCGTTCGAACAAAACCGGCATTCGTTTAGGTGAGAAGTGAAATAACGGATCAATATCCTCGTCGTTTTAGGAAGCGTTAGTTTATTATCTGTAGATAATATCTTCAGGGATGCGAAAAGCACAGGCTTGCTGCGCGCGTAAATGACTCTTAAGACGGCAAGCACTTTGCCAAACTGCTTTTTACTTAACCAGAAAAATAGTTTTAAAATTATCCCTTTGGGTCGGTCGATTGCTGTAAGTCGCATAACGTTCAATTTTACAGCGAAGTAATAACAGATGAAGGCTCGCGTTTTTGATATTTGTCAAAAAGCATGTTTTGAGCGTATCCTGCTTAACGTTTCCTGTGTAACTCCGAGGTAAGAGGCAATCATACCTAAAGGGGCCCGTTGTATAAGTGTCGGCTGGTATTCCATCAGCTTTTTATACCGCTCCGCAGCAGATGAAAAGTGGAGGTCGTCGTACCGTTCCTGAACAAGCAGCATGCCATACGACGTGATCATGCGCATGAATTTTTCTATCTCATGGTGTTGTTCGCAGAGCATTTCCATGTCATCATAATCCAAAATCCATAACGTGGAATCTTCGAGGAGCTCGAGTCCTCTTCTGTCCGGCTGTTGATGAGCAAATGAAACAATCGAACAGGCAATGGTATTTTCAGGACTGAACCAGTCGGTTACGTCTTTGTCGTCTTTTTCATAGAACGTTCGTGTTAAGCCCTTTTCAACAAAATATATTGACCGGCAAATTGAACCAGGCCTGACCAATACGTGCCCTTTTTCGTACTCTTCTTTTTTCATTACCGACAGGAACGCCTGGCGGCTATTTTCCGAAAGCTGCATCCGGTCTTTTACAATATTGAAAAAGTTTGTCATGGCAGGAAGAACGAAATGAACAATCAAAGTTCCGGCGAATAATATATTTTTTCCCCGTTGACGCTTATTTCCACGTCTACGAGATATTTTTTTAGCGCGGTTGTATCTACCGTAATGCCAAGGCCCGGCCTTTCAGGAACATGAATGTACCCATCCTTATCAATGGCAATTTTTTCTTTGCTGATCTCTACCGCGAGCGGTTTCAGTTCAACCGGATATTCGCTGATCTGGTGTTTCTCAACTCCGGCATAGGGCTGCAAGGAGGCGCTTAATGCAAGGTGCGACGTGAACGTGTGATTCACATAAGTTTTCTGTTTTGCCCGTGCAAGATCGGCCACTCTTTTCGCGACGGTTATGCCTCCAATTCTACCCGCGTCTATTTGGATGAAAGAAATACCCGAATACGCTATCATCGCCTGAGCCTGCACAAAGCTGTTGCACCCTTCTCCACCCGCAAGAGGAACTTTAGGTTCAGACGCCGACAATTCCTGATAAGCAGACAACGCCCCGTTAACAAACGGCTCTTCGAGCCAGTAAGCGTTTATCTTTTTCAATGGTGCCAGCCTTTCTTTTGCCGGAGCCGTATTTTCGACCCAGGCAGTGCCGGCGTCGACCATCAAATGCATGGAGTCGCCCGCACCTTCGCGTGCAGCAGCCAAATGCGCCACATCATTTTGAACGCCGGCTTTCCCAAACGGTCCCCAGCCAAACTTGACTGCCCTAAATCCCGATTGCTTTGTTCTTTGGGCTTTTTCGAAAGTCTCTTCAGGAGTGCTACCAAACAACTGCGATGCATAAGGCAACTTGGGAAAGGCCTGCCGGTAACCCAGCAATCTGTACACGGGTTCATTCAATTTCTTTCCCAGCAGGTCCCATAATGCGATGTCGATTCCCGAAAGTGTGTGATTAGCCTGCAGCAGGTCAAGTGAATTTTCGTGCACCGCAGCAGAAATCCGGTGGATGTCCTCAACATCGTTGATGTTCATGCCTTCGACAGAAAACTTAAGCGGCTTGCATGCGCTGTGCGACATCGGGCAAACATAGCTCGCGATGCTTGTAAGCGGCGACGCTTCACATTCACCCCATCCCTCGTAGCCGCCTGCGCGAACTCTCACCAGCAGCGCATCCTGGCTGCCATCGCCGATATCGATAATTTCGGGCATGCTCAAATAAAAAAAATCTACCGAATCAATTTTCATGCAATGAAATATTTAAAACGTGATGCTAAGGCCCCCATCAACAGCGATGACCTGGCCGGTAATATATGATGCATCGTTTCCTGCCAGGAAAAGGGCCACGCCTGCAATTTCACTGGCGTCGGCGGCGCGGCGCAAGGGCAAATGATGGGAATCGACATAATTATCTTTGAACCATTGACCTTCCAACTCGTTTTCACCATCAACAACCGACATTGCCGTGTTGACAAATCCCGGCGCGATGGCGTTCACTAAAATCCCTTTGGGGGCAAGCTCGAGTGCGGCGGACCGGCAATATTGGTTGATGGCCGCCTTTGCCATGGCATAGCTGCTGGCAAATTTTTCGGCCCTTGTGCCGTGTATGGAGGTGATGTGCACGATCCTGCCTCCTTCACTCATCAGTTTCACCGCCATTTGCGACACTAAAAAGCAACCGTTGACCATAGTATCAAAAACAATCCGCCATTTGGAAATGTTCATTTCAAACGGCTCCGTTTTTTCAAACACACCTGCGCAATTCACCAGCGCATCGAGGCGGCCCCATTTTTCGCGCATCATGCGTTCACCTTCGGCGATTACATCCGGGTCGGCATAACTTCCTGCAAGCGCCAAATGATTGCCGGACGCAAGTTCAGCAACAAGTGCGGATAGCTTCTCAGCTTGAATATCATTTAAGCAAACATCATAGCCCTCGCTGGCGAAACGAAGGGCCGCGGCTTTGCCGATACCTGAGGCGGCGCCGGTGATAAAAACCTTTTTTCTGTTCATTGATTGATTACTTTTCTCCTGCATAAATGTGTACGGTAGTGTTGATTTCTTCGCCCGGTTCCAAAACGCTGCATTGGCCCGCACGAATGGCTTCGGTTACACTCAGCGGCATGCTGCTGCAGGGTTCCAGTACGGCCGTGTAATGGTTCAAAAAACCTCCGTACGATGCAAAGTACCATTGATAAGGAAATATTTTTTTATCATACTTGTAGCTGAATAAAGAACCATCGACCCCTTCCAGTTTCATCTCCGGTTCGGTGATGTCGTACAAATAAAAAAAATCCATCGTGTTATCGTTCGTCGGGATAAGGGACGCATCTGTGTCTTCTATTTGCGGCCAACGGAACTCTTCTATATTCTGAAATCTCGAATAAGCCGGATCAACGATCCTCGCTTTTCGTGCATCTGTAATTATTTTATCTCCCGGCCGGATATTCAGCGCCGCGTGCAGTTTCCACAGGAAATGCCGTTTCGCTCCCGATTCATTCTTAATTCTATAGCTGTTGTGGATCAGCGGCAATTTTTCATCAAGGTAAACGGTCTTTTCATAATACAGTTCGCTCAATTTTAATTTTCCGGAAACGGTAACTTTCTTATTCAAAACTGTTGATTGAAGAGCGGTTGTCCATAACTCACCATGATCGGGATAGGCGACTGAATCAATTTTCTCAGGCATGTCGTTAGGGATAAGTTCATCTATCCCTCCCCAAAAATTCGGATCATATTCATCGCCTTCCCGGTTTTGTTTCAAAGGTAAATCCTTGTTCTTCCACAGGAATTCCTTGCTTAATAACTTATTGTATATGCTTGTGATTCTGCCACCTATCCAAGGGGCGATCTCAACAGCGAGATAATTATTCTCGAGCGTGAAAACTTCCACGCCATTCCGATTCGATTGCTTAACTGTCATGACCGGGATATTTTATTCATTCCTGTGGCGATCTCATGTTGCAAAGCGGCTTTCGCTGCCACCGACCTGTTGTGGCAGAATATGCCGTACACCACTATCGCCGTCACGCACAGGCAGGGGATGAGATAGGAAAACTGCACGCCTTTGCTGTCGGCAAGCATGCCCTGCAGCGGTGGAAATACGGCGCCTCCGACAACCGCAATATTGATGAGCGCCGATCCTTTTTCCGTAAATGTGCCCGCACCTTCGATTCCGAGGCTGAATATGCAGGGAAAAAGCACAGAGATGAAGGCGCCCAGCCCGATAAGATAATAGGGATTCCACGAAGAGAGGGTAAGCGCTGCTAATAAATAAAGTACGATCATCACCGAGCCAAACATAGCGAGAAGTTTACCCGGGGAAACAAACTGCAACAGGTAAATGCCGGCAATGCAAAATATGGTTGATGCGATGTAATAATAAGTGAGAAACTGCGCCGCCTGTCCTGCAGTGAAGCCGGCAATGGAGTCGTCACGCAGGTAATTGATGAAGAAACCGGCAGTGCCAGCCTCTGCGCCCATGTAAAAAAACATGATAATCGCTCCCCAAAATAATTGCGGATACTTCCTGGAACCTTTGATGATGGACAACAGGGAAAAATCTTTTAGCGCTTCCGGCTTGAAAGAAGGCAGGGATGAAAAAAACAGGAGGATAACGAAGAGAAACGTTCCAATTCCGATGGCGAGATATGGAAGGTGAAACGAAATGGCTCCGCCATTGCCATAAATGAGAGTTGTGCCGATAACAGGCGTAAACGAATAACCGATGCGGCTGAACAGTTGAACGATGTTTACCCTCACATGCGACCCCGATGGATCACCCAGCAAAGCCGCAAGGGGATTGGCAGAAACGTTCACCATTGTAACGCCGATGGAAACGATGAAGATCGCAGCAAGCGCCAGTGGGTAGGAGGTGGCATAGTACGCCGGGATAAAAAGCATGCAGCCGCAACTGCAAACGGTGAGCGCTGTTATCACGCTGACTTTATAACCGAAACGCGAAATGTAATAAGCGATTGGAATGGGGAAGATGAGATACACGAGGTAAAACGACTGTTGTATAAAAGTGGCCTGAAGGTAGGAGAGCCGGAACAGATCTTTTAACGAAGGAAGCAGGATGTCGTTCATGCATATCAGGGCGCCGGTGAACAGAAATACGCAGGCTACAAGAAGTAAAGGTTTCCACTGGTGCTTCATCCAAGCTTCGTTTTGTGCATGGCGAATGGTTAATAGGTGGCGCGTCCGCCGGAAATGTCATAGACGAATCCCGTCGAGAAACTATTTTCATCCGACACGATAAAACACGACATGGCAGCCACTTCTTCTACCGTTCCCAGCCGTTGCATAGGTATTTTCGCTGTCATATATTTTAATTGTTCGGCAGATGTGTTATCATTCATTGGCGTTTTAATTACAGCGGGTGCAAGTCCATTGACGGTGATTTGTGTAGTTGCAAATTCTTTTCCCACACCTTTTATCAATCCTATTACGCCTGCTTTGGTAGTTGAATAACCCACCATACCCGGGTTGCCTTCTTTGCCCGCAATGGAGGCGATCAGCAGAATGCGACCCTTACCCGTCTTCTTCATTACCTGCAAAGTAAATTTCGTAATCAGAAACGTTCCCCTGAGGTTTACCTGGTACACCCTGTCGAAATCTTCAATCGAATATTCGGTGATCATCGTGCTGGTAGGCCCCACGATGCCTGCTGCGTTCACGAGAATGTCAATGGATTTGAATTCGTTTTCAACAGCACTCACAGCGGCTGAGAGTTGTTCCGCGTTGCCAACATCCGCTGTGAACGGCTTCGCCTGGATGCCGAGTTTTGAAAATTCTTCCGCCGTCTTTTTTAACAAAGATTCGTTGATGTCGAAAAGGGCCAGTGTGGCACCTTCTTTTCCGAGTCGCTGTGCAACTCCTTTGCCGATGCCGTCTGCCGCACCGGTAACGATGGCCACCTTGCCTTTAAACCTGTCGTTCAAGATCATAGTATTTATTTTGCTGAAATTCCGGAGTTTGTTTATGAAAGCTATTGCTTTTCCAATTGAATAAAAAATCCACCACCGGGCGCAAGGTGAATGGCAAGCGTATCGTTCTTTTTAATTGTAAGGCTGTCGAGCACATAATCCGCGGCGTAATGGTCGGCATTAATGCCGTCTTTGCAAATTTTTGCCGTGTAGGTGCCCTCTTCCAGGAAGTCAAATGTTATATTGAGATCCCTCGGTGTCCAGTCGGTCATGCCGCCGATGTACCAGTTCGAATTGTTTTTTCGCGCCGTAACAATATACTCGCCCACCTTTGCATCAAGTATTTTCGTCTCGTCCCATGTGGTAGGAGCATGTCCGAGCAGATCCATGTATTCTGGTTCGAGCAGTGCCTGTGAAGGATTTCCCGAAAAAAATTGTATGGGGCTGTCGTACACAACGATCATGGCCAATTGATGTGCGCGTGTTCCCGGGCTCATCACGCGGCTGGCGATCGGCCTGAAATTACCTTTGCTGGCATTATTGAGCAAGCCGGGTTCATAATCCATTGAACCGGCGAGCATGCGGGTAAATGCCAGGAGTACGTCATGTTCCGGCGAAACTTTTTCGCTCCAGATATTGTATTCCGAACCCAGCACCCCTTCGCGCGTAACGGCATTCGGATACGTGCGATTAAAGCCTTTCGGTGGGTATGTCCCGTGGAACATGATCGCAATTTTATGTGCGGCGCAGGCTTCGGTGATACGCTTATGCAGGTTGACCACTTTCTGGTCGTCGCGGTCAATGAAGTCGGTCATAATAAAGTCAACTCCCCATTTATTGAACTGGTCCAAAGCTTCTTCGAGCTGCCTGTCGAGCGTCATGGCCAGGGTCCACATGGCTATTTTTACCCCTTTCGCTTTTGCATAGGCCGCGAGGGTATCCATGTTGATCTCGGGAACAACTTTCATCAGGTCGTTGTTATCGCTCCAGCCGGCATCCATCATGATCCTGTCGATGCCAAAACGGCTGGCAAAATCAATGTAATATTTGTAGGAGGCTGTATTGCGGCCGGCTTTGAAGGGAATGTTGAAAAGATTGAGATCAATGATCCATTCATCTGTGATATTCCCCGGCTTGATCCACGAAACATCTGTGAGTTTTGATGGAGCAGCAAGGCGGTAAACGATGTCGTTGGAAGGAAGTTCTTTATCTTCTTCTGCGATGATCAGTACGCGCCAGGGGAAGGATCTGCTGCCTTTCGTTTTCGCAATGTAGTCGGCGCGGTTGGTCACAATTTTTTGTGAGTATAATCCTGCGGCTACTGTTTCTTCGGCCGGGTATCCGGCGAACCTGCCTCTCAGCTTAAAAGAGTCCGTGCCTGCGAGGAACATGCCGGGATAGTCGTCGAGATCCGATTCGGTAATGGCAATTTTCGGATTTGATTCGGGTATGATAAGAACCGGTGAAAAGGCGATCGAGGTAGAGGGAAAACTGTCCAGGCTCTTAAAAAGATAGGGTTCTTCAAAGCTTGTGTGAAAGATGTCGACGTTATCGCGTTTCTGCACTTCTCCGAAATAAGCCGAGGGCCTGCCCGGAAACGCGAATGCTGCCACTTCATTTTTGACGATGATCGAATCTTTGAACTTTGTTATGATGCGGTAGGCAACGCCATCGTCGTAGGCGCGAAACTCAACGCTGTAGGGTTGCCGGAACGTTATCGACAGCAGGTTGTAAATGTCGGGAATCGTTTTTCTTTTTTCAGGTACCGGCGAGATGATCGTTTCGTTGATCTTTTTTGCGCTGTGCGATTTAATGGCGTTCTTAAAAGACAGTGACCGGTTATCGTCGAGGAGGAGATCGATTGCCGATGCAGCGACGATCGTGTTATTGTTGTGCGATATGCTGTATGATAGTTGTTTTCCCATCCATACTTTCACGCATATTTTTCCTGAGGGAGAGCATACCTGCAGCGTATCTGCGGCCCGTGCTGCCGTGGTGGCCAGTAGGAGAAATATAAAAGGCAAACATGTTTTACCGGCGTTAAGTCTCTGGCGCATTTCGTTTTTTGGTTTGTTTCTCAA
>CAMPGT010000052.1 GCA_946885665.1 uncultured Chitinophagaceae bacterium | reverse complement strand
TTATTAGTTTTTAGCAGTTTAAAAGTTAAAAGTTAAAAGTTAAAAGTTAAAAACCTTTGTGCCGCTTGCGTTTGAAGATGGTAAAGCATGCTCCAGAAAAGTTTCTCGCAAAGGCGCAATGATGCCTAATTGCATTAAGCAGTTTTGACTTTTAACTTATAACTTTTCAAGCTGAATTCCTTCCCGCATTGATGATCCCAAATGCGCTCCTGATCACCAGTTTCGCATAGGTATCTTTTAATGGGCTCGTAAACTGCTCCTCATCCATCTCCCTGATCTTCGACATCGCATATTGCTGGATGGTAGTAAGCGGCAGCACGATCCTTTCGCGCATTTGAATCGACAGTTGCTCCACGGGATAATCGGCCATCAGTTCGTTCTTTCCTGAAAGCTGAAGAACGTACCTGATGGTGAGTACGAATTCCTGGTAGATCATGTCGTATAGCTCGCCGTAACGCGGGTGTTTCGCAAGAAATTCAGTGAGCGGGAAATAGCATTTCTTCATCGCCATCTCACAGTTATCAATAAGCGTTTTGAAAAATAACGAACGCTGGTACAACTGTTTTACCTCTGCCCATTTTCCCCTTTTCTCCATTTGCTGCAATGCCGTTCCCACGCCGTAATAGCCGGTAACATTCTGTTTCAACTGGCTCCAGGCGCCCACATAAGGAATGGCGCGCAGGTCGTTCAGTGCAAACTTGGACGACGATCCCCTCTTCGAGGGCCGGCTGCCGATGTTCGTTTCGCCGTAATACCTCAACGGACTGACATGCGTAAGGTATTCCACGAAATCGGGATGTTCTTTCAGCTCGATGTATGATTTAAAGCTGTCGTTGGCCAATTCAACCAGTAATGCCTCGTCGTCCTTCTCCAGCGTTACGCTTCTTTTCGAAAACAGGCTGTTGGAAAGGCCCGCATGGATCAACTGCTCGATGTTGTACTGTGCCGAATCGATCGTTCCGAAATTAGAGCTTACTGTTTGCCCCTGTATCGTTAGCTGAATCTCTTCATTAGAGATATTCTTTCCCATCGAAGCATAGAACTTGTGCGTTTTTCCGCCGCCCCTTGCAGGGGGGCCGCCTCTTCCGTCGAAGAAAATAACGTCCACGCCGTATTGGCGCGAAATAGCAGTGAGCTCTTCCTTCGCTTTGTAAATGCTCCAGTTGGCCATCAGGTAGCCGCCGTCTTTTGTGCCGTCGGAAAAGCCGAGCATGATGGTTTGCTTGGAGTTGCGGCGCGAAAGGTGGTCGCGGTATTCTTTATTGGAATACAATTCTCCCATCACGCCCGCGGCATGCTTCAGGTCGTCAACGGTTTCAAATAGCGGAATGATGTCAATCGAAAGCTCTTGTTTTTTCCATCCGCCCAGTATCAGCAGGCCATACACTTCAATCACGTTCAGCGCAGTATTGGCGTGGCTGATGATGTAGCGGTTGCATCCTTCCACACCGTTGTATTGCTGAATGCTTTTGATCGCCTTCACCGATTCGATGGTATCCCTGATGAGCTTATCCTCGTATTTACGGTGATCGATATCCGCTTCGCAGTTCATCAGTACTTTGATCTTTTCGTCAGCGCTGAGCGTGGCGTAATTGGAGGGCAGTGCATCGTCCGTTTTGGCGATGGTTTCCAGCACCATGCTGTGCACCGAGCTGTCCTGCCGAACATCGAGCGACGCGAAGTGCAGTCCGAATACGTGCACCTTGCTGATGAGGTTGTCCACGAGGTGCTGGAAAAGTCCGTTGTGCTGGTAAACCAGTATCTCGCGGATTTTGTGCAGCGAATCGAGGATATCTTTTTTGCTCAGGTCGGTGCGATGACCGGGGATAAATATATTGTCGTACAGTTTTATTTCCAGGTCGGCGAGAATGGTATCCACACCCTTGAAGGTGAGGCGCCGTTTGAGCCTGCGCACATCGAGGTAGTAACATTTGATGATGCTGCCGCGCAGTGCATCGGCCACCTTCAGGGTTGTTTCGCAGGTTACATTGGGGTTGCCGTCCCTGTCGCCGCCGGGCCAGAAGCCCATGTTGATAATGGGGTTCTTTTCGGTCATGGCGTGCGGAAACTGGCTGTTGATGAACGTGATGATCCGTCCTGCGGCGGCATAAAAAACGTTCTCGAGGTACCAGATGAGGCTCATTGCTTCGTCGAACGGCGTGGGCTTTTCCTTGTTGAGGAACGGTGTTTTGCCCAACTGCTGCAGGTACATGTTGATCTGGCTGGCATTATTGTCGGCAAGCGCCTTCGACAGGTCGTTGATGATGCCAAGCACGGCGCCGGGGTAAAATTGTGTGGGGTGGGCGGTAAGCACCAGCCTTATGCCGAAGTCTTTAAGCTTCTCCATCAACTCATCTTCGTTGCCGTTCTGCACCACTTCGGATTCGAGATGCTTGAGGGTGCCCACGCCGTTGAAGTCGTTCACTTCGCGGAAGGAAGCGTCTTCCAATGCATCGAAAAGCACCACCTGCCGTTCCACGTACTGGATGAAGCGGAACAAAAGATCCAGACGGTCCTCCTCATTCAGGTACGAAGTATGTTTTTTGAAAAATTCCTGGATGATCTCTTCGGGACTCTGCTTCTTTTTATAGCCTTCTTCACAATTGTTCAGCAGCAGCGACAGCAGGATGCCCGTTTTCTCTATCCTGTGAAAAGGCAGGGAAGTAAAAAGACTGTTGTAAAGCTGGAACTTGATGCCTACGTTATTTTTGAACTGTTGCAATCCTTTGCTCGACTGGTGATCCATCGGTCAGATAAATTTTAAATAAAATGACAAATTATTGAGGCAGGCAAGTCTAAACGGGGCTGTAAAATAATCCATTTTGACGAAAATGCCCCTGAGTGAATTTATTTAGCGTCTTTTGCATAACTTAGCTACTCCTTAAAAATGATATACCTGGTCAACCATATTATTTTTTCTTCGTCCGTAGCTGCTTCAGTTACAGGTGCCACAACAATCACGTCCACTACAACCCGCTGAGGGTTGGGGCATTCACATATCACCAATGGGCTTCGGCTGACAATATCAGGTAAATCATCATTACAATCAACTCAAAAATATTATGCAGGTTTTAAAGTTTGGCGGCTCGTCGGTTGCCAATGCGGAGAACATCAATAAAGTCGTTTCAATTGTCGGGCAGAATTTACAGAAAGACAAAACGGTACTCGTGGTATCGGCATTCGGGGGCGTCACAGACCTGCTGCTGTCCGCCGCCAGATTAGCATCGCAGGGTGATGAATCGTACAGCGAACAACTGTCGGTTATTGAAAAAAGGCATCTCACGGCCGTGCAGGAGTTGATACCTGTTGCCAGGCAAAGCAGCCTGCTCAGTGCGGTAAAAAAACAATGCAATGAAATAGAAGACATTTGCAACGGCATCTTTTTGCTCAGGGAACTTTCCGCGCTTACCAGGGACAGGATGGTGAGTTATGGCGAACTGCTGTCTTCCCAAATTATTGCTGCGAAGTTCATTGCAGAAGGCATCGAAAATACTTGGAAGGATACACGCGAGCTGATCGCCACCGACCTTAATTATGGCAATGCCAGGGTGGATTTTGAAAAAAGCAATGCGCAGATCACCACCTTCTTCAGTAAAAACAATTCTTCGCTGTATGTGCTGCCCGGTTTTATCGCTTCGGCATTCAATGCCACCACCACCACGCTGGGCAGGGGCGGTTCCGATTACACGGCAGCCATCCTCGCTGCTGCCCTTAATGCGGACATTCTCGAAATATGGACAGATGTTTCCGGCATCATGACGGCAGATCCCGGGCAGGTATCCAACGCGAAGATCATCGCGCACATCTCTTACCAGGAGGCCATGGAACTGTCGCATTTTGGCGCCAAGGTCATTTATCCTCCCACTATTCAGCCGGTGCTGAAAAGAAATATTCCCGTAAGAGTGAAAAACACTTTTGCGCCCGATCACGACGGAACGCTGATCGACAACTCTGCTGCACACAACGGAAGCATCATCAGGGGTATTACCAGCATTAACAACATTGCATTGCTGGGATTGGAGGGAAGCGGCATGGTGGGCATTCCAGGGTTTTCGAAGCGGTTGTTTGAAGCGCTTGCCGCTGCGAAGATCAACGTTATCATGATCACACAGGGTTCGTCTGAACATTCGATATGTGTAGCGGTAGACGAGCCAAGCGCCATAAAAGCAAAAGAATTTATTGACCAGGCCTTTGCTCCTGAAATAGCCGCCGGGCAAGTGGATCCGCTGGTGGTGGAGAAACAGTTGTCTATCCTTGCCGTTGTGGGCGACCACATGAAAAACCACCCCGGCATCAGCGGCAAAATGTTTGGCGCGCTGGGCAGGAACGGTGTAAATGTGCGCGCCATCGCGCAGGGCTCTTCTGAAAGAAATATTTCTGCCGTTATTTATCAGGCCGATGTAAAGAAAGCAGTGAACGTACTGCACGAAGAATTTTTCGAAACTTCTTTTAAGCAGATCAACCTTTTCGTAGCCGGTGTGGGCAATGTGGGCAGCAGGCTGCTTGCGCAATTGAAGCAGCAGGCCGATTACCTCCTGCATCATCTGCGTTTGCAGGTGAGGGTAGTAGGGATGGCCAACAGCCGCAGGATGGTATTCGATGATAATGGGATTGAGCTGGGCAACTGGAAAAAGACAATGGAAAAAGGCGAGGTGATGAACCTGGACAAATTCATTTCTGCAATACATTCAAAAAACCTGCGCAATTCGGTATTTGCCGACGTAACGGCAAACCCCGATCTCGCGGCAACGTACGACCAGTTGCTGTCGAAAAGCGTTTCGGTGGTGGCCTGCAACAAGGTGGCATGCTCCTCGTCGTTCGATTATTATAGGACGCTGAAGGATTTGGCGCGCGAATACAATGTGCCTTTCCTTTTTGAAACGAATGTGGGCGCCGGACTGCCCGTGATCGGCACGCTTAACGACCTGCTGAGAAGCGGCGACAAGATCAACAAGATACAGGCGGTACTGAGCGGCACCCTCAATTTTGTATTTAATAACTACAATGGCGAAAAGAGCTTTGCGGCCGTGGTAAAGCAGGCGCAGGACGAAGGATACACCGAGCCCGACCCGCGCCTCGACCTGAGCGGCATGGACGTGATGAGAAAGATCATGATTTTGGCAAGGGAAGCAGGCGAGCAAATCGAGATGGAAGATATTAAGAACGAGTCATTCATGCCCGCGTCGTGCATGACCGGCGACGTGCAGCATTTTTATGCGCAGATGGAGAAGGAAGAGGCGCATTTCAGAAAAATATATGAACGTGCAGCGGCGAACGGTAATAAGCTGAAATTTGTGGCGTCGTATGAAAATGGAAAGGCCGAAGTGGGTTTGAAAGAAATCGATCCGCAGCATGACTTCTATCATTTGTATGGAAAAGATAATGTGGTGTTGTTTTACACAGACAGGTACACGGAGCAGCCGATGGTGGTGAAGGGTGCCGGAGCGGGCGCCGAGGTAACCGCTTCGGGCGTTTTTGCCGATATCATCAGGGCCTCCAGGATTTAAGAAAGGTCGTTACCGGATATTAATATGAAGACAGTAAAAGTATTTGCCCCCGCATCTGTAGCCAACCTCGTTTGCGGATTTGACGTGCTCGGCATGTCGTTGCAGGATCCCGCCGATGAAATGACCATGAGTCTTTCAGGCGAGCCCGGACTGCGCATCGTTCATGAAGATGATTACGGGTTACCGGAGGCGCCGGAAAAAAATGTGGCGGGAGCAGCGTTGGGCGCCATGATGAAGGAGCTCGAACCCTCTGTAGGGTTTGATTTGCGGATCAACAAGCTCATCAAGCCGGGCAGCGGGCTCGGGTCAAGCGCGGCCAGTGCTGCCGGAGCCGTTGCTGCCGCCAATATGCTGCTCGACAACCGTTTTTCGCCCGGGGACCTCGTGCGGTTTGCGATGTCGGGCGAAAAGCTTGCTTCGGGCGTAAAACATGCCGATAATATCGCACCCTGTTTGTACGGCGGCATTACGCTTATCCGGTCCATACATCCGCTGGATATTGTGCAGCTTTCGTATCCCGAACTGCATGTGACGGTGGTGCATCCGCAAATAGAAGTCAAGACTTCCGATGCGCGGCAGATACTGCGCAAGCAGGTGTTGCTGAAAGATGCCATCAGGCAGTGGGGCAACATCGCCGGCCTGGTGGCGGGCTTTATGCAGAAAGATTATGCGCTGATCAGCAGGTCGCTCGAAGATGTGATCATCGAGCCGGTAAGAAGCATTTTGATACCGGGGTTCGCCGAAGTGAAGAGCCGGTGCAGGGATGCCGGTGCGCTTGGCGGCGGCATTTCGGGATCGGGTCCCTCGGTGTTCATGCTGAGCGTTGAAGAAAAGACGGCCCGTAAGGTAGCCGGTATAATGGAAGAGATTTATGGGTGCCTCGGCATCGATTTCAAGATATACGTAACTAAGATTGACGAAAAGGGAGTAAAGTCCAATGCGTTACTACAGCACCAATAAACAATCGCCAACCGTAGATTTCAGGGAAGCCACAATTGCCGGACAGGCGCCGGACCGCGGACTGTATTTCCCGGAAAAGATACCCGTGCTTTCCAGCGGCTTCTTAAAAGAGCTGGATAGTATGGACAAAGAAGAAGTGGCGTTCCGGGTCATTCAGCCTTATGTGGGCGATGTGATCCCCGAAAATGACTTACGGCAGATCGTGAGCGAAACCGTGAATTTTGAATTCCCGCTGGTAAAGGTCAATGACGACGTGTATTCCCTGGAACTGTTTCATGGTCCTACGTTGGCCTTTAAGGATGTGGGTGCGCGCTTCATGAGCCGCTGCCTGGGTTATTTTTCAAAAGGCAGAACGGACAGGGTGTATGTGCTGGTGGCCACGTCGGGCGATACGGGTGGCGCGGTGGCCAGTGGGTTCTACAATGTGGAAGGTGTGGAGGTGGTGATCCTCTATCCCTCCGGCAAGGTGAGCCTGGTGCAGGAAAAACAACTGACCGCCCTCGGTAAAAATATTCATGCACTTGAAGTGGACGGCTCGTTCGATGATTGCCAGAAAATGGTGAAGCAGGCTTTCATGGATCACGACCTGAAGGGAAAGATGTTCCTGACTTCGGCCAATTCTATCAATGTGGCCAGGTGGCTGCCGCAGCAGTTTTATTACTTCTATGCCTGCCAGCAGTGGAATAAGGCGTTTGGGGAGCCGGTAATTGCGGTGCCAAGCGGCAATTTCGGTAATCTGTGCGCCGGACTGTTGGCTTATAAGTCGGGGTTGCCGGTAAAACATTTCATTGCGGCCTGCAATGCTAATGATGTGGTGCCGGAATATTTTTTGAGCGGCCATTATGAGCCGCAACCTGCAATTGCCACCATCTCCAATGCCATGGATGTGGGCGATCCGAGCAATTTTGTGCGGATGCTGGAACTGTTTGGGAAGGATGTTGAGGAACTGCGTTCCATGATCAGCAGCTATAGCATCAGCGATGAGGAAACGAGGGCTACAATAAAGGAGGTGAAGGAGAAGTTTGGATACCTCCTGGATCCGCATGGTGCGGTGGGTTATGCGGCTGTTGAGCAGTATATCGCGGGCCATACGGGTGAGAGAGCGATATTTTTAGAGACGGCGCACCCGATCAAGTTTTATGATGTGGTGGAGCCGGTGATTGGTGAGCGGATACCGCTGCCCGGGGGTGTGAAGGATATTATGGAGAAGAAGAAGGTGAGTACTAAGATTTCGACGTATTATACTGAGCTGAAGGATTTTTTGCTGAATCGGTGAGGTCCACTCCCGTCTCCCGTCTTCCGTCTCCCGGAAAAGTGATTTTTAAAAAATTTTAACCTTTTCGAAAAAAAAGAAAAACGTTCGCCGTCGAACAAAACCGGAAAACAAACCTTTAAAAATCCCTTCTCATAAACCGCTTTATTTGACCTGTTTGTAAAAAGAATTTCCAAAGAGCCATCAAAGAAATGAGCAGTCTACTAATAAGGTAGACTAACAGCCGTAAGCAAAATCCTTTCGCTTTTCGCTGGTTCTCAGCGATTCAGCTTGTTTTTGGATGCGATATTTATCTATATTTGTGCACCTGATAGATAGACTAATGAGCAATCATCATCAACCAGTAATAATGTACACCTATAAGCGCAACACCTGTTGTTGTTGCTGATGAGTACCCGATTGCCTGCCTATTTCCCAACTATCACGATTCCCTTTTTTAATGAACAAAATGTTACAAGACTATATCCCTCATATCTCCGCCCGCTCGGCAGGATTGCCCATACATGAAGTGATCAGGCAACTCGAAATCGAGTTTCCGGGGCAGGTAACATTTTCATCGAGCTTCATCTATGAGGACCAGGTGATCACCCATGAAATATTGAGTCATGACCTGCCCGTATCCGTATTTACGCTCGACACCGGCCGCATGTTTCCTGAAACGTATTCTGTGTGGAGCAGTACCAACGAACGCTACGGCAAGCACATCGTTCCCTATTACCCGAGGCACGACGCGCTTGAAAAGTTCGTCACCGAAAAAGGTCCCAACTCATTTTATGAATCCGTAGAAAACCGCAAAGAATGCTGTTTTATCCGCAAGGTGGAACCGCTCAGGCGTGCGCTTGCCGGCAAAGCCGTTTGGATAACCGGTCTGCGTGCGGAACATTCACCGGCGAGGCAGGACCTTACCGTGTTCGAATGGGATCCCGGAAACAACATCATTAAATACAATCCTCTTTTACACTGGAGCACCGAGCAGGTAAAAGACTATATCAATCAAAATGACGTACCCTACAATTCGCTGCACGACCGCGGATTTGTGAGCATAGGTTGTGCGCCGTGCACACGTGCCATCAGGCCGGGCGAAGAATTTCGCGCGGGAAGATGGTGGTGGGAAGATGCCAGCAAAAAAGAATGTGGCCTCCACGTTCACGAAGCAGTTAAATCATAAACAGACAAGAGCTCATTAGCATATGAAAAATTATAAACTGGATTATTTAGACCATTTGGAATCGGAAGCCATTCACATCATGCGTGAGGTGGCGGGACAGTTTGAAAAGCCTGCGCTGCTTTTTTCGGGAGGAAAGGATTCTATTACGCTCGTGCATCTTGCGCTGAAAGCGTTCAGGCCGGGCAAGTTTCCGTTTCCGCTGGTGCACATCGACACCGGGCACAATTTTCCCGAGGCCCTTGCCTTTCGTGATCAGCTCGTGGAAAAACTGGGGGAAAAACTGGTCGTAAGGAAAGTGGAGGACACGATAAAAGTGAAAAGACTCACTGAGCCGAAAGGCAAATTTGCAAGCCGCAACGCGTTGCAAACCTTCACCCTGCTCGACACCATCGAAGAATTCAAATTCGACGCCTGCATTGGCGGAGCAAGGAGAGATGAAGAAAAGGCCCGTGCGAAAGAGCGGATTTTTTCCGTGAGAGATGAGTTCGGACAATGGAACCCCAAACTGCAACGCCCTGAATTGTGGAATATCTACAACGGTAAGATCCACAAAGGCGAGAACGTTCGTGTGTTCCCGATCAGTAACTGGACCGAGCTCGACGTATGGAACTACATACGCCGCGAAAAAATTCAGCTCCCGTCAATCTATTTTTCACACGAACGCGAAGTATTGGAGCACGATGGACAGCTCGTGTCAACCTCCGAATTTATCAAGCTCGATCCCGATGATAAGGTGTCGGTCAAAAAAGTGCGCTATCGCACAGTGGGCGACATGACCTGTACGGCTGCAGTGGAATCTGATGCCGTACAAATTGACGACATCATCGCAGAGATCATCGCCACAAAAACAAGCGAACGCGGAGAAACCAGAATAGACGACAGGGTTTCGGAAGCAGCGATGGAAGACAGGAAAAAGAACGGATATTTTTAAGTTTTCATTTCAATTTTATTATGGACCTACTACGATTTATTACTGCCGGAAGTGTTGATGACGGAAAAAGTACCCTCATCGGGCGCTTGCTGTACGACAGCAAATCGATCATGATCGACCAGCTCGAGGCAATAGGCAAACAAACGAAGAACAGGCAGAACGGCGAAATAGACCTCGCACTGCTCACCGATGGCTTGCGTGCAGAGCGTGAACAGGGCATCACCATCGATGTGGCCTATAAATATTTCTCGACGCCAAAAAGAAAATTCATCATCGCCGATGCGCCGGGCCACATCCAATATACCAGGAACATGGTAACAGGCGCCTCCAATTCCGACCTGATCATTATCCTCGTGGATGCACGGAACGGAGTGGTGGAACAAACACGCAGGCACTCGATCATCGCATCACTGCTCGCTATCCCCCATGTGGTGGTTGCCGTGAACAAAATGGATCTTGTAGGCAATTCGCAGGATGTATATAACAACATCGTGATCGAATATTCCAACGTGGCGAAGTCGCTTGGATTGAAGGATGTTACCTATTTGCCGATCAGCGCCATCAGCGGCGATAACATCGTTGATAAATCTCCCAATCTTTCGTGGTACGAAGGCGAATCGCTGTTGCACATTCTCGAAAACGTGGAAGTGCAGAACGACATCAACCTCAGTACTGCGAGATTTCCCGTGCAGTATGTGATCAGGCCGCAGACGAGCGAGCTGCACGACTACCGCGGTTATGCCGGTAAAATTGTGAGCGGCATTTATCGTGTAGGCGACACTGTTGTCGTACAGCCTTCCGGCATTAAAACAAAAATTTCAGGACTCGAAACCAATGGCGTCAAGGTTGATGAGGCGTTTGCGCCACAGAGCATTGTAATGCTGTTGCAAGACGATATCGATATCAGCCGCGGCGACGTGCTGGTGAAGGAAGATTCACCCACCTCCACCGAGCAGGAATTCGACGCGTTCATCTGCTGGATGGACAGCAAACCATTGGTGGCGGGCAATAAATATTTGTTGCAGCTAAACAGCAGGAGAGTAAGGGCCGTTGTAAAAGAAATAGAATATAAATTGGATGTGAACAGCCTTGAAAAGCTTCCTTCCCCCGATCATGCATCGTTGAATGACGTGGTCAGGGCGAAAATTAAAACGGCATCGCCGGTTCCATTCGACAGATATGGCGCTCTGCGGTCAAACGGCGGCGCCATCCTCATCGACGAAACCAGTAATGTAACGGTTGGAGCGTGCATGATACAATAAAATGATGTTAATGAGCAGATCGAACCATACAGGCAAAGTGATACTGGCAGGTGCGGGCCCCGGCGATCCCGGGTTGCTGACGCTGAAAACGCTGCGCCACTTGCAGGACGCCGACGTGGTACTTGCCGACAGGCTCGTAAGCGATGAAATTTTGAACTGTTATGTTAACCCGCGTGCAGAAATTATTTATGTGGGCAAGCAATGCAGAAAGGGCAATTCAACGCCGCAGGCTACCATCAACGAGCTGATGGTGGAACATGCACGTGCCGGAAAACATGTGGTGCGGCTGAAAGGAGGAGACGTATCCATCTTCTCCAACATACTGGATGAGCTGCAAGCGCTGGTGAAGGAAAATATTGCTTATGAAATCGTTCCTGGCGTTACCGCTGCGCTTGGTGCCGCTGCGTACTCCGGTATTCCGCTTACGGCCAGAGGGTATTCAACGGCGGTAAGGTTTGTCACCTCGTACCGTTCGGACGTGGTTACGGAAGAATACTGGAAAGAGCTGGCTTCGACCAGCGACACGCTGGTGTTTTATATGTCGGCCGAAACATTGGGAGATGTGGTTGATCATTTATTGAAGTATAACATTTCAGAAGATAAAAAACTCGCGGTAATAGGACAGGCCACCACGTCGCAACAGCATGTAGTAACGTGTGCGTTAAAGGATTTTGTGCAGCAGGATTACATATCGCCGACCATCGCCATCATCGGCAGGGTAGTGGCGCTGCACGACGATTTTGGATGGATAGAGAACAGGGAGCAGCCGGGGGAATATTTTAAAGGCGTCGGCAAACGTGCCCCCCGCAGGCGGGGGTGGCGCGAAGCACCGGGGGTGGAGCTGCAGTAGCAATTAGTCAACAACGACGATTACCGGAACACAAACAACACTGAACAAACGAACTAAAAACAACAGAATTGAACAATATGCTTTCCCAGTTTCAAATGAAAATTGTCCAGGACCTGATCACTTCTTCCACTAAAGAAGAGCTGATCTGGCTGAATGGATATCTTTCAGGATTGCTAAGTCAGAATGGCAACATGGAATCCGCCGCACCCGCACAAGCCACCACAGCCCCGCCAAAAAATGCGGGCAAGGTGACCATCGTGTATGGAACTGAAACCGGCAATTCAAAAAAGGTCGCCACCGACTTTGCCATGAAGGCGAAAAAGAGCAGCATCAATGCCAAGGTGGTAAGCCTCGACCAGTACCGGCTCACCGATCTTCCAAAAGAAGAATATTTGCTGGCGGTGATCAGTACCCAGGGTGAAGGTGAGCCGCCCTCTTCTGCAAAAAAATTCTACGATCATATCCACCAGAACGGCTTCAGGCTCGAAAAATTAAAGTTCGGCGTGCTGGCCCTCGGCGACACATCTTACCCATTGTTCTGCAAGGCAGGCGAAGATGTAGATACACAACTGGAAAGGCTGGGCGGCAACCGTTTCGTGCCCATCCAGAAATGCGATGTCGACTACGAATCGGATGCGGAAGGATGGTTCAGCCAGGTGTTGAACAAGCTTACCAGCAATGGTTCGCCGGCTGCGGCGCCTGCGATGGTTTCCACCGGAACATTGGTTCCCAGGAAATCGAAAGGCAAGAAGATTTATAACGGCACCATTCTAACAAACATCTGCCTTAACGACCGCGGTTCGAACAAGGAAACGCACCACATTGAAATTACCGCTGAAGACGTAGAATACCTGCCTGGCGATTCGCTCGGCGTGATACCTGAAAATTCACCGAAGCTGGTTGAGCAGATCGTTGATGTATTAGGAATAGATCCCGGCCAAACGCATACTTTCCGCCAGGAAGAGCTCACCGCTTTCGATTTGCTCAAAAATAAACTTAACATATTTTATCTCCCCGAAAGAGTGGTCAGCAAGTATTCCGCACTCGTAGGGCAGGAGATCCCATCAACAAAGATCGGCCTGCTCGACCTGCTAAGAATATATCCGCTCAGCAACAAGGAGCAGTTTAGCGAACTCATCTCCATCCTTGAACCTATTTCACCGCGTCTCTATTCCATTTCGTCATCGCCCGAAGCACATTCCGGCGAGGTGCACATCACCGTGTGCAGGGATAAGTTTCATGTGAATGAAGAATGGAAAGTGGGCCTGTGCTCTGATTTTCTTTCTCTGCTTCCGGTCGACAGCAACGTTGAATTCTACATTCATAAGAATAGCCAGTTCAGGTTGCCCGAAGACGAAAGAGACGTGATCATGATCGGTCCCGGCACAGGCATCGCGCCATTCCGCTCATTCCTGGCACACCGCGAATCGCTCGGCGCTTCCGGTCGTAACTGGCTGTTTTTTGGCGACCAGCATTTTGTTTCGGATTTTCTTTATCAAACCGATCTGCAGAACTGGCTGCAAACAGGCGTCCTCAGCCAATTGTCCGTGGCCTTTTCGCGCGACCAGCAGGAAAAACTTTACGTGCAGCATAAAATGTTGAAACACGGCGCCGAATTGTACAACTGGCTGAAGAGCGGCGCATCCCTCTATGTGTGCGGAGCAAAGGAACCGATGAGTGTGGATGTGGAAGATACCCTGATGCAGATCGTACAGAAACATGGCGAAAAAACAATTGAAGAGTCGGTACAGTTCATTGAACAGCTCAGGGACGAATCAAGATATTTGAAGGACGTTTATTAGAAAACTATTTTATGGCTGAACAAAGCAATCTATCATCAACCGAAAAAATAAAACAGGCCAGCGACAGCCTGAGGGGCACCCTGAAGGAAAGTGTCGAAAATGACATCTCGGGTAATCTTTATGCAGATGACGTGGCGCTGGTGCGCTTCCATGGCATGTACGTGCAGGACGACCGCGACCGCCGCGACGAAAGGGCGGAGAAAAAACTCGAGCGTCTTTATTCGTTCATGATCAGGCTGCGGCTTCCCGGTGGATTTCTTCCTCCGCAGCAATGGATCGACCTCAATAATATTGCCGGCGAAAATTCGACCGGCGTACTCAAGATCACCACCAGGCAAACCATTCAGTTGCATGGTGTTTACAAGTCGCGCCTCAAGCCAACACTCAAGGCATTCAACGAAGCAAAACTGACCACCATCGCCACGTGCGGCGACATCAACCGTAACGTGCTCTGCTCATCGCATCCAAAACAATCGGCACTGCACGAAGAGATATACGGCATCGCGAAAGAGATCAACCAAATGATGCTGCCGAAAACGCACGGCTATTACGAGATATGGCTCGATCATGAAAAGATCGCTGATAAAAAGCTGGAAGAAGATCCGTTGTACCAGGACAGGTACATGCCCCGTAAATTCAAGATCGGCATCGGCATTCCGCCCAATAACGACATCGATGTATTCGCCAACGACCTTGGATTGATCGCGATTGAAAAAAATAACAAGCTGCTGGGCTTTAACATTGCCATCGGTGGTGGCATGTCTGCTACCCACGGCAACCCCGATCACTACCCGCGGCTCGGTTCGCTCGTTGGTTTTGTGGATACGAAGGAAAAGCTGATGAAAGCCGTGTACACCATTGCCACCATACAGCGCGATTACGGTAACCGGAGCGACAGGAAGGTGGCGAGGCTGAAGTACACCGTTGACCGTTTGGGGCTGGACTGGTGGAAAGAAGAGATCGAAAAACGCGCGGGGTTCCCGCTGGAAAAGGAACGGCCGTTCAAATTTACCAGGCGCCAGGACTATTACGGATGGGAACAAAACCACGAGGGTAAATGGTTCTACACTTTGTATGTAGAAAACGGCAGGGTGCTGGACACAGATGATCTGCAGATCAAGTCGGCATTGATCGAAGCGGCTAAAACCGGCAAGACCGATTTTATCCTTACCTGCAACCAGAATGTGATCCTGGGCAACATTAAAAACGAAGACAAAGAAACGATCAACGAAATATTGAGCCGCTACAGGCTGCTCGAACATACCGATAACGCATCCGTTGTGCGTAAGAATTCAATTGCGTGTGTGGCGCTGAACACCTGCCCGCTTGCGCTTGCAGAAAGTCAGCGGTACATGCCCTCCCTGTTGTCGAAGATCGAGCCGATGCTGGCAACGTACGGCCTGCAAAACGAAGAGATCATTGTGCGCATGACCGGTTGCCCCAACGGCTGCGCAAGGCCGAACGCGGCCGAGCTGGCCTTCATCGGAACATCTCTTGGTCACTACAATTTGCACATCGGCGGCGACCGTTTGGGAACGAGGTTGAACCATCTGTACAAAGAAAGCCTCGACGAAGCGGGAATTTTAACCGAACTCGACGGCTTATTTGCTACTTTCAGTTCAGAAAGAAAAAAGGGAGAAACTTTCGGTGATTTTACTTACAGGAAATACTTTAACGGAAAGGCAAACTGATACCTGGGGCAATGACCACAAAACAAAAGAAACTGAATATTGCGTCGCCGGCCCAGGTTGACACGAACAATCTCTTCCCCGTTTTTTTGAAGCTGGAGGAATTGAACGTATTACTGGTGGGCGGTGGCCATATTGGCCTTGAAAAGCTATCGGCCATCCTGTCGAACGCCCCCGGTACAAACGTGCGGGTAATAGCGCGCGACATCAGCGAGGCGGTTTCCGGATTTGCCGGCAAACACAGCAACATCGAACTTATTAGCAAAGAATATGACACCTCCGACCTCGACTGGGCAGGTGTGGTGATTACAGCTATCGATGACCCCGAAGTGAGTGCACGCATCAGCAGTGAAGCAAGGCAGAGAGGAAAGCTCGTCAATGCTGCCGACAAGCCGGAGCTGTGCGATTTTTACCTCGGCTCGGTGGTCAAGAAAGGTAATTTAAAGATTGCCATTTCGACTAATGGCAAGTCGCCTACCATTGCGAAGCGATTAAAAGATGTTCTCAGCGAGGTAATGCCCGACCAGATAGATGATGTACTGGAAAACATGCACATCATCAGGAACCGGTTAAGCGGAAATTTTACCGACAAGGTGAACAGGTTGAACCACATCACCCGCGACCTCACGCTCAATGGCAATATTGATACGCGCTCCAATGAAAAGCGATGGAAGAAGATAGCCACGGGTTTCATCTTCGCCTTCTTTTTCATGATTGTGGGATACACATTATTATCGTTTGTTCCTTTCGGCGAGCTGCTAGTTTCGATAAGAGAGATCCCTTCGCATATAGATCCCATATTTTACTGGATGGTGCTGGCCGGCTTTGCCGCACAGTTGGTTGACGGGGCATTGGGAATGGGTTATGGCGTTACCTGTACGACTATTTTGTTGTCGCTGGGTGTGAACCTGCCGGTGATCAGCGGAAGCATACACACCGCCGAAATGTTTTCGAGCGGCATTTCGGGATACAGCCATTACCGTTTTGGTAATGTGAACAAGAAACTTTTTCGGGCGCTGTTGATTCCCGGCGTGATCGGCGCGATCATCGGCGCCGTTGCACTGGCGAAGCTTGGTGTTGAATATGCTGATTATGTAAAGCCCATTCTGGCCATGTACACACTGATATTGGGAACGAGGATACTGATGAGTGTGTTTGTGAAGAGAAAGGCGCAGAAAGTTAAACGCGTGGGCTGGCTGGCCGGCGCCGGAGGGTTCCTGGATTCGTTCGGCGGTGGTGGCTGGGGGCCGCTGGTAACGAGCACGCTCATTTCAAAAGGAAGAACTCCTAAATATGTTATTGGTTCGGTGAGCCTCACCGAATTTTTTGTTACACTGGCGAGCGCGGTGACTTTTTTTACGCTGCTCGGCATCAGTCATTGGCAGGTGATTGCGGGACTGGTATTGGGCGGGTTGATTGCTGCGCCCATCGCTGCGCGCCTTGTAGGGAAACTGCCCATGAAGACGATGTTCATCGGCGTAGGATCGCTGGTAATTTTCTGGAGCCTCAGGATTTTGCTGAAATCGTTGGGGGTGGTGTGAGTGGGAGCAGGGAGTGGGTAGTAGGTAGTAGGTAGTAGGTAGTAGGTAGTAGGTAGTAGGTAGTGGGTAGTAGGTAGTAGTTAGTAGTTAGTAGTTAGTAGTTAGTAGTTAGTAGGTAGTAGGTAGTAGGTAGTAGTTAGTAGGTAGTAGGTAGTAGGTAGTAGTTAGTAGGTAGTAGTT
>CAMPGT010000051.1 GCA_946885665.1 uncultured Chitinophagaceae bacterium | reverse complement strand
TTCGTGAGCCTGTCTATTTTGGACTTATCAATGTCAACACAAACAACGTCGTTGCCGGTTTCAGCAAAACAGGTTCCGGTTACCAATCCTACGTACCCGGTTCCCACCACTGCAATTTTCATCCTTAATTTTTTATTTATTACGTCGAATAGGTTTACAACGCTATCCGCACTGTTAATTATTGGTTTACATACTCCAGAACGCTGGTGGTGATGTGCTTTAGCTGTTCATCATCCATTTCTGTGTGTATGGGCAACGAGATCACTCTTTCAGTGAGCCAGTCGGTAACTTTCAACTCAAAATTCTTTCCGCCAAAGGCGTCGAACATTTTCTGGCGGTGTGCCGGCACCGGGTAATAGATCATTGATGGCACGTCGTGGTCGGCCAGCCACTTGTTCAATCCGTCGCGGTCCACTCCGTTGAGTTGAAGGGTGTACTGGTGAAACACATGATTTGTGTACGGCGCCCTGAACGGAACGGTTATTTTAGGGTGATTGTGAAAAGCCCGGTCGTAATGGTCGGCCACCCGGATGCGGGCCTTTATATAATTATCCAGGTTCTTCAGCTTGATGTCGAGGATGGCCGCCTGCATCGTATCCAGCCGGCTGTTGCACCCGACCACGTCATGATAATATCTTTTGGTTTGCCCGTGGTTGGCGATAATTCTAAGCCTTTCCGCCAGTTGGTCGTCGTTAGTGAACATCGCGCCGCCATCGCCGTAGCAGCCGAGATTTTTTGACGGAAAGAATGAGGTGGTGCCGATGGTGCCGATGGTGCCCGTCTTTTTTGATTTTCCATCGGGGAAGGAGTACTCCGCACCGATTGCCTGCGCGTTATCTTCAACAACATAAAGGTTGTTCCGCCGGGCGATGTCCATGATCGAGGCCATATCAGCTGCCTGGCCATACAGGTGAACGGGAACGATGGCCCTGGTTTTTGGCGTGATGACCTTTTCGATCGATGCCGGATCGATGTTGAAAGTTTTTGGATCAACTTCCACAAATACGGGCTTTAAGCGGAGCAGGGCGACCACTTCAGTTGTTGCCACGTAAGTAAAGGAGGGAGTGATCACTTCGTCGCCGGGTTCAAGGCCGAGTGCCATCAGCGAAATCTGCAGGGCGTCTGTGCCGTTGGCGCAGGTGACGACATGCTTAACGTTCAGGTACCTGGCGAGATGTGCGGCAAAATCGGCCACTGGCTTTCCCTGAATGAAGGCCGCGCTGTCAAGCACGTCCTGCAGCGCAGCATTGACCTCTGTTTTAATATTGGCATACTGCTGTTTCAGATCAACCATCTGTATGGGCCTCATCGTACCTTCATTTCAGTTTAAAAAGCGCACAAACGTACTTTAAAAAACTGGTTCTGACAAGGTTGGGAGACGGGACACGCAAGACGGGAGACTAAAAAAATTATCCCCTCTCCCGTCTCCCGTCTCACGTCTCACGCTACATTTGCCTGTGTTCCTGCTGATTGATAAAATAATCATCCATCTTCTTGCGCTGGCTATCCGGATATCATCTTTGTGGAACCCAAAGGCACGGCTATGGCTGAACGGACGAAAGGGTATCTTCAAAAAAGTGACCGCTGCCCTGGCAGGGAACGGGAAGCGCGTGATCTGGATGCACAGCGCCTCCCTGGGTGAGTTTGAACAGGGAAGGATTTTACTGGAGCGGGTCAGGGCGGAGTATCCTGATTACCTGGTGGTCATTACGTTCTTTTCCCCTTCAGGGTATGAAGTAATGAAAGATTACAAAGGCGCCGATCACATTTTCTACCTGCCCCTGCCCGTGCGCGCTAATGCACAGCGGTTTATCGAACTGGTCAACCCGTCGCTGGTGCTATGGATCAAATACGACTACTGGTACAACTACCTGCACGAGCTGAAGCGGCGCAACGTTCCCGTGCTGCTCGTGTCGGCAATCTTCCAAAAAAGCAATTCCTTCTTCCGGTGGTACGGGCAGTTGTACCGGCAAATGCTTCACTTCTTTTCGTGGCTGTTCGTTCAGGATGAAAGTTCTGAAAAAAGATTGCGGTCCATCGGGATCAATAATGTATCGGTGAGCGGCGACACGCGGTTCGACAGGGTGATCGACATCGCCGAAAACTTCAAACCGGTGTCGGAAATCGAAAAATTTATTGGCAGTCGTCCGGTGATCGTTGCGGGAAGCACGTGGTCCGAAGATGAGGAAGAGCTCGACCATTATGCTAATACCCACCCTGAAATCCGGTTTATCATCGCACCGCATGAAATTGACGAGCCGCACCTGAAGGAAGTTGAACAACTGTTTCATCACACCGTCCGGTACTCGGTGCTTCGCGACGGCGGTCCGCAAAAAGAGAACGTGAATACGCTGATCATCGACAATATCGGAATGTTGTCGAGGCTGTATAAATATGCCGCTATTTGCTATGTGGGAGGAGGTTTTGGCGAAAGCGGCGTGCACAACGTGCTGGAGGCAGCCGTATTTGCAAAGCCGGTGGTATTTGGCCCGGTCTTCAACCAGTTCAGGGAAGCGATCGACCTGCTCGAAGAAGGCGCCGCATTTACGATTGACAATGCCGTTGATCTTGAAAAAACGCTTACCCGTTTGTTAGGCGATCAACAATTATTTGAGGAATGTGCGAGAGCCGCGAGAGAATATGTTTACGGTCAGCGCGGCGCCACTGCCAGGATTATGCAGTTCATTCAGGAGAACCGCCTTTTGATGAGTTGATAAAAATGGCGGGTAGTTTCTTTGTGCTCTTCCCATCCGAGCTTCACTTTCAGCTCGCGTTCTATCCAGTATTCGGCCTCCGCAAAGATTCTGAAGGCGTTGATGGTTTTCAGGCTGCGCTCGTACATCACCTCGTCGCCCCTGAACAGTTCGTTGATAAACACATAGCGGTCATTAACGCCGATTGCCTTTTTAAGATCCTTGATGGGATGTTCGCCCACTACGTGCCCAACTTCCACCTTATTTTCCTTGAGCTTATCGTTGAGGGAAGCGTCGCGGATAGCCAGCAGTTCATTGATCTCGCGGGCGGTATGCTGCTGGGAAAGTGTTGGAATTTCGGTGAGCGGATTGAAATCGAAATCCTGTTGCGTGGGCTGCTGCTCCGGCTCTTTTTGCAGGGGTTGTGGCTTAGGTTGCGGTTTCGGTTCGTATTCGCGCGCCTTCAGTCTTTCTTCGTATTGCGGTTGCGGCTTGCGAACAGGTTCTTCTTTTTGGGGAATAGGTTGCGGGGCGGGTATTTCCGGCGACTCCTCGACCAGCGTTTCTTCGCGGCGGCTCTCGTAACCGTTCCTGGAAGCAGGCATTACCACCGAAATTTTTGAACCGGTGGTAGCAGGTTGCTGTGCCGATTCCATCTTCATCAATTCGCGTTCGATCAGGAGTGTGGTGCCCAATAGTTTTGATGAATCCGCCTTTTGATCAAATTGTTCTTTTAATTTGCCGATCAGTTCTGCTAAACGCTCCATAATAAATGGATGGTTTTAAGTGATGAGGAGTTTCGATATAAAGTTAACAATTTTTATACCTAATTACAGTTGAACAACAGCCTGATTCATATTGCAGCTTTGTTAAAAAAAGATATCCTGCTCGAAATAAGGCAGCAATATACTTTTTATGGTGTGCTGCTGTACGTCGCTTCCACAATATTCGTGCTCTACCTCGCAATGGGCGAGCCCGAAGCGGCAATATGGAATGGGCTTTTCTGGATGATCCAGTTGTTCATTTGCGTGAACGCGGTCGCAAAAAGCTTTTTGCAGGAGAGCAGCGGACGCATGCTGTATTATTACAGCATCGCCGGTGCGCGTGACTTTATTTTATCGAAGTTGATATTTAATGCTGCTTTAATGATCGTGATGAGCATTTCGAGCCTGATATTGTTCCGGCTGCTGATGGGAAATGCATTGCAGCATCCCTGGCGCTTCGTGGGCACTGTATGCCTTGGCGGATGCAGCCTGAGCCTGGTATTCACCTTTCTTGCTGCCATCGCTGCCCGCGCCAGGCAAAATGCCGCGCTTATCGCGATTCTCGGCTTCCCGCTCATCATTCCGCAGGTTTTGCTGCTCATGCGGATATCGAACACTGCCTTTGCAGACGTGATACAGGGCGGTTTTTTGTCGATGAGCTTGCTGCTTGCGGGGCTCGATGTGATGGTGATCATGCTCGCGGTAATCCTGTTTCCATTTCTCTGGAAAGATTAAAAAATAATTTCTGTTGAGCGGCTTTACCCTAATTTTGCGGCACCCGGCCAATTAAAATTGTATCCATGCGTTGGTGGAAAGTCTTAACGGTTATTTTACTCCTTTACACATTTACAGGAGGTTTGCTCATCACTGTCCCCGATATCGGCAATCTTCAGCACACCATCCGTAACGCTTTTTTTCACATCCCGATGTGGATCGCACAGTTTGTAATGATCTCGGTGTCGTTGGTGTATTCCATTAAATACCTCCGGAAGCCCGATTTGAAATATGACACCATTGCGCTTGAGTTTGGGAGGACCGGCATTCTCTTCGGCATACTCGGTTTGCTCACCGGCATGATCTGGGCAAACTATACCTGGGGCGCCGCATGGAGCAACGATCCCAAGCAACTGGGCGTGGCCATTGCGCTGCTCATCTACCTGGCCTATTTCGTTTTGCGTAATTCGATGACGGATATTGACAAAAGGGGCAGGATCGCTGCGGTGTATAACATCTTCGCTTATTTCATATATATCCCGATGATCATGATACTGCCCCGCATGGTAGAATCGCTGCATCCCGGCGGCAAAGGTGTTGAAGGCAACCCGGGCCTGAACCCGGACGACATGAACGAGGCCATGAAATGGGTATCGCGCCCCGCTTACATCGGTTGGGCGTTGCTGGGAGTGTGGATCACCACGCTGCGGCTGCGTTTGCAACTATGGGCCGAAAAAAATTCTAATAGCGGTTTAGCATGATGAAAAAAATATTATTAAGCATCTTTATCTTTTCCCTTTCCGTTGCAGTGTTTGGCCAGGACAGCACCATGAATGCCGCAAGAGAAGCGACGGGCCTGCGCGCCGATGGAAAGATATACGTGGTGCTGGCCGTTGCCCTTACCATCCTCATTGGCCTGTTCATTTACCTCATCCGGCTGGACAGGAAGATAGGAAAGTTGGAGAAGGGAGCGGGAAATGACCGGCAACCTGCAACCGGCAACCGGCAGTAACAAATATTGTTCACCATTGCCCACTGCCTATTGCCTAAAAACCGTGCTTCCTCAAACAAAAACATAAAAAGATGTCATCGAACCAGGAATACAGTTTCTTCGGAGCGGTAGAAAAAAGTTTTGACAAAGCCGCAGCCTTCACCAAATGGGATCCCGGAATTTTAGAACAGATCAAGCAATGCAACGCCGTTTATCGCATGCACTTTCCCGTTAGGGTAGGCGAAAACATAGAGGTGATCAAAGCCTACCGTGTGCAGCATTCTCATCATAAAACGCCCTGCAAAGGCGGTATCCGTTTCGCAATAAATGTGAACCTCGACGAAGTGATGGCGCTTGCTGCACTCATGACTTATAAATGCGCGATTGTAAATGTGCCGTTTGGCGGAGCGAAGGGGGGGATTACTATTGACCCCCGCAAATACAGTGCATACGACCTGGAAAAAATTACCCGCAGGTACACAGCCGAACTCATTAAGAAGAATTTCATCGGGCCCGGCGTGGACGTGCCCGCTCCCGACTACGGTACGGGCGAAAAGGAGATGGCGTGGATCGTTGACACTTACGGCAGCATGCGGCCCGGTGAGATAGACGCGCAGGCCTGCGTTACAGGAAAGCCAGTGTCGCAGGGAGGTGTGAGAGGCAGAAAGGAAGCAACCGGGTTGGGTGTGTTTTATGGCATCAGGGAAGTGTGCAACATGCCCGAAGTGATGAAAAGGACCGGAATGAAAACGGGCGTGAAAGGGAAAACAGTGGTGGTGCAGGGTTTGGGAAATGTTGGCTACCATGCTGCCAAATTTTTCCAGGAAGCCGGTGCCGTCATCGTTGGACTGGCAGAATTTGAGGGCGCCATATACAAAAAAGAGGGGCTCGACGTCGACAAGGTCGTCGAGCACAGGAAACAGTCAGGCTCGATCCTGAATTTTGCCGGCTCCACAAATATTGCCAGGACTGAGGAGGCGCTCGAACTGGAATGTGACATACTTGTGCCGGCGGCGCTTGAAAATGTGATCAACGGAGAGAATGCGCCGCGGGTAAAGGCGAAAATAATCGGCGAAGCCGCTAACGGTCCGCTGACCCCGGAGGCCGATGAGGAATTTATCAAAAGAGGTATAGTGGTTATTCCCGACATGTACCTGAATGCCGGCGGTGTTACCGTTTCATATTTTGAATGGCTGAAGAACCTCAGCCATGTGCGTTACGGCAGAATGGAAAAGCGTTTCACTGAAAACCTCAACGGGCAGTTGATCGCGCAGATAGAGGAGCTTACCGGAAAACAGGTGAACGAGAATGAACGCGAGCTGATTTTACACGGTCCCGAAGAGGTTGACCTGGTGCGGAGCGGTTTGGAGGAAACAATGATTGCCGCTACCCGGGAGATCATGGCTTGCTGGCACGAAAACCCCAAAATTCCTGATATGCGTACCGCTGCCTATGTGGTGGCCATCGATAAGGTTGCCACGAGCTATGCGGAGCTGGGGATTTTTCCGTAGGAGACGGGAGAGGGTTTTAAGTTTTAACTTTTAACTTTTGCCCGAAGGGCAATTGCCGGGGGTGGACTGTACGCTTACAAAAATTCGGGAAACGCTTCCAGCGGAACGAGTCCCGAATTTTCTTTTTTAAACAACATGCAGTAAGACCCATTCGTGATCACGAGAAAATTAACCGGCACGGCAATATTATACCGCAACACCTGGTGCAGCACATTTTCCGTGAGCGGAACACTCATTGCCTTGCACTCCACCATCATAAACGGTGCATGCTGCCTGTCAAAAACAAGAATATCGAACCGCTTCACCATCTCCCCCACAAAGATCTTTTTCTCCACTGCGATCAACGCAGCAGGATAATTTTTCGAAATAAGGAACCTCACGAAATTCTGCCTCACCCACTCTTCCGGCGTAAGCTTCAACCACACCCTTCGCAGTTCATCAAAAATCATATCCCTGTCATTTTCAATCTTACGCCTGAATGTATGCGAGGGATAGTCTATTTTGATCATTATGTGTAAAATTTGTACTTTCTCCTGACAATAAAAATATTCGATTCTCCAATTCATGAAAACACGCAACGAAATCGTTCATAACTGGTTGCCCAGGTACACAGGTGAAAAGCTCGAAAATTTCGGCAGTTACCTGTTGCTGACCAATTTCTCGCACTACCTCCAACTGTTTGCCGAATGGAACGGCGTGAAGATAGCAGACGTGTACAAACCGATGCAATGCGTAACGGCCGATAATATCAGCCTCATTAACTTCGGCATGGGCTCGCCTTCCGCCGCCACTATCATGGATCTGCTCACCGCGATCTCGCCAAAGGCAGTATTATTCCTCGGGAAATGCGGCGGACTCAAAAAACGCAACAAGCTCGGCGACCTGATACTTCCCATCGCCGCCATCCGCGGCGAAGGAACCTCCGACGATTATTTTCCGCCGGAAGTACCCGCCCTTCCCGCCTTCGCACTCCAAAAAGCCGTATCGACAACGATTCGGGATTATGGTGTTGACTATTGGACCGGTACCGTGTACACCACCAACCGCCGTGTGTGGGAACACGATGATGAATTCAGGGAATACCTGCAAAAGATACGCGCCTATGCCATCGACATGGAAACGGCAACGATCTTTACGGTAGGCTTCTACAATAAAATTCCGACAGGCGCTTTGCTGCTCGTGAGCGACCAGCCAATGGTTCCCGAAGGCGTGAAGACCGAGGAAAGTGATAAGATCATCACCAAAGAATATGTTGACCGCCATTTACGGATCGGCATTGATTCGCTTAAACAGCTCATCAATGAAGGTATGACCGTGCGACATTTGAGGTTTTGAGTGGGCCAACAAAAAAAATAAAGCATTGTATCCATTACTTCAGATAAATAATCTTCAAATTGATTTCGTCACCGAAACCGGCACCACAACGGCCGTTAAAAATATTAATCTCACGGTAAACAGGAACGAAATTGTGGGTATAGCGGGCGAATCGGGCTCCGGCAAATCAGTAACCTCTCTTTCGATCCTGAAGCTCCTGCCACCGAAATCTGCAAAATACATTGCAGGTGAAATTTTATTCTCGCCCAACGGAACTGAAGTGATCAATATCACCTCGCTGGATCATGAGGCGCTTCGCAGCATAAGAGGAGGCGGAATAGGCATGATATTCCAGGAACCTATGAGCTCGCTGAACCCGGTGTTTACCTGCGGCGACCAGGTAATGGAAGCAATCAAATTGCACCGGAACATTTCTTCGCGGGATGCCAAAAATAAAACGATCGAACTGTTCGAAAAGGTGAAGCTGCCGGCGCCTGAATTGCTTTTCAACCGCTACCCTCACCAGTTGAGCGGTGGGCAAAAACAGCGCGTGATGATTGCGATGGCGATGAGCAGCAACCCTTCGTTGCTCATTTGCGACGAACCCACAACTGCTCTCGATGTTACCGTGCAGAAAACTGTTCTTGAACTTATCCGGGAACTGCAGGCGGAAACGGGCATGGGGGTTATTTTTATCAGCCACGACCTGGGTGTGATCGCGGAGATCGCACACCGGGTGGTGATCATGTATAAAGGGAATGCAGTGGAAGAAGGCGACGTGAAAGAATTGTTTCGCGCTCCGCGGCATCCTTACACGAAGGGCTTGCTGGCGTGCAGGCCGGCACTCTATCCACGAGGGGCGCGTTTGCCCGTGGTGGGGGATTTTCTTGAGCGAGAGGAGACCGGGGACGGAAGACGGGAGACGGGAGAGGGGTTTTCCCCGACAGGCAAAACGTATCCCCCGCTGGCGGGGGTGGCGCGGAGCGCCGGGGGTGGACCCGCAACCCGCGAACCCCTCATCCAGGCAAAAAATCTTTCCGTATGGTTCCCCTCATCAAAAAATTTCTTCGGCAAACCATTATCATTCACCAAAGCCGTCGACAACATCACCTTCGACGTGTTCAAAGGTGAAACGCTCGGCCTGGTCGGCGAATCGGGATGCGGAAAAACGACCCTCGGCAGAACCCTGCTCCGCCTCATCCCTCCCACTTCCGGACAGATATTCTTTGCCGGGCGGGATCTCCTGCAATTATCCGGCACCGAACTCAAAAGCTTCAGAAAGAATTTACAGATCATCTTCCAGGACCCCTACTCCTCCCTCAATCCGTCGATTACCGTTGGGTCGGCGATCGGTGAGCCACTCCGTGTGCACCAGCCCCGGCTTACCGCAAGGCAACGGAAAGAACGCGTGGCTTCGCTTTTGGAAAAAGTGGGCCTGTCGCCCGATCACTACCAACGCTACCCGCATGAATTCTCAGGCGGCCAGCGCCAACGTATAGTGATTGCCAGAGCACTGATACTCGAGCCCGATTTCATCATTTGCGACGAATCCGTGTCGGCGCTCGACGTAAGCATCCAGGCCCAGGTACTCAACCTCCTGAACGACCTCCGAAAAGAATTCGGGTTCACCAGCATCTTCATCTCCCACGACCTTTCAGTGGTACGCTACACCAGCAACAGGATCATGGTGATGAACCAGGGCAGGATCGAGGAAATCGGTGAAGCCGGCCAGGTGTACACCCAGCCACGCTCGGCCTATACGCAAAAACTGCTGGACGCCATCCCGCCGATGATTGTACCGGCGTAAGATCTAAAAAACAAATTAAAGTGTCCAAAATACACTACCTTTGCACGCTTGAAAATAAAATGTGATATCAACCTGGTGCCGTAAGATCAGGTTAGTATCGGAAGGTCCGAACTGCCACTCTTTACACACTCCGCTGATATCATGTAGGCATTTAAAACAATTGATTACATGAAGTTATCCCAGTTCAAATTCGATCTTCCCTTAAACCTTATCGCCCAACACCCAGCTAAAAAAAGAGAAGACGCCCGTATGATGGTGGTTCACCGCCACACCGGACAAATTGAGAATAAACATTTCCGCGACGTTATCGAGTATTTTGACGACAAAGATGTTTTTGTAGTGAACAACACAAAAGTTTTTCCCGCAAGAATGTATGGCAGGAAAGAAAAAACAGGCGCCAAAATCGAAGTGTTCCTGTTAAGAGAGCTTAACAAGCCCAACCGCCTTTGGGACGTCATCGTTGATCCCGCAAGAAAGATACGCGTGGGCAACAAATTATACTTTGGCGAAAACGATGAACTCGTTGCCGAAGTCATCGACAACACCACCTCCCGCGGACGCACCATTCGCTTTCTTTGGGAAGGCACCGACGAAGAATTTCGGCAGATGCTCGAACTCCTCGGCGAAACACCTTTGCCGAAATACATCAAACGCAAACCCGACGAAGAAGACAAAGAACGTTACCAAACCGTTTACGCCAAGCACGAAGGGGCCGTTGCCGCACCTACAGCAGGACTGCACTTCAGCAAGGAGCTTATCAAACGCCTCGAAATAAAAGGTATCCGCTTCGCCGAAGTGACGCTGCATACCGGCCTCGGCACGTTCAGACCCATTGAAGTCGAGGACCTCAGTAAACATAAAATGGACGCGGAATATTACCGTATAGAAGATATGGCCTGCAAGGTTGTCAACAAAGCGATTGACGGCAATCACCGCATCTGCTCGGTGGGCACCACCACCATGCGCGCCATCGAATCTTCCTATACCGCCGAAAAATTGCTGAAACCTTCCGAAGGCTGGACAAACATATTTATCCACCCGCCTTATTCTTTCAATGTGGCCGACGCACTCATCACCAATCTGCACCTGCCAAAAACCAGCCTGCTGATCATGGTGTGCGCATTTGCCGGTTACGACCTGGCAATGGAAGCATATAAAAAGGCCATCAAGGATAAATACCGCTTCTTCAGCTACGGTGATGCGATGTTAGTGATTTGATGAGACGGGAGATCGGCAAACGGCAATGGGCAATCGGCAATCGGCAATAGGTGATGTATTGATCTTAGTTTTAAGTTTTAACCTTTAACTTTTAACTTTTACTAGTCACTTCCCCATAAACCTTAAGCAGCTTTTCCGCTGAACTTTTCCAGTTGAACAACTTTGCACGGAGAAAACCCTTCCGCACGCATTCTTCTTTCACCGCAGTTGACGATAATACCGTTCCGATCGATGCGGCCATCGCTGAAACATTTTCCGGATCAGCGTACACTGCCGCATCGCCTGCCACCTCCTTCAGCGCCCCAATTGATGCCGCCACCACCGGCACTCCACAGGCCATCGCCTCGAGCACCGGCAAACCAAAGCTTTCCTGTAACGACGGGTAAACGAACAATGAACAGCAATTGTACATCAGCGGCATTTCACCAACAGGCACATAGCCGGGAAAATGAAACCTGCCCCGTAATTTTTCACGCCCGATTTCTTTCAGCACGTTCATTGCCAGCGTTACCGGGTAATCAAGGATCACGATCGGTAATGGATCGCTGGCATTGTCGCAGTATTCAGCGTATGCCCTGATCATCCGGTCAGTATTCTTTTTCGGTGCGGTATTCCCCAGGTGCAGCATAAACTTTTCGGGCAGTGAATGCTTTTCCCTGTACAACGCCTTCTCCTGCCCGTCATCAATAGCTCTGAAATTTTCTGCCGCGGCATTATGAATGACCGCAATCCTTTCCTCTTCCACGCCGCATGCTTTCATGATCACTCCTTTTTCATGCTCTGATACGGTGATGATTTTTTTTGCTTTCCTGACGGCATGCGGCACCACGTACTTTCGATAGATATTTCCGTAGTTCTGGTAAGCCGTTCCTTTAAAACTGATATCCTGCAGGAAAATAATATCATGAAGCGTTAACACAAGCGGCACGGGGCAGTTCAGCGGCGCAGTGTTGGCCGTGCAGTGCAAGAGATCGGGCTTCATTTTACTGACGGCCCGCGGCAAGCTGACCTGCTCCCAATCACCATAGGTAATTCCTTTCAACAGTTGTACCCTGAAATTTTCTGAAGGCAGGATGCAGTTCCTGTCGGGCCCGTTCCTCGCAAACAGCAGGTATTGATTAACGTTATCCAACCGGCGCAGATGACGGATGAGCTCCATGGCCACTACATCCATACCGTGCTTATTACGCCGGAATATTCTTTGCGATTCAATACCTATCTTCATTATTCAAACCAAATAAAGCATAATATTAATAAACACGGGCCACACCAATAAATAATACCTGATGAATAAACTGTTTGTCCTTACCCTTATACTCGCCAGCATGAATGTGTTTTCTCAGCAGGTTTTCCCGCTGTACCCTTCCGAAATCCCAAATTCAAAGCCGTCGCCGGATAAAGAGGCCACCACCGTCAACCCGGACAGTATTGTTGTCATCAGCAACATCAGCAGGCCCACCATCACCGCCTATTTTCCACCGGAAGGAAAAGCTAACGGAGATGCCATCATCGTCTGCCCCGGCGGCGGATACTCGATAGTAGCCGCAAAACATGAAGGAATTGATGTGGCAAAGAGGTTGAATGAAATGGGCATCACTGCGTTTGTGCTCAAATACCGCATTCCAAATGCCGAATGGATGCAAAACCCTGAAATAGGCCCGTTGCAGGATGCGCAACGTGCCATCCAGTTTGTTCGCGAAAATGCAAAGAAGTGGAAGCTCAATAAAAAGCGAATCGGCATGATGGGTTTTTCGGCGGGCGGACATCTTGCATCAACCGCGGGAACGCACTTTAAAAAATCGTACATCCCCAATAAAAAGAAAATAAACCTGCGGCCCGACTTTCTTGTATTGGTGTACCCGGTAATTTCTTTCTCCGACAGTATTGGGCATACTGGTTCGCGTGATAACCTGCTCGGCAAGAACGCTTCGAAAGAAAAGATTGAAGAATATTCAAACGAACTGCAGGTAACCGAAAAAACTCCTCCCACTTTTCTTGTTCACGCCAAAGATGATTGGGTGAACTACCGCAACACCATCGCCTTTGCCGATGCGCTCAACGAAAAAGGTGTGGAAGCGGAGGTGCTGCTGTTCGAAGTGGGAGGTCATGGCTTCGGCCTCACCAATAAGAAGAGCGATATTCAGTGGATCGAGAGGATGCAGCGCTGGCTGGAGAAGATTTTTTAGTCCACCTCCGGCGCTACGCGCCACCCCTGCCGGCGGGGGAAACGGTGCGACTTCACGTTGAACGCCACCTGCTATCCCCCTCCGGTGGGGGTGGTCCCGACGAAGGAGGGACCGGGGGAGGACCCGCCAGCGGGGGAAACGTTAATCGAGTCCGAATAATCCCTTGTTGAGAAGCTGCAGCGTTTTGGTTTTATCGGTTGCGGCCACCAGCAATGAAACATTGTGCTTGCTGCCGCCGTAACTCACCATTCTTACCTGCACCGGCGAAAGCGATTCAAACAGCTTCTTTAAAATATCCGGCGTCTGCCCAATCTGGTTGCCCACAACAGAAATGATGGAGTGATCCGACTCAACGCTGATGGTACCAAAGGGTTCGAGTTCCTTGACGATCTCCCGGAGATTATTTTTGTTGTCGATAGTTACTGACACCGCCACTTCGGAAGTGGTGATCATGTCGATAGACGTTTTGTATTTTTCAAACACCTCGAATATCTTTCTCAGGAAGCCGTAAGCAAGCAGCATGCGGCTGCTTTTGATGTTGATGGAAATGATACCATCCTTTGCGGCCACTGCTTTCGCGCCAACGGAACCCGCTTCTTCGGTTATCAATGTGCCGGCGGCTGTGGGTTCCATCGTATTCAGCAGCTTAACGGGCACCTTATAAAATTGCGCTGGCCAGATAGATGCCGGGTGAAGGATCTTGGCGCCAAAGTATGCCAGCTCCGCTGCTTCTTCAAAGCTCAATTGCACCACGGGTTTTGTTTTCTTCACCACGCGGGGGTCGTTGTTGTGCATGCCATCGATATCGGTCCATATCTCACAAACAGATGCCTTCACTGCAGCAGCAATCAATGATGCGCTGTAGTCGCTTCCCCCGCGTTTGAGGTTGTCCACCTCTCCCCTTGCATTGCGGCAGATGTATCCCTGGGTGATGAATACTTTTTTATTGGGATACTGCTTGAGCAGGTTGGTCAGCTTTGTTTTGATAGACGGAATCTGCGGTTCGTCGTTCGTATCAATGCTCATGAATTCCAGTGCGGGAAGCAAAGCGTGATCCACGCCTTTTTCTTCGAGATAAACCGAGAAAATTTTGGTTGAAAGCAACTCACCCTGGGCCAGGATATCTTTGCTCAGCGCCTCGCTGAAAGAAATTTTCAGGATAATGGTAAGAAATTCGAAGTGTTCGGAAACAATATGGTTCGCTTTCGCAAGCGTATTCTCATTTTTGAGCAGTTCTTTTACGAATGACCGGTAATGCGCTTCGAGCTGTTCGATATTCTTTTTAGCCAGCTCCCTGTCGCCGGCTGCCATGGCATCGCCAATGGTAACAAGCGCGTTTGTGGTGCCGCTCAGTGCACTTAAAACAGTGATAACCGGTTCATCTGATTTTGTGATCAGCTCAGACACCTGCTGCATTCTTTCTGGACGGCCCACCGAGGTGCCGCCAAATTTCATGATCTTCATTCCGAAAATTTTGGACGCAAAGATGAGGGGAAAAGGGGAAAGGGCAAAGAGGAGATGGGAGATGGAAGACGGAAGACGGGAGATAGTTTTAACTTTTAAGTTTTAAGTTTTAACTTTTTATAGCTCCAACCCAAACTTCTCTCCCAGGGAACCCAGATCCTGCACTACCGACCGCAGCAACGGTATCCCGCGTTCCAGCCGCTCCGACTCCATCTCACGCTCCGGGTCACCGGGAATTAACACCTGCTTATACCCCTCAACGGGTTGTGCAGACCTGAATCGCTGTATCCACTTGTCCATGTGTTCCTTAAAATCAGCCGCCGGCCTGAACGCATCAATGCGCATAGCACCAAAGAAATGGCCGATACCCTTCCCGGGCATGTTGTCGGGCATGGACATAAAAGCCGGAAAAGGAGGCACCCACGGTCCATAGTTTGCCCCGCTAAGCACTGCCGAAAAAATATCAACCACCGCGCCCAATGCATATCCCTTGTGACTGCCATGTTCACGGTCGCCACCTAGCGGCAACAGCGCTCCTCCGGTTTTCAGCTCATGAGGATTCGTGGATTCGTTGCCATATCTGTCCTGTATCCAGCCGGCAGGCGCCTGCTGATGCTTTCGCTGAAGAATTTCGAGCTTACCATTGGCGGCGGTTGTTGTGGCCAGGTCGGCAATAAACGGGGGTTCGTCCTCCGCCGGTATCGCCACGCAAATGGGATTCGTTCCCAGCAGCCTTTCCGTCGAAAAAGTTGGCGCCACAAGCGGACTGGCATTGGTCATGGCAATCCCGATCATGTCGTGATCAAGAGCCATCATAGCGTGGCAACCCGCAATACCAAAATGATTTGAATTGCACACACTCACCCAACCGGTACCGACATTCTTCGCTTTCTCTATGGCCACCTTCATGGCAAAGGGCGCCACCACCAAACCGAGTCCGCTGTCTCCATCAACAACAGCAGTAGATGGCGTTTCGTGAACGATGGAAATATGTGGTGTGCTGTTCGCTCTTCCGGCCTCCCATAACCGAACGTAACCGTTCAGCCTGGCAATGCCATGCGAATCCACTCCCCGCAAATCGGCACTCAAAAGAACCCTGGAGGCCAATAGCGCGTCTTCCTCACTGCTACCCATGCAGCGAAAAACAGATTGGGTAAATGAAAGTAACCGGTGATAGGAATATATCTCTTCCGCCATTCTCAATACTTAGAAGGGAAGATCATCTACGGCTTCGGAAACCTCGCCACCCTGTGCGGGAGAAGATGCCGATGCACGATAATTATTCGAATCGTAGGTGTTATCTGCATTACTGTTTCCTGAATCGCCCCTGCTGCCCAGCAGTTGCACACTTTGTACCCTGAGCGTAAGTGATACGCCGGTGGTGCCATCATTTTTTGTATAGGTTCTCACTTCAGGATTGCCTTCAACATAAACCTGTGTTCCCTTCTTCAGATAAGGCGCCACCGCAGTCCTGTCGCTCCAGTATGCACATTCCACCCAAATGGTCTTGTCTTTCTGCACACCCTGGCTATCCCTGAATTTTTCGGTATGCGCCACGTTGAAATTCATTACGCTCTTGCCATTCACTGTATTCGTGATACAGTCTTTTCCCAAATTGCCGATGACCTGTAGTTTTATCATAATGCTTGCTGTTTAAATAATGAAGCTGCAAATTACTGGATTTGAAATAGAGACAGCGGGTGTTTTACGCACTATTGTACCGCATTTTTCCCCATTTCCTGTCGTGAAAATCGCAAAATAATAATCCGCGGTTAACGTTAATAATCAGTTTATTAAAATAATCCACCCATGAAAAAACGTTTACTCCTGCCCTTTTCCGCAGTTATTTTTTGCACAGCCTCGGCCCAGGACCTTCCGGGCATACGAACAAGTAATTACAATGGCGTGCAGGGCGTGTTTTCGAACCCTGCAAACATTGCTGCCAGCCCTTTCAGGTTCGACGTCAACCTCTTTTCATTGAACGCGGTCGCCGCGAACGACCAGGCTTCATTCAGCCTGAAAAATTTTTCATCGAGTTTCAAAGGCGACGATGCCAGCGACCAGATTTTTGGGAAAGATGCCGGACCGGCAAATGGTACGTTTCAACTCGATGTGCGCGGACCATCAGTGATGTTCAACGTGGGTAAAAAGAACAGCTTCGCAATAACCACGAGAGCAAGGATGATGGCCAACGTTCAAAATATCGACGGCAAACTCTTCGACAAGATCAGCGATGACTTCACCAACGACCCATCGCTGCCATACACACTATCGTCCAACCAGGATATGCGGCTCGCCCTGAACGCATGGACCGAATTCGGTGCAAGCTACGGCAGGGTTATCGCCAACAAGGGCCCTCACTTCCTGAAAGGCGGCATCACTCTCAAATACCTTGCCGGAGCAGGTAACGGCTACATCAATATCGATCAGTTCAATGGCACCATCAACCAGAGCGTTGTAATGCAAGACGTTTTTCTCGAAAATACCACCGGACGGATTGCCACCGGTTTTGGCGGCATACAATTGTCCGAATCCGAAGCCGGCGACATCTTTTCCATGAACAGCAGCGGCTTTGG
>CAMPGT010000050.1 GCA_946885665.1 uncultured Chitinophagaceae bacterium | reverse complement strand
GGAAAGCCAACGTGCCGCTGGAAGACATCCTGCGCGAACAACTCAGGCGCATCAACTCGATCGAATATCGCGGCAAAGCGTACGGATTTACAGAAGCCAACATCAATAAGGCGATACAGGACCTGCAGAACCTTCCCCTGCCGAAGTGGTGCAGGAAGTGACCGCGGCAAAAAATACCGGCACAAAACAAAAAGCGCCCACAGCGGCACCCGACAAACAGGATGATGCACCAATTGTTTTCAAAGAATCAAAACCACCGGCCAAACCATCCGAGCTGAACGAAAAGATCACCTCACCAGCAGCCACCACGGAAAACCTTTATAACCTGGTGAACGTTGAACCCAATGAATATAAGGTTGGCCTTCTCGGTGGAATTTCGAACCTGATGTTCGAGGTGTCTAATAACAGCGAAGTACCCCTGCAGCGTGTGTCTATAGAGATCAAATACCTGGGGCCCGAGAAAAAGGTGGTTCGGACACAAACGGTTCATGCCGAAAATATTTCTGCCGGAGCTCAGCAAACGGTCGAAGTGCCAAAAAGCAACCGGGGCGTTTCCATCTCATACAGTATTACCAACATCAAAAGTTAAGCGGGAAATTGAAGCCCGTCTGCTTACTTTGTAGTGTCAAATACCAACCATTTGAAGCACATCGTCATTTTCGGAGCCGGAAAATCAAGCTTGTTTCTGATTGAGTACCTCGTAGACCAACTCGCAGTCAATAACTGGCGGCTCACGGTTCTTGACGGCAACCCCGCTGCCGCCCTTGCCAAAACAAAGGGCGCCGTAAATACCGATGCCCGTGCCATCAATGCAGAAAATGATGACGACCGCACACAATGGATCATGAGCGCAGACATTGTCATTTCTCTTCTGCCTCCATCACTCCATTTCCTTGTTGCCAAAGACTGCCTGCAATATGGAAAAGACCTGCTTACAGCTTCGTATGTTGATGACCGTTTGGAGGCGCTGCGCAATGAGATCAGCGACAAAAATCTTTTGTTCTTATGCGAAATGGGCCTCGATCCCGGCATCGACCACATGAGCACCATGTCCCTGCTACGCAACCTGAAAAATAAGGGCGCCAATATTACGGGCTTCCGTTCGCATTGCGGCGGACTGGTTTCACCCGACAGCGACGACAACCCGTGGCGGTACAAGATCAGTTGGAACCCGCGCAACGTAGTGCTTGCAGGCAAAGCCGGCGCTGTTTACAGGGAAAACAACCGCGAGGTATCATTGCCGTATGAAGAGCTGTTTCAAATATCCAAACTTGTACATGTTCCACAAGCCGGCGTGCTGGCATACTACCCCAACAGGGATTCACTGAATTACCAACTCGCTTACGGACTCGAAGACGCGCAAACATTCATGCGCACAACGCTGCGATATCCCGAATTCGTCTTCGGTTGGAAAAACATCATTCAGTTGAAATTGACGGACGAAGAAAAACAGTACAACACCGATGGCATGTCGCTGAAGCAATTTTTTCAATTGCACCTCAACAGGCACGGATTTTTGGAATGGATCGAAAAACAGCTCACCTCCAAATTCGTGCAAACGGGAATGCTGCTCGATAAATTGCAGCAACTGTTAAGCGTGGAGGAAACTACCGGCGACGATGAAAAGAGGGACCTCCAGGAATTCATGATGGTGAATGGCAAGGGCAGGCTGATGGATGTAAACCTCGACGAAGTGAAGCAGAAAGCCGCGGCAACGGTTGCGGGCCAGATGCAGGAAGCCAACCTGGCCATACAGCAGTTGTTTTACCTGGGAATGGACGACGAACAAACGCTGATCAATATGGGATGGTGCAGCGCAGCCGACGTACTGCAGTTCAGCCTCGAAAAAAAGCTGGCGCTGAACCCGGAAGATCAAGATATGGTCGTGATGCTGCATGAAATTGAATATGTTCTGAACGGCATCGCGCATACCGTTAACAGCAGCCTCATTGTAAAAGGCGAAAACAGTGAACGAACGGCCATGGCGAAGACTGTGGGCCTGCCGCTGGCCATTGCAGCGACATTGATTTTACAGGGTAAGATCACGCTCAAAGGGCTTCATATTCCAACAGTACCTGAAATTTATGAGCCTGTATTGCAAGAGCTAAAGGCAAATGAAATTTGTTTTATCGACACACATTCGACTACGGCTGGTTCTTCATGATCCGGGAAGCGGCAACCAAAACCAGTGCAGTAATAAAAAAACCAGAGATAATTGCCAGGCCGTTTAAGAGCGCGGTGACATAACCGAGCTTACCAACATCTGCAAACGGATAAGGATAAAACTGCGTCAACATCCCCAGCAAAAGCAGGTAAACGATATATAGCGCGGGATAGCACAACCAGGTAATCGCATACTTCCATTTAATATCTTTCTTCGGGACGTACAGCAGCCAGAAAAGCAAAAAATACAATGGCTGAAAAGTATGCAGGTATTCATCTACCGGCCTCTGCAAGCCCTGCGGATCCCAAAGAGTTCTTAGTATTACGTTGTACACCACCCCGACGATCACAATATACACGGTGACCGCACTTAATACCTTTGAACTTCGCAGCCACCTCGATAACCCATTTCGCCAATTCACCCACACAGCGGTAAAAGCAAGTGCAGCAAGAAGATTGGTGAGAATCGTGAAATAACTGAAATAACGCAGCAGGGATTCAGCCACCGAAACCTTCCTGTTCTCCAGCAAAAGATACAATTGAAGGACCAGCGCCAGCCAGCCAAGGGCTGCACCCACAGCAGTATAAAGTTTCACCGAAAACTTGCCGTATTGCTCCGACATCTTTATAGATTAAAAGGCCCGCAGTTTTAACTTTTTAACCCGCTCATGCGCATCACTTCCTCCCATTCCTCATCAGACACGGGCTGAACGCTGAGCCGTCCTATTCTCACCAGCGCCATATTTTTTAACAACGGATTCTTTTTAATTTCAGCGAGCGCAACGGGGCGTTTCAACGCCTTCACGGGCTTCAGCTCCACCGCCACCCAGGCTTCTTCTTTGGTGGTAGGATCCTGGAAAGCAGTTTTTGAAACTTTAGCGATGCCCACGATTTCGGTCGCATCCATGCTGTGATAGTAAAATACCTCATCATTCTTTTTCATGGAGCGGAGATGGTTCCTTGCGGCATAATTGCGAACGCCATCCCACGTGGTGGACCCATCTTTGGTTAACTGTTGAAAGGAATATACAGAAGGTTCAGATTTGACGAGCCAGCGTGCCATATACTGAATTATTTTTTCAAAGGTAATCGTGCGCGCAATGCACCTGCAAAAAAATATTACCAACCGCTTGCCAACACGTCGGCGATGTGCATGGTGCGGATGTTGGCGCCTTTGTGCCGGATGTAGCCGTCAAGATGCATGAGGCAGGAATGATCGGTGGAAATGATGTAACGGGCACCAGTAGCCGTTGCATTGATCACTTTCTGATCGGCCATGCCGATGGAGATGGGCTCGAATTTAACGGCAAAGGTGCCACCGAAACCGCAACAGGTTTCTACGTCGTTCATTTCCACCAGCTCGAGGCCCTTCACTTTGCTGAGGAGCCGCCGGGGCTCTTCTTTTATTTTACATTCGCGCAATGCGGCGCACGAATCATGATAGGTTACCGGCCCCTCGAGCACGGCGCCAAAATCATCAAACTGCAGCACATTGATAAGGAAGTCCGACAATTCATAAGCTCTTTTTCCAAGGTCCTTCACTTCGTTGTGAACAGACGAATTGCCGAACATTTTGAGGTAATAATTGCGGATGAAGCCGATGCACGACGCGCTCGGCGCAACAATGTAATCAGCTCCCTGAAAATCTTTGATGAATTTCGAACACACTGCTTTCGAGTCGTCCCAAAAACCGGCATTGAAAGCTGGTTGTCCGCAGCACGTCTGTTCGGTATTGTATTCCACCTCACATCCTGCCTTCTTCAATACTTTCACCATATTAAAAGCCGTGTCGGGATAAAGCTGGTCGATGAAGCAGGGTATGAAAAGCTGAACGGTCATTCTTTACTCATGGATTTCTGCGGATCAATAGACTTTGCCAGCACAATCATTTTTATGGCCGTTATACCGGCCTCTTCTCCTTTATGGCCGTGGATACCGCCGAGCCGCTCGCTGGCCTGTTGCTGGCTGTCGACGGTGAGTACACCAAATATTACCGGGATAGGTAAGGTGAGGTTGAGCGATGTTACGCCATCTGTTACGGCGCGGCACACATAATCGAAGTGCGGCGTGCCGCCACGAATCACGCATCCCAACGAGATGAAAGCACTGGGTCGGTCGTCGCGGTATTTATAGACCGACCAATATTTTTGAACGGCAAAGGGAATTTCAACGGCGCCCGGAACGCGAAGGGTTTGTATGGAGGTGATGCCATGTTGCGTGAGCATCGAGCGGCATCCCTTTTCCAGTTCATCAACAATGGCGGCGTTCCACTCGGTGCGTACTATAACGACACAGGCATCCGCAAGTGAGATGCCTGTATTGTTATGGTATAAGTTGCTGTTGGAAACGTCGGCCATTAAAGCTTATGTGTTTATTTGTTGCGGCAATGGGCAATAGGCAATCGGCAATGGGCAATTTAATTTTATATTCACTATTGCCCATTTCATTTCACCTCTCCCAACCTTGCCAGATACTTATCTATCTCCTGCCCTCTTTCCGTATTGGGATATTTATCCTTAATGATATTGAACATTTCGATCGCCTGGCTCGCTTTGCCCAGGTCCTGATACATCAAACCGGCGCGGAAGAGATATTCAGGAGAATTGTAGGTATCTTCAGGGAACAGCGTCCCGGCCTTCCGGTATTGTTCTGCCGCGTCGTTCTTTTTTCCTGTTTCGGCATAGGCATCGCCGAGAAGTCCGTTCACACGCACACCAATCAGTTTATCATCAGTCGAAAAATCCTTCAGATATTTAATGGCGTTGTTGAAGTCGCCGAGCTTCATGTAGCTCGCGCCAGCGTAGAATTTTGCGAGGTCGGCAGCTTGTGTTCCGCCGTAACGAGAAATGATTCTCAGAAAACCGGGGTTGGAACCATCGCCATTAAGCGCGAGCCGGGCAGAATCGCGGCGGTAATAATCTTCCGCCTTCCACATTGCATCGGAGGCTTTCTGTTCCTTCGGGGCAACAACATAATTTTGGTATGCGAAATACCCGCCTATGATAACAACCAGCCCTATGAGGGCGTAAGTGATCAGTTTTGAATTTCGTTGCCAGAGCTGTTCTGCCCTGTTGCCGCCATACACAGGTGTGCGGGTCGCTTTATTCGTTTCTCCAGGATGCTTGACGTCGTTAGCCATTATTTATTGGGGTATGTGGTAATTAAAATTTAATCTACAATAAAAGGGTAATCTGCCTGCTGGTAGATGTCTTTCAGCACCTCGTCATCTGCGGGCAGTGGCGACTCTTCTGCAAACTTCACTGATCCGGCTACCTTGTCGGCAACCCTTTTGTCGATGGCAGCTATTTCATCGTCGCTGGCAATCTTGTTGGTTCGTATTGTTTTCAGGACCTGCTCTATCGGGTCGCGCTGTTTGTATTCTTCCACCTCTTCCTTGGTGCGGTATTTCTGCGGATCAGAAATCGAGTGGCCCTTGTAGCGATAGGTTTTGATCTCGAGCAATGTTGGGCCGCCGCCTTCCCTTGCCCTTTTTACTGCGCGGGAAACCGCCTCATGAACAGATTCGGGGCTCATGCCGTCAACCGAATCGCCGGGCATTTCGTATGCGTCGGCAAGCTTGTATATGTCCACCACGTTGCTGGTACGCTCAACAGAGGTACCCATTGCGTAGTTGTTGTTCTCGCAGATAAAAATTACAGGTAATTTCCAGGTCATGGCAATGTTGAATACTTCGTGCAGCATGCCCTGGCGCGCGGCGCCATCGCCAAAAAAGGTGAGGGAAACATTGTCGGTGCCTTTGTATTTTTCAGCAAAAGCAAGGCCCGCGCCGGTTCCGATCTGTGCGCCTACGATGCCGTGACCGCCGAAGAAGAAAACTTCCTTGCCGAAAAAGTGCATACTGCCCCCCTTTCCCTTGGCACAACCGGTGGCCTTTCCATAGAGCTCGGCCATGCAGTTATTTGCGTCAACTCCTTTTGCCAGTGCCAGACCATGGTCGCGGTACGCGGTAATGAACGGATCTTCCTGCCGCGTGGCGGTCATGCAGCCTGCCGCTATGGCCTCCTGGCCAATATAGGCGTGAAAAAATCCGCGAATCTTTCCCTCCATTTTATACTTCTCTTCGGCCGTCAGCTCAAACTGGCGGATGAGCTGCATTAATTCGTACCAGTACAGGTATGTTTCCTTCGAAAATTTTAGCGCCACTTTTCAAAAAATTTGAGCCGCAAAGATAAGGGTAAGAAGGCAATATATCTTATAAACACCTTCCTGTATCTTGCACACTTTCACGACAGGTTGCTAAGGCTCAATTCCATATCGCTGGTTCAGTTCAAGAATTACCTTCACCGTTCCTTTGCCTTCCATTCCCGCATCGTAGGCATCAGCGGCAGAAACGGCGTTGGCAAGACCAACCTGCTCGACGCCATCTACTATTTATGCTTTACCAAAAGCTATTTCAGCCGGTCGGATGCGACGAACGTGCAGAACGGGTCGCAGGGATTTCGCATTGAAGGAAACATGGACCGGCAGGACAAGCCCTACGACATTGTCTGCATTTTGCGTGAAACCGGCAGAAAGGAATTTTTACTGAACGGGGAACCCTACGAAAAATTCGCACACCACGTGGGGGGCTTTCCCTGCGTTTTCATTGCCCCCGACGATGTGCGCATCATCACCGAAGGCAGCGAGGAGCGCCGCCGTTTCGTGGACGCCATCCTGTCGCAGCTCGACGCCGAATACCTCCAGCGCCTTATCAACTACAACAAGCTGGTGCAGCAACGAAACAGCTACCTGAAGTCGCTTGCCGACACCCGCACAACCGATACCGGCCTGCTCGATGTGTATGATTCCCAGCTGGTAACAGACGGTAATTATATTTTTGAAAGAAGAAAAGTCTTCCTGCTCGACTGCATCCGGTGGGTAAAGGATTTTTACCGGAAGATCTCCGATTCTGAAGAATCGGTCGAAATCACTTACGACAGCCAGCTGCTCAAGGCCCCTTTTGCCGATTGGCTGCGGATGCAGCGCGACAGGGACATGGCGCTGCAGCGAACCACGGCCGGCGTGCACAAAGACGATCTGCAAATGATGTTGAATGGCCAGCCCTTCCGGAACATCGCTTCGCAGGGGCAGCGGAAAAGCCTGCTGTTTGCCCTTAAGCTCGCCGAATTTACCCTGCTGAAAGAAAACAAGGGGTTCGCTCCCCTCCTCCTGCTCGATGATATTTTTGAAAAGCTGGACGAGCACCGCATGCACAACCTGCTCGACTGGGTGTGTGTGCGCAACGAGGGGCAAATTTTTCTGACCGATACGCACGGGTCGCGAATCGCGGATCACTTTGAAAAACTTGAAGTTCCCTACCAGCTTATCCAATTATAAATTTCGGTTACCTTCGATTTAGGGGTGAATTTTCTATGGGCGACGCATTAAAACAGTTTCTCAACCAGAGCCGGCTGAAAGGTTATATGCAGGCAATGCAGATCGAAGAAATTTGGGAGAAACTGATGGGCCGGACCATTTCGAGGTACACCGATAAGATCAGCATCCACGGCAGTACACTGTATATTACCACGTCCGTGGCGCCGCTGAAACAAGAGTTGCTTTACCAGAAAGAAAAAATCAGGCAGCGGGTGAATGAGGCGCTGGGAGAGAAAGTGATTAGTGAGGTGGTGGTGAGGTAGGGAGTGGGGAGTGGGCAATGGGCAATGGGGAGTAGGGAGTAGGATTAACTTTTAACTTTTAACTTTTAACTTTTAACTTTTTCTTATTCTCGGATCAATGATCCCGTACACCACATCCGCCAATATATTAATCACAATAAAAAAGAAAGAAGAAATCAGCACCGATCCCATCACCACGGGAAAATCAAGATTCTCTAACGCGTCCACCGTCACCTTCCCAATCCCCTTCCATCCAAAAATATATTCAACAAAAAAAGCTCCCGCGAGCAGCTCGGCGAACCAACCCGTAATAGCCGTAATCACCGGGTTCAGCGCATTTTTCAACGCATGCTTCCATATCACCACCCTGCCGCGCAGCCCCTTTGCATACGCAGTGCGGATATAATCCTGGTTAAGCACATCGAGCATAGCGCTGCGCGTTAGTTGCGTGATAATAGCGAGCGGCCTGATGCCCAGCGTCAGTGCGGGCAACACCAGGTTGGATAGTTGCACCTGTCTTCCCGTGAAAGGATCGGTGTCGAACAGGCTGCCCGTCATCCTTAAACCGGTATAATCACTCAGCACAAACCCGAACAAATAAGCAATCACTATTCCCATGAAAAACGAAGGCGCCGATATGCCCAGCACCGACGCAAAAATGGAGGATGAATCCATCCAGGTATCTCTTTTAACCGCTGCCAGTACGCCAAGCGGAATGCCCAGCACAACCGCGATCAGCATGGCCGCGGCAGCCAGCAGTATCGTACCGGGCAACGCTTCAATCAATACATCCCAAACCTCCCTGCGCGACTGGTACGACCGGCGCAGGTAAGGAACCTTAATGGCAAGGTTCGTTTCTCCACCGATAAAAATTCCCCGCAATTTCTTTTGTGCAATTTCCTCGTTGGTGTGCACCGCAATGGGAGAAACATCATTTAAGTACGTCAAAAATTGTTTCCATTTCGGCTGGTCGAGATTCAACTCGCGGCGTATGTTTTGTTGCGTGGCAGCATCTGCTGTTTGACCCATTACCAGCCGCGTGGGATCACCAAAACCCTGGAAAAGAAAAAATACTACCACTACCACACCAGCCATGACGAGTGCGCCATATATTATTTTCCTGGTAAGATAGTTAAGCATTTATTGATTAGGTAATGAAGCAATCGTTTTGAGCGCCTCGTCAAGATCCACCGCACTCCACTTTTCGATAATCGTTCCCTGGTTGATAAGGAACAACGTGGGGTTATGCCGTGCCGCGGTTTTGATGGCAGTGCCATCGCTTCTCAACGGAAAGAGCTGTGGAAAGAAATCACGCCTGTCGGCCTGCACTTCCAGGTTGGTGACCATAAATGCCCCGATGTTTTTTTGACCGGCCCTTGCCGCGATCATGTCCATCACGGCTGCCCACTCACCCATCCTGTAACCGTCTTTTATAAAAAGAAAGATTTTGTTACCGGGTTCATTCAGCAGCGCCGCGGTCGTGTCATTACCGCTTAATGTTTGCAACGTAAAATCCCTGATCACCGGTGTTGCATTTCCCTTTCTCACCACCCTGTCTTCTCTCTTCACGAATACATATGAATCATCAAAATCTGCGGGAAAATTTTCGGCAGTGAAGCTCGACTGCTTTCCGTTCTTTTCATAAGTGAAAACGATGACGGTACTGTCGGGAACGGAACCCGGCGGCGCCTTCATTTTTTCGGGAATATTGTTGCCGATTTTATAAGGCAGGCAATCCACGACCGGCAGGTGCATCAGCACGTACCATTGGAACGCGAATGAAAAAATAAGAGAAAAGAAAAGGATGAGCATTGCATTCCGGGGTCGCAGCCAAGGCTTGATCCTGTTCCTGAACGGGAAGATAAAGAGGATGAGTGCGAGCAGCACCAGGTCCTTAATAAACGATTGGTTGGCCTGCAACGGAATGCAGTCGCCGAAGCAACCGCATTCGCGGATCTTTCCGCTGAATAATGCGTATCCTGTGAGGAAAGTGAAAAATAGAATGAGCAGAAGAAGCAGCCAACTAAAGAGCTTCATCTTCCAACCCAGCAGTATGGCCACGCCTGCTACAATTTCGAAAACGATCATGACGATCGAGAACACGAGTGTATAGTCGTTCAGCGCGTGCCAGTTCCACACTTCAAAAAATTCCTGCATTTTATAGCTGAGGCCCAGCGGATCGTTGGCTTTTACCAACCCGGAGAAAATAAAAAGAACGCCGACGAGAAACCGTGATATGTTGACGAGGATTTTCATTAAAAGTTATAAGTTAAAACTTAAAAGTTAAAAGTTTCGATAGAATGGCAATCATATCCTGTGTTTACTTTTAAAGCTGCTAAAATTCTTAACGGGACCGATGCATTTTCTCAAGACGATCAAAGAAAAGCACTTTTAACTTTTAACTTTTAGCTTTTTAACCTCGTCAATGATGATCGCAAACAGCGAGTAGTTGATAATATCCTGGTAGTTTGCGTCGAGTCCTTCGCTGATGATCGTTTTTCCCTCGTTAGCGATGATCTGCCGCATGCGCATCAATTTCATCAGGATGAGATCCACAAAACTTTCCTGGCTCATGCTGCGCCATGCTTCTCCGTAATCATGGTTCTTTCTCAGCATTAGGGCCTTTGTAGTCTCCACCTCTTTATCGTACCATTTCTCAACCTGGTCAACAGGCAAATCTTCTATCGCATCTTTTTGCAGAAATAATTGTATCAGCCCGATGATGCTGTAATTGACCATTCCGCGAAATTCATCCATCACATCGTCGGCAACCTTCTGCTCCCGCTTTTCCTGGATGGTTTTTATGCGCTGTGCCTTGATGAACAACTGGTCAAGTATGGAGATGGGCCGCAGCACCCGCCATGAGGTGCCGTAGTCTTTGGTCTTTTTTAAAAATATGTCTTTACAGGATTGTACTGCTGAATTGTATTGCTCGATAGTATTGTTCATTAACAAGAATAACAGTTTGCCCGGTTCCTATTTTTATGCTTAATTTTTCCGCGTCAAATGTAAAGATAACAACTCAATGTTTACGCTGAACTGTAAGGGAAGACTGCTGGCAGCCGAACATCCGCTGGTGATGGGCATCATCAACCTAACCCCCGATTCATTTTATGAAGACAGCCGCGCCGATGGCGCCGATGCCGTGCTGCGCCACACGGAACGCATGCTCGAAGAAGGCGCCGACATCATAGACATCGGCGCGCAAAGCACCAGGCCCGGTTCAATAATGCTCACCGAAGAGCAGGAACTTTCCCGCTTATCCGGCATCGTTGACATTGTAACTGATAAATTTCCCGAAGCCATCTTTTCCATCGACACCTACTACAGCCGCGTCGCGGCGCTGTGTGTTGCGGCGGGAGCTTCCATGATCAACGATATCACCGGCGGAGAAAGGGATGCCGCCATGATGCGTACTGTTGCCGGGCTGCATGTTCCCTACGTGTGCATGCACATGCGCGGCAACCCGGAAACAATGCACGAACATACCAGCTACGACGACGTGACGAAGTCGGTACTCGATTATTTTATCATGAAGATCCGGCAGTGCAGGGAGGCCGGTATTAAAGATGTAATTGCCGATCCGGGCTTCGGCTTCAGCAAGAACGCCCGACAAAATTTTGAGCTGCTGAAAAACCTGCGGTCACTTAAAATATTGGGTGTGCCTTTACTGGCGGGCTTGTCGCGTAAATCAACTATCTACAAAACGCTCGGTGTAAGTGCGGCAGATGCCCTGAATGGCACCACCGTCATGAACACCGTAGCATTGCTGCATGGTGCAGACCTGCTCAGGGTTCATGACGTAAAGGAAGCCAAAGAGGCCATTAAGCTGGCCTCTGAAGTGTTTAAATAATGAATTATTGCGCTGGTGCAGACCCTGGCCTTGCTCCGGGCGCCTGGCGCGGGTGCATCGGCGGCATTTGCGGCGCACGTTGTTCGGGCACCGTAACATCGAGCACATTCACATCGAAGATCAGGTTTTCGTAAGCCTTGAACGGCGCTCCCGGAGGAGGATTTGGTCCGTACGCCAGCATCGAGGGGATGTACAGTTTCGCCTTACCGCCCTTGTTGAGCAGGCGCAGTCCATCGTCCCAGCCTTCGATCGCTCCTCTCTGGCCAATCACAAAAACGTATGGTTCGTGGTGGCCGAAGGCGGTATCCACGTTCGAGTCAAAAACTTTACCGCCAAACGTAGTGCCGGTATAATTTACATGCACCGCTTTACCGGAATCCACTGCGGGTCCGTCGCCTTTTTCTTCAATTTGTACAAACACACCTTTAGAGGTTTTTTCAGCTTTGATGTTTTTGTCGTCAAGGTATTTCTGGATCTCATCGATTTCTTTGGCTTTTTTTGTTTCGAGCTGTGCCGTTTGGTCGCTGCGAACATCTGCTTCAGATTTCAGAATATCCATCACACGGATAAACAGTGTGAGCTTGTCGCCCTTCCTGATGAACGGAGGAAGCATACCCTGTTTTTTCTGGAGACTGTCGGCCAGCATCACGATGATAACGCTGTCGCCTTTTCTAAGTTTGCCAAAAACTTCGGCGGGGTTGTACACTGCGCCAACAGAATCAACTGCTGCATAGGTAGGCAGTCCGCCATTGCTGGTAGAAATAAGTGAATCGCGAACTTTTTGCGTGTAGTTCACTTTCAGAAACTCTCCATTTTTTGCAATGGGTCCGCTACCAGGGGATACGATCTTGTACAGAAGCCCACTTTCGGTTTTTTTAAATCCGCCCGATGAGCATCCTTCAGCCACAAATAGTATCGTCACTAAGCTCAGAAGGAGGTTTGATGTTCGTTTCATTAATGAGTATTTGTATTTATTTTAAGAGATCAGCGTTTTCTTTCATGGCCAGTTTAAATTGTTCCACAGTCTTCTCGAGGGTGTCGGAACTTTTTCCTCCGGAAGCATTGTAGTGCCCTCCCCCGTTAAAGTATTTCCTGGCAAATGTATTCGTATCAAATCCTCCTTTACTGCGAAAGCTCCATTTTCTTTCTTCGTCCCTGTCAATCACCAAACCAGCAAGTTTGATGCCCTGAATGCTCAACGGGTAATTTACCAGTCCCTCGGTGTCACCTGTCCTGATCTGGTACCTGAGCAGGTCTCTTTTTGGAATCGCAATCAGCGCCGTGTTGTATTCGTAAAAAACCTCCATCCTGTTCATCAGCACGTGACCTATAAACCGAAGGCGGTTCTCGAGAAAGTTATCGTAAATATTTTCATGGACCTTCGCATGTTCGAGGCCTCTTTCTTTGAGGAACGCGATCATGTGATGCACGGATGCGGTTGTGGACGCGAACCGGAAAGATCCCGTATCGGTCATCACCCCTGCGTAGATGCACTCGGCGATGGCGCTGTTGATCTTGTCCTGGTTACCCGATTGAACGATCAGGTCGTACACCATCTCGGATGTGGAGCTTTTGGCGGTGTCGCTGATGCCGTAATCAAAATTTGCGGTGTCAGGCTGCTGGTGGTGGTCGATCAACACCTTCGTGCCTTTGAACGCATAGAGGTGTGGAGACAGGTTCTTGGTGCGCGTAAAAATGTTAAAGTCCAGGCAAAACAGCCATTCCGCTTCTTTCAGCGCCTTTAGGGCCCTTTCCGCCGTCAACTCGTAATCGATCACCTTTTCGGCGCCGGCCATCCAGTTGAGCCAGGTTGGCCAGTTGGTGGGTGAAATTGCCGTCACGTCGTGGCCCAGGCCCGACAAAAAATGATAAAGGCCCAATGACGAACCCATTGCATCGGGGTCGGGTTTTTGGTGCATGGTAATCACCACTTTCCGGGGCGCCTTTAATAGGGGGAATATTTCCTGTACAGGTTGCATCAAAATGTGCGCAAAGTTGCAGAAATAATGCCCAATTGCCAATTTTACTTCTCCAAGTCACCAAGTTATCTACCTTTGCGCCCAAATAAAAAATTACATGAGCAACCGTACGTTTACCATGATCAAGCCCGATGCGATGAAGAATGGCCATGCAGGCGCGATCATCGACAGGATCATCAAAGAAGGATTCAGCATTATCGCGTTAAAGCTTACCCGCTTAACAGCAGAAAAGGCAGGCGAATTTTACGCCGTTCATAAAGAAAGGCCGTTTTACGGCGAGCTCGTCTCTTTTATGAGCAGCGGTCCCATCATTGCCGCCATTCTGGAAAAAGACAACGCCGTGGCCTCGTTCAGAACGCTTATCGGCGCCACCGATCCCGCAAAGGCGGAAGCAAATACGATCCGTAAGCTTTTTGCCACTTCTGTTGGTGAAAATGCCGTTCATGGCAGCGACAGCGATGAGAACGCGAAGATTGAAGGAGATTTCTTTTTCAGCGGACTTGAAAGGATTTAAATTTATACAATCATGGAAAAGCCATTGGTGGGAATAATTATGGGCAGCGACAGCGACCTTTCAGTGATGAAAGCGGCTGCTGATTTCTTAAAGGAATTCAACATTCCTTTCGAGCTGACCATTGTTTCTGCCCACCGTACCCCCCGGCGGATGATCAAATATGCGGCCGATGCAAGGCAGCGCGGCATTAAGGTGATCATCGCCGGCGCGGGAGGCGCGGCACACCTCCCCGGCATGGTGGCGTCCATCACGTCGTTACCCGTTATCGGCGTGCCGGTCAAATCCTCCAATTCGATCGACGGCTGGGATTCTGTTTTGTCTATCCTGCAAATGCCCAACGGCATACCCGTGGCGACCGTGGCCCTCAATGCGGCCAAAAATGCGGCCATCCTTGCGGCAAGCATCATCGGTTGTTTCGACCAGGAAGTGGGCAAAAGAATGGATGAATACAAAAAGCGAATGGAGAATGACGTGATTAAAAAAGCAGGAAAGGTAAAGTCGGAAGGATGGAACAATTTCTTCGACGAATGATCACCTGCAGGTGATCACGACGAACCGCTGCTCTAAAGAAAGCGAATGTTCATAGATGGTGTCGATGAAATCCTTTCCCCACCTGGCATAGTAAGGCAAAAAATTATCCACTCTTTCCTGCAGCCCCTTGTTCGGGAACAATGCGCTTTTCAGTACTCTAAGCTGCCGCTCCTGCACACCAAACTTTCTTTTTTCGGCGCGGATCAGTTTCTTTTCAAGTTCCTGCAAAGGCTTGATGGCACGCGTTTGCAAAGCCGCCACATGCACGGTCAGCGTATCGTCCACCTGGCCTGCAACGGTCTTCAGCCTGTCGTAATAAGACGTAACGTCGGTGATCTCTCCGGCCAGCGACAATTGCTTTTCTGAATTGCGCTTTACCAGGTCCTTCAACAGCTTATGTTCATCGTGGAAAATATCGGGAACGGACAAACGCAGTTTCTTCATGCGCTCCTCGTTTCGCTCATCAATAACCAGGAACGAGTTCCTGATCACGAGCAACGGGTAGGGAACGTTATATAGTGCGAAAACACCCTTCAGCTCGAGCCAGTACGCAATTTCACCGCCACCACCAATGAAGGCAACGCCGGGCAGCAGTGTTTCCTGCATGAGGCCACGCAGTATAACATTCGGGCTAAAGCGTTCGGGATGTTCGTTCAATTCTTTTCGCAGCGCCTGCTCGTCAAAAACGAGGTCTGTATCCACCACCCGCCATTCGTTGCCGGTGCGTTCTATGCGTTCGCGTACAGTATCTGTCAGGTAAAATAAATTTATTTCCCGTGGCTGCGCCTGCACTTTAAAATTGGAAGGAAAATCGCTGATCGTTTTCTCCACTGCGCCGGCCGAGCGGTGGTTGAACAGCTCATCTTCAAATACCGGCAGCATCGCTCTTTTGAAAGCGACATCATCGGGAATAATAATAATGAGACCGTAATCCGCAAATAACCGGTGCACCAATTTCAGCGTGGCAGTTTGAATATCCGGGCTGTTCAAATAAGATTCCTTCAGTATTTCGACGAGCTCCTTGCCGAAGGGCAATATTGAATATTCGCCGTTTATGCGGTCGATGATTTTTTCGAGACCCTTGGTCTTCATTCTGCCGATGGCTCCTTTCTGATCGGTTTGCCACGCAATTTTTTCGCCATCGAGGTGAATGTGCCCGAGCTCGTCAAGGTCGGCATCTTCACAGCCCATAAAAAATACCGGCACGAAATTATTCCCGGGGAAATTTTTCGTAAAATGTTCGGCGAGTTTTATCGCGTGAACAATCTTGTAAATAAAATACAGGTTGCCGGTGAAGATAGCCGGCTGATGAGCGGTCGTTACGGTAAACGTATGCGCATCGCCGAGCAGCGAAATGTTTTTTTTGACGGTAGCTGATTGGGGAAGATGACTGTATTGCAGTGTCAACTGTTCAACAAGAAGTTTCCGGTTGGTCGGAAACTTTTTGCGGTTTTCGATGGCAGCCGCCACACCCTCCAGCGACACCGGATGTTCGTAAAATGGCCTTAATGGGTTGTCACCATTGACATAAGCCGAAACGATGTTGGTAAAGTAACCTGTTTCCTCGTAAGACAGATGGGTAGATGTACAGTCCATATTCACGGTAAAAATAACGACTCTGTCATTGCGGGTAGCAGCGGCTTTGTTTTTTAACTTCTTATTGTAACTGGTAAGCTACCACATTGTTCTTGAAGAACGTGGGAACGTACACGATCTTGTTTTTTGCATCGTAGCCAATATCGGCCGAGTTGATCTTCTGGTCGCGCGTGTCCAGCAGTTGCTGAGTGGTGCCGTCGCCATTCACATAGTAGATGACGCCCGACCAGCAAGAAACGATGAACTCGTTGCCCTGTACATTTTCAATGCCATCGGTGGATTGGTCCATGCCATCGGCCAGTTTCACCGGTGTTTTATTTTTACCTGCTTTAAAGAGGCCTCCCCTGTCGAGGATGTACAGCTCGTTTTTGTGCATTAGCAGTCCGTTGGGGCCCTGGAGGTTTTCGATGTAGGCGGTCACGTTGCCTTTGTCGATGCGGTAAACGGTTTTCCCCTGCGAGTCGGACACGTAAAGGGTCCCGTTTTTGTCGGCGGTAAGGTCATTGAGGAATTTGGCGCCTTCCACCTTCACGTGCTGCGTGATCTGGCCCGTTTTGATGTCTATGCCCACCACTTCATCCACATCGGCCACCCACAGCATATTTTTTACCAGTGCCAGGCCCTTGGGTGCGTTAAGTCCGGTTACCCAGTCGGCGCTGATCACTTTCCCGTCCAATCCCACTTTACCTACCGACCCTTTGCCGTCTTTTTCGTCGCCCTTTCCGTCTATGTTCGATACATACAGCACCTTGTTTGCACGGTCATACAAAACCGATTCCGGCTCATGGAGCACTGCGTCGGTTTCCCATTTTTTCACGAGTTGATGCTGCGCGCCGGCGTTCAGGCCGAACGCGGTTAATGCTGAGGCGAGTAAAAAATTTTTCATCCGGAAAATGTTTGCTACAATTTACGGAAAAACACCTCTCACTCCTTCACCGAAAATTTATAAATCGTCGTTTGTTTAAACGTTTCTCCAGGGTGCAGGATGGTATTC
>CAMPGT010000049.1 GCA_946885665.1 uncultured Chitinophagaceae bacterium | reverse complement strand
GAATATTGCAACCTGTCGTGCAGCCTGCTGGAACGGCCCTGCCAAAATTCAATAGTGATGGGCCGTACCAGGTAACCTCCCCAGTTCATCGGCCTGTGAAACTGCCTGCCTTCCAATTTGTCTGATACCTTTTTCACCTGGCTCTCCAGCCACTCCCGGCTGCTGATTACCTGGCTCTGGGGCGAAGCGATAGCGCTGATACGGCTTTGTTCCGGGCGGCTGTCAAAATAATCATCACTCTCACCTTCACTCAACTTACCGATTATACCGGTGATGCGTACCTGCCGTTCAAGTTCTTTCCAAAAAAATACAAGACATGCCCGCGGATTTTCTTCGAGCTGCTTTGCTTTATAACTGTTATAGTTGGTAAAAAAAACAAAGCCCTTTGCATTGAATCCCTTTAACAGCACGATCCTTGCCGATGGCAAACCATCTGCAGACGCAGTGGCGAGGGTCATCGCATTGGGTTCGATAATATTGCTGGCGACGGCCTCTTTCCACCATGTTTCAAACTGCGCGATCGCGCTTTTATCGGCTTCGGCTTCGGTGAATGAGCGGGAGAGGTACTCTTTACGGATATCTGCAATTAGATCGAGCATGGCTTTAAGTTAAAGCGTAAAACTTAAAGTTAAAAGTAAACACAAATTTCTTAAAAGTGAGCGAGTGCCGCTGTGCGGGGAGAAACCGGCGGCCAATTGCGGCCATTAAACCTTCCTCGTCAGCATTGCTTCGATTTCGCTGATGCGTTTCAACTGGCCCTCCAGCTTTTTGTGATGGCCGGAAAGTTGTTGCAGATCGCTTGTCAATTCTTCCAGGAAAGTGACTTTCCTCGTCAGCTGTTGTTTGAAAAAGTTGGCGTCTCGTAATTTTTCTTCCGAATCTGCAAGCGTCCTGGTGAGGCGCTGGTTTTCTTCCATCAGCGCAAGATTCTTCAGCTTCAGTTCGTCGTATTCTTTGGTGATGCGGAAATAAGACTGCTCGAGTTCGTCCGTTTCAAAGTTGCGTTTGTGCGGATCGACGGCCTGTTCCTGTATCTTCTGAATGCGGTCCTGGAGAAAATTAAATTCTTCGTATGCCCTTTCGAGGCGTTCTGTCATTTCCCGGGTAAGGGATTCATGAAGATTCTGCTGTGCCATCACCAAATCAGAAATCGTATTTCTCATCGGCGCCTCGCCCGACGATACGGAAACTTTTTCGGCAATGCCTTCCAGCCGGGTTATCTCGCTTCTCGCTTCTTCAAGGTCTGCTAAAAGTGTTTTTTCAGCCTCGGCCATCCGCATCAATTCTTTTTGCATGCGGTCCTGCGTTTTCTCATGCTTCTCGAGCTGTTCGTAAAATTGCAGCCGCCATTGATCATCTTCTGAAATGTCGCTCGGGTCCATCGGACCCGGTTGTTTCAGCCCCGGTACAGATCTTTTGCCGGCCCAATAAAAATGAATGGAAAAACCCAGTAGTATAGCAGCCAGTAGAAAAATGATGATCTCCGGCAGTCCAATAGTCACACTGTATCCAAGAATAATGCAGTTACTCATAACGGTTCGGGTAGATTAAAGTTTAGGCGTTTAACCGTTCTTCAGAGGATTCTGGAGTTGAGCAATAAAAAAGCCACTAAGTGGATAGTGGCTTTTCAGAGTCGAAAAATACTAATGTAAATCGAATATTACAAGCAATCGACCGTAAAAATACTGTATAAGTTTAGTCTTTGACCAATGTGCCTACTTTTTCGCCGGTTACCACACGGTGCAGGTTACCGGGCTTGTTCATGTCGAATACGATGATCGGCAGCTTGTTTTCCATGCAAAGGGTGAAAGCCGTCATGTCCATGACTTTCAGGTTTTTACTGATGCATTCCTGGAAGGTTATCGTATTATACTTTTTTGCAGTAGGATCTTTTTCGGGATCAGCCGTATAGATACCATCCACGCGCGTTCCTTTTAAAATGACATCTGCCTGTATCTCAATGGCTCGCAGCGATCCGGCCGTGTCGGTGGTGAAGTACGGGTTACCGGTACCAGCGCCAAAGATTACCACCCTGCCCTTTTCAAGGTGCCGGATGGCCCGGCGCCTGATGTAAGGTTCGGCAATCTGTTCCATTTTGATGGCGCTTTGCAAACGCGTGTACACACCTACTTTTTCCAGCATTGCCTGCATCGCCATACCATTGATAACGGTGGCGAGCATGCCCATATAATCGCCGTGTGCCCTCTCGATGCCGGTTTCCTTTTCATTCATTCCGCGGTAAATATTACCCCCGCCTATTACTACGGCCACCTGTACACCCAATTCTGTTATTCCTTTGATGTCTCTTGCATATTGTTCGATCATGGAAGGATCCATGCCGAAACTCTTATCACCCATTAATGATTCACCCGACAATTTCAGCAGAATACGTTTGTATTTCGGAAGCATTTAGATCAGTACAGTTTTTATCTCCAATAATTATCCAAGGGCCACTCTTCTAAACTCGGTCACTTTCAGCGTTGAATCTACAGCTTTCAACTGATCTGCAACGCTTTTTGCCGCATCTTTTACGAAAGGCTGCGCCATAAGTGTCTGCTCCTTAAAGAAGGCGTTCAGCTTACCATCGGCAATTTTAGCGATCATTTCCGCAGGTTTTCCGGCCATCTTCGGATCGGCCTTGATCTGTTCTGTAACGATTGCTCTTTCTCGTTCCACTACATTAGCAGGAACGCTGTCGGCATCTACTGCGAGAGGGTTCATTGCTGCAATCTGCATGGCCACATCCTTGCCGGCTTCGGTAACGGGCTTGTTGAAACCTACCAGCACGCCGATCCTGTTGGCGCCATGAATGTAGGAGGATACAAAGGGGGCATCGATACGTTCGAATTTAGTGATGCCTATTTTTTCACCGATGCTTGCAAGCTTGTCGTTTACCAGGTCAGCGATTTTGGCGCCGTCGATAGTGGCGCTATTCAGTTCATCGGCACTCTTCACGTTGTTCGCCACTGCTGCGTCGCCGATGCTTTGTGCAAATGCAACGAAGTCGGCGTTTTTGCTGACGAAGTCTGTTTCACAGCTTACGCAAAATGCGATACCCGTCTTGTTATCGCCGGTTGTTCTCGCGATAACGACCCCTTCCCGAGCCTCACGGTCGCCACGTAATGCGGCCACCTTCGCACCTTTCTTCCTGAGCCAGTCTATCGCTGCTTCGAAATCTCCGTTAGTTTCCATTAATGCTTTACGGCAATCCATCATACCTGCGCCGGTTGCCTGGCGCAGCTTATTGATATCAGCCGCCGTTATAGTAGCTGTTGACATATTTTAAACTTTTAGGTTAAAGTTGTTGTTCGGCAATGGGCAATGGGCAATAGGCAGACGTGAGTTTATTTCATCGCCCGTTGCCGGCTTTATTATCTTCCGCCCGGCCTTCTCGGTCCGCCACCACCGGTGGTACGGCGCCTGGGTTGGTTTCCGGGACCGCGACCGCGGTTCTCGCCACCGCCTGTGCGGGAACGTCCGGATTCCGTATCTGTTTCGGCCAGCAGGCGCTCAGCTTTTTTCTCGTTTTCATCTGTGCCGGCCTCGTCAACATCCTCATCTTTCGCGGCTTGTCTTTCGGCAAGGCCCTCAGCTATTGCTGAAGTAATGTATTGTGTAATGATGGCGATCGATTTAGTGGCATCGTCATTCCCGGGAATGGCAAAGTCCACCTTATTTGGGTCGCAGTTGGTATCAACGATACCGAATGTGGTAATACCGAGGCGTTTTGCTTCGGAAAGTGCGATGTGCTCATGACCAATGTCGATGATGAAAAGGGCAGCGGGCACTCTTCCCAACTGGGCAATACCACCAAGCACCTTATCCATCTTATCGCGGTCGCGCTGCAGTTGCAGGCGCTCCTTTTTGGTGAGGCTCTCAGCGCTGCCGTCGCCAAGCATTTTATCGATGCTCAGCATCTTCTTCACGCTTTTACGAACGGTGTTGAAGTTGGTCAGCATGCCACCGAGCCATCTTTCCGTAGCGTAAGGCATATTGACGCGCCTTGCACAGTCGGTCACAATTTCTTTGGCCTGCTTCTTCGTTCCCACGAACATGATCTTCTTTCCACTGCGGGCGATCTGTTTCAGCACACCGGCCACTTCCTGGAGGCTCTCAGTGGTCTTGTTCAGGTCTATGATATGTATGCCCTTCTTTTCAGCGAAAATATAAGGCAGCATTTTCGGGTTCCACTTCTTACGCAGGTGACCGAAGTGCACGCCTGCCTCAAGTAATTGCTGTTGTAACGAAGTGTTGTTTTCCATTTATTAAGAATTGAGTTGTATTTGAAATAATTAACGCTTGCTGAACTGGAAGCTCTTCCTTGCCTTTTTGTGACCGAATTTCTTACGCTCAACAGACCGTGGGTCACGTATAAGACAACCAGCCGCCTTTAGCGCCGGACGAAATTCTGTGTTCAATTCTACCAGGGCCCTGGCAATACCCAGTTTAGCCGCTTCCGCCTGGCCTTTAATGCCACCACCCGAAGCATTGATCTTAACATCGAATTTATCGAGTGACTGGATCGTCTTTAAAGGCAGCTCAAGCTGGTTTTGTAAATATTGAAGCGAAAAGTATTCTTTGTAGTTCTTATCGTTGACAGTGATGTTGCCCTGCCCTTTTGAGAGGAATACCCTTGTTACGGCTTCCTTACGGCGGCCAACGGCGTTTTTTTGCTTTTCCATGTATACTCGATTAGAAAGTTAAAGGTTGTGGTTTCTGCGCTGTGTGCTGATGGTCAGCATCGGCATACACGAACAGCTTCTTGAACATTTTGCGTCCCAGCCTGTTCTTTGGCAACATTCCTTTCACCGCTCTTTCGATTACGGCTTCCGGGCGGCGGTGCAACAGGTTTTTCGCACTTTCAGACTTCTGTCCGCCGGGATAACCCGAAAAAGTGAGATATTCCTTGTCTTCCAGCTTGTTGCCGGTAAATTTTACCTTGCTTGCATTAATTACAACAATAAAGTCTCCGCAATCAACATGTGGCGTATAGTAGGCCTTGTTCTTTCCTTTCAGAACGGCCGCTATTTTAGCGCACATGCGTCCAACGGTTTGATTGGTACCATCCACAACGTACCAGTTGTGCTTAACGGTAGCCGCGTTAGCATGTTTGGTGGTGAAATGTAGTTTGCTCATTTTCGTTTTTTTAGAAATCCCTCCGCCATCCCGGGAGAAATAATATTAAAATGGAGCGCGAAGGTAGAGCTCTCCTGGTTCAAAACACTTTATTCTACCAACTATTTTTTAGCGGAGTTTTACAACAGATTGAAAATCAATAAAAATTTTGACGCATTTTAAAAATAGTGAGGAGCAGTCCTATTTTTCAAACCTGATGACCATCGAATTGTCATTGTTGCGGCCGATAATAAATGCATCGCGCCCACCGATCTTTATCTTCCTCACCCGGCGGGGCTGCCCTTTTATGGCCACGCCTTCCGGCATACTGTAAGTGAAACGTCCTCGCCCGTTGTTGAGAAGCAGGGAGCCGAAATCGGCGTCATACCGGCCCATCTCAATGTTGTTTTCATAATAGTTGCCAACCAGGAACACGTCGGGCAGAGAGTCGTTATTGGCGTCTGTCACCACGCCATCCCGCAAGCTCGAAACCTGCAGCTCCCAGGGCAATGCCTGCATGTCAAATCGCATATCACCCTTATTAACGAGCAATGCGCTTGCGAAGTAGTCGGCGGTGTACATCTTAGCGGCCTTCAGCTTTTTGCCGGCTATAATTTCGTCTAACGATGCAGTTGCAAAATCTTTCGCGTAAAGGAAACGCTTCCTCATTTCGGGCATCTGCCGGTCCATTTCAGACTTATTATAAAACGGAAGTTCTTTGTCCTGGAGATAATAAGTAAGCATTTGCTCACTTGTGCCATTTTCATCAAAATCGCTGTAATACATTTTTACCGGTTTGTCGGCCGAAGCATGAAGGCGGCTGTTCAGGCCGAGATTGCCGGCCACAAGGTCAATAAGGCCATCGCCGTTTACATCAACGGGTAAAATAAAATTCCACCAGCCGGTCTGTTGGATAAGCTGCTGTTTGACAAGCCGGCTGCCCTTTGCCAGGTATGCGTCAATGGTTCCCCATTCGGAACAAACGATCAGGTCTTTCAGGCCATCATTGTCGATGTCTGTCCAAACAGACCCGGTAACGAACCCGGCTTTTCCCAGTTCTTTGGAATAGCGGTCGGTTACGTTAGTAAATCTGCCGGTTCCGTCGTTTTGAAGCAGGTACGAATCAGGTATTACGCCGTATTGCCAGGGCACGGCTCTTCCGCCGATAAAAAGGTCAACGTGCCCATCGCCGTTGAAATCGTTGACCGCTACGGTCCCTAAAGTTTCACCAATACCTTTGAACGCATCTGCCTTAGGGGTAAGATTTGCCTTCCCATCGTTAAGGTAAAGCCTCGGTAAAAGGTGGCGGTCGTTATTGTAGTATTCATTTCCTCCACTAATTACGATCAGATCCAGGTTGCCATCGCTGTTAACGTCCGCCCACGCAGCGTCCACATCTTCATAATTACTATCGGCCGCCAATGCAGGAATGCGAAGAGACGTAAACTTACCATCGGCTTCCTGGATATACAATTCCCTCCTGCTTCCCTTGGCCGATCCAAAAAATACATCGTCAAGGCCATTGCCGTCAAAATCACCCACTGCCACTGCCGGGCCCTCGGTAGAAATCATATGGGGAATGAGCGGTTCGCGGTTGAATTCAGGGAAAGAATTCTCATGATGATGAAACTGCAGGTTTACCTCACCAGCCAAATCCTTTGCCGGAACGGTATCAAGGTCGTTCGCCTTATGAAGAGAAGAATAGTCGAACACCGGCAGTCCTTCGTGATAAGCCACTTTAATTTCTTCGGCGCCCTGCCGGTAGTCCAGTTTTTCAAAACTGTTGTCGGGCCATATCACGACCAGCGAATCTGCTTGCGTGTTTTTCAATCCCGCATGGAGCGGTACTTCCATGCTTGACAAAAAACCATGTACAGGATACTTTTCATATATTCTGGTACCATTTTTCGCATAGACAACCAACTTCGAACCTGTTGCCAGCCTGTTCTTTTCCGGTCCCGTTAGCTTCACTTTCAAAAATGGCGACTGTGCATTATCGTTAGAATGATTGATATACAGCAGTGCATCATTATCGATATTGTTGACGATCACGTCGAGATCGCCGTCGTTATCAAAATCTGCACTTGCGGCGCCATTCGAATACGTGTTCATATCACCCTCGATGCTGCCGGCGAGGTCGTTGAACTTCAAATCGCCCGCATTAAGAAAAAACTTATTCGGTATTTTAACTTCCGGAAACTTGTCTATGAGAACACGGTCTTTTTCATCGAGGCGGTTTTCCCTGATTTGCTCCTGAATGGACCGGTCTGAAACATAATTGATATAGTCGATGTCGTTGAGCCTCTTTGGAATGCCGTTAGAAATAAACAGATCTTTCAGTCCGTCGTTATCGAAATCCATCCACAGCGGCGCCCACGACCAGTCGGTTGCAGCCACTCCCGAATACAGCGCAATTTCGCTGAACAAACCATTCCCCCGGTTGTATTGCAGTGCATTCCTTGAATATTGATAGCTATACCCATAGCTTATCTTCATATTGAATACGTCGTAGCTCTCTTCTCCGGGCGTTCGCTTCAAGACGGCCGGATCCGAAGGAAGCATGTCTGCCGAAAAAATTTCCGGCAGCCCATCATTGTTGGCGTCGGCAATATCTACGCCCATCGAGTACCTGCTGGTATGCATAAGGGCACTGTCGGATATGTCCCTGAATGTGCCGTTTCGCTGATTGATGTAGAGATAATCATTTTCATGAAAATCGTTGCCGATGTACAGATCAGGATACCCGTCGAGGTTAATGTCGCTGGCTACTATGCCAAGACCGTATCCAATAGCCGTGCTGCTGATGCCCGATCCAACGCTTACGTCGGTGAATTTTTCGCCGTCATTTCTGAACAGGCGGTTGCCCGCGGTGGGATGGACCGTTCCGTCGAACACATGCCTGGGCCTGAAGTTCCCGTTTTCATGAACGGAGTGGTTCAGGAGGAACATATCCAGGTCGCCATCCCTGTCGTAATCAAGAAACGCCGCCTGTGTGCCAAACCCGGAAAAATCAAGACCCAGTTTCGCAGCCTCGTCAATATAATGCGGAACTCCGTCTTTGTCTATGCCTGTGCAGATGAGAAACTGGTTGCGGCTGTGCAATATTCTGAAATTCCCGACGCGGCAAATATAAATGTCGAGTAGCCCGTCGTTGTTAATGTCGGTAACCGATACCCCTGTGCTCCATGCATTGCCGTCCGGAATACCTGCTTCAGATGTTACGTTTCTGAATTGAACATTTCCTTTATTCAGGTACAACGAATTCTGACCCTGGTTGGAAGCAAAAAAAACATCAATGAGCCCATCGTTGTTGAAGTCTCCCGCACCAACGCCGGCACCATTGTAAAAATACATGTACTTAAAAAGGTTGAAGGAATCGGTAGAATTGAGCTGGTTTGCAAAATTGAGGCCGGTGCGATCACTCTTCAGCACCGAAAATGCGTAAGAAGCCTTTTTCTTTTCATGGCAAGAAAACAGTACACACAATAAGAATACAGTAGAGATAAAAAGCCAGCTCCTCATTTTCTCAAATTTAAGGGTTATTGACTTTTACTATCTTGTCCTTGTTGTGAACGGTTGTTATTTTCACAGATTCTTTATTTTTATCGGTTATATCAGCTATGAAATATTGGATAACGGGTTTGTTGATGCTTGCGGTTCTCATCATCGGTGCGGTCTACATTTTTATTCCGGCCAGCGTAACCGTCGCCGCCGTCACCGGCATACGTGCGAGTGAGGATGCCGCTTACCGGCTGCTGAGCCGCGAAGACCAATGGCAAAGGTGGTGGCCCCATGAGCAGGCCGATACAGCATCTTCTCAGCTTTTCTACAATGGGTCAGGTTACACCATCAGCAAAAAAATGTTCAGGTCCCTCGGCGTAACGCTTCGCAAAAACGGACGATCATATAATTCTACGCTGATCCTGCTTCCCATTGGCCGCGATTCATTCGACATCGAGTGGAAGGCAGAATTAGCGACAGGCAGTATGCCATTGCGCCGCTATCGCAGCTACCGCAGTGCAACGGAACTGGAACACGATCTGCATGAATTGCTCGGAACACTCAAATCTTTTCTCGAAAAGCCAAAGAACGTGTATGGTGTTCCGATCATCGAAACAAAAGTCACGGATTCCATTATTCTCATGGGCACCTTAACAGGCACTACCCAACCGACCACCGCAGAAATTTACGGGATGGTACGGGGCCTGCAGGATCTGGCCAATCGATCGAACGCTCATACGACCAATTACCCCATGCTGAACATCGATTCCATCGGATCAAAAATTGTCGCGCGTGTCGGCATTCCTTTAGATCGTGAAGTAGATGTAAAGGGAACGGACTATGTCATCAAACGCATAGTTCTCGGCAACATCCTGATTTCGGAAGTGAGAGGTGGACCTTATACTTCAAAGAACGCGCGCAAGCAGGTTGAGCTCTATCTGAACGACCATAAGCGCGAATCTCCCGCGATACCCTATGAATCACTGGTAGTTGACCGCTCTGCGGAACCTGATACATCAAAATGGGTCACCCGGATTTATTATCCGGTATATTGATCAATTCGTTTTATTTACCATTCAGCCTGTATAATACAGGTGTTTCATTATTCTGCAATATCATCACGTAACTTTTATCCTTTCCATTAATCGTTACTATATCTCTTATCTGCCCTCCCAACTGCAGTCCTGATCTGTCAGGGTATAACCATTCAAAATGTCTATTTCCCTTATTCAGCAAAACATGTCCATAGCTTCCATCCAGTCTGCAGAACTGGGGCAACAGGTTAAAATCATTTCCGCCAAGTATAAGGTCAGGCTTACCGTCTGCGTTCACATCTTCTGCTGCAATAGCATTTACAGACGATAATTGAACATTTACGGGTAATTCAGCAATCGTAAAGTTTCCCTTGCCATCATTCCAGGCTATGCAGGAGGCAGGGTAGTCGAAACGCTTAACAATTGCCCCGCTTATGTCCTGCTCGCTAAATAGCTCATTCACCGATTTGTTGGCGAAATCAACATGCTTTAAATTCTGTTTACGGAGCGTAGCAAACTGATCGGTCAGTTCTTTTTTCATAAACACCGGCTTGTCTTTGCCGTCTACCGTATAGGTAATGATCTTGTCGATGGTGCCTTTTTTCTCAAAGTCGTTGATGAAAATTTTCACCGGCCTTTCATGCGTCGGCTGCAGATAGAAGTTCCTGCCGATATTTCCCAGAACAAGGTCCTGGTCGCCGTCATTGTCAAGATCTGCCGCGCGAATGCTGCGCCACCAGCCGTTCAGCGAATCGAGTGAAGAACGCATTTCCTGGAAGCCGGTGTTACCATAACTGAATATCCTGGGCGGCATCCAGTCGCCTGCCAGTATTAATTCCTTCTTACCGTCACCTGTAATATCCGCGTATTCCACTGCGCTGATCATCCCCGTACGTGCGATGGCTTTATTCAGCGAATTGGTGGAGTTGGTAAATTTTCCTGAGCCGTCATTAAAATACAGGGCACTTACAGGAGTAGAGCCGTAATTCCGGGGGACGCTTCTGCTGCCCACGAAAAGATCCTGATCACCATCGCTGTCGAAGTCGGCGGCAACCGCGCAACAAGTGTTCATGCCGGTCTGCTCGAGGGCTCTGCTGTCAAGTGCGAAATTGCCATTGCCATCATTCAGGTACAACCGATTCAGCAATCCATCGCCAGATGCCTGCACCCGGTTACCGCCTGTGCCAACAAAAAGATCGGCATCGCCATCTCCGTCTGCGTCAAAAAACAATGCGGTAACATCTTCCAAAGCTTTCGCCCTTTCAAAATCGGGAACATTCTTTTTTTCAAACCCGTTTGGTTTCTGCAGGTATAGCTGACCTGCCTGACCGGCGGCGCCGCAGATAAATACATCAGCGCGGCCATCGTTATTCACGTCGGCTACCGCTGCTTTCGGCCCTTCTCTCGATAACATGACAGGCGCACCGCGTTCACTATAAAAATCAACGTAATCATCTTCCGTATGCTTATCGAATACCGTACCGCCGGCGGGTTGCAGCAATGCTTCGACAGCCGCCGCGGTCGACATTTCGCTCCCGAAATTCGTTTTAGCATCTTCCTGCTCCACGACGTGCACTTTGTTAACTTCCGGCGAATTGATTCGCGTTATTGTTCTGTCGGGCCAAACAACCGTCATGGAATCGGCTATTCCGGACCCAAGGCCGATGATTATTTTGTAATCGACCGAAGACTGAAACCCCCGTGCGGGTACCACTTCGCGCGTAAATATTTCGTCACCCTGGTACACGCTAATGGTGCTGCCAACGCCGAAATCATTTGGCGTTTTTCCCTTCAGGGTAACTGCGATATAATTATTCTTCGTCAGCTCACGACTGTGGTTCTGGTATACAAATGCTTCCTGGTTCACATTGCTCACTACCAAATCAAGGTCGCCGTCATTATCGAGGTCGCCGTATGCCGCGCCATTGGAGAAGGACAAATCTTCCAGGCCCCATTCTACTGCCTGTTCCCTGAACTTCAGCCCGCCCATGTTCCTGAATGCTTTGTTGACGATGGGCGTGGAGGGCATTTTGTTGATGACTTCATCTACTTCATTCTTCTCGCCCGTGGTCAGCATTTTCCGGATCACATCATTCGCGAAAAATTCTATGAAATCCTGATCTGTTACGTCGTTGTTGATGCCGTTGCAAACGAACAGATCGGAAAAACCATCATTGTCGGCATCGAATACCAATCCGCCCCAGCTCCAGTCGGAAGCGGCAACACCGCTGTAAAATGCGGTTTCCATAAACTTGCCGTTCCTGTTATTGATCTGCAGGGTGTTTTGCATGTACTGGTTATAGAAACCGTTCTTCACCTTTAGCTGATTCACGTCGTACGTCTCGAACGAGGTAGTCGTTTTGAGACGATAATCATTGTCGGGCAGCATATCGGTGGTAAAGATATCCGGGTAACCATCATTGTTAATGTCAGCGATGTCGGCACCCATGGAAGAGTGGCTGATGTGCTGTACGCAGTTTTCAAGATCCTCTTTAAAGGTTCCGTCTTTTTGGTTGATGTAGAGGTAGTCGCGTTCAAAAAAATCGTTGCTGATATAAAGATCCGGGTAATGATCGCCATTAACATCGCCAACGGTGACGCCAAGGCCGAAACCGATGAGACTTCCATAGATGTTTGCCGAATCGCTTACGTCTCTGAATTTGCCATGATCGTTTCTTAGCAACTTATCTCCTCCGCCTTTCAGGTAATCTTCAACGGGCCAGTCTGCGGCTCTCAGGTTGCGTTTGTTAGCATAGTTGAGCGTGTTGACCGGCACAAAGCTGTTCTTCAGCAGGTAGCAATCCAGGTCGCCGTCGAGATCATAATCAAAGAAGCTGGCATGGGTAGTGTATCCCGAATCGTTGAGTCCATAGCCGGCAGCCGATTCGGTGAAAGTGAGGTTTTTGTTATTAATATAAAGTTCGTTCTCGTTACTTATGCCTTGTTGGTAGCCGGCATTGCACACATACATATCCAGCCACCCGTCGTGGTTAATGTCAACGAATACCACTCCGGTGCCCCATTTACCCTTGTTTAAAACGCCGGCTTTTGCAGTGATGTCTTCAAATTTAAAATTGCCTTTGTTAAGATATAATTTGTTGCTGCCCATGTTGGCGGTAAAAAACACATCGGGCAGGCCATCGTTGTTAATGTCGCCGATGGCAACACCACCGCCGTTGTAAAAATTCCGATAGTTTATGATGTTAAAGTCCTTGCTATTATGGATGGTATTGGCAAAGGTTATTCCTGTATTCTGCAGGCGGGTGAATAATTTCTCTTTTTGCCCGCCACACGAAACAAATAGCGTAACAAACAGGAAAATCGCTGGAATCAAAATCCTCATGCAATCAATATAAATGAGAAAAAGGTCATCGCAAAATGACCTTTTTCCCTCGAAGAAAAAATTAAAAGCTTTTAATAGCCGGGATTCTGAGTGAGGTTGGGGTTCACCGCCAACTGGTCGCTGGGGATGGGGAACACCAGGTTCTTGGGATCATCAGATTCCTTTTCCTGCCAGGGCTCGAGGAACTTGCCAAAGCGGATGAGATCTTGCCTTCTCCATCCTTCCCAGTACAGCTCACGTCCTCTTTCATCAAGTACGTCTTGCAGTGTAGGGTCAGCAGTTAGTGCAGTGGCTCCTCTTTTATTACGGATATCGTTAATAATAGTCTTCGCATCGCCGGCACCGCTTCTCAATTCTGCCTCAGCTTTCATCAGCAGAACATCAGCATACCTGAAGAGTGCCCAGTCGTTGTTTTTCTGGTCGCCCGAGCTGCCATAATCAAACGGATATTTATTAACCCGGATACCTGTGATCTCAAGATTATTGCCGGTTTCTCTCAGCGCCACTTCCCTGGTGAAGCTGAGGGCGTTTCCTTTACGGTCTTCCAGTGCCTCGTCGGTGGTGAGGTTGTATTGCTGGCCGATCAGGAAGCCTACGACCCGTCTGTTGCCAGGGTTAGGCAGCGCGCCGGGATAGTCGTAATCAGTACCCAATCGTTTATCGGTTGATTCAAACTTATCGTAGAAATCCGAGAGGGTGGCAAAACCGTTCCAACCACTGGGGTTCATGTTGTAGTGATTGATCTGGTAGGTTGTATTTTGAACCCCGCCTCCTCTGTCACCATTCTGGTTGTAGAGCGTGAAAATGTTTTCGCTGGAAATGTCGCTGTTGTTGGGAGCGAAATTATCGTAGTAATTATCGTCCAGTGAATACTTGTTCGAAGAGATAATCTGGTCGGCCAGCGTAATCACCTGGGTCATATCGGCAGCGTCGAAAGAGGGGCTTGCCCTGTTCGCGTATACTCCTTTGTTCAGGTAAAGTTTCATGAGCAACACTTTGGCAGCATCCTGGTTGGCCACATAAGCCGGGCCGGTTGACGGCAGGTCTCCCATTATGTCGTTGAGCTCAGCGATAATAAAATCAGCGCAAGCTGTTCCCTGAAGGGTCTCTGGCAATTTTTTATAGTCTGACAGATCTTCCCTGTACGGAACCTGGTCATAACCATCAAGTGTGGCGAACATGGACAGTGCGCGAATAAAGCGCGCCTCAGCAGCCTGCTGCGCCGACGGATTAAATTGAAGCACGTTGGAAGCGGAAAACTGTATTCCGAGCAATCCGTTGAATGCGCCGCGGATTTGGCCCTGATCAGCATTCCAGGTATGCGCATGCAATGCCCTCCATTGCCCGTTGTCATCCCAATCGGGGCCGCGGGTGGGTGCAATCAGCTCATCGCTGGTGTGTTCCTGGATATGCCAAAAGTCGCCAGTTTGGAAGGGGCCGTTCAAACCATTATAAGCGCTGGTCAGCAGTTGATCAGCCGTAATGGTTGCTGAGTTGTTCTCTTCAAGTTCGCTATTGAACTCTTCATCCAGCTTCGTACAGGAAAAAAGAACAACGGAGAACAAGAAAACAAATAATAGCTTCATATTTTTCATATACTGATGTTATCGATATTATAAAGAGAAACTTACACCTAAAAGAATTGTACGTGAGGATGGATACGGAATGTATTCCACGCCGAGCGATGGTATCCCGTCAACTCCTGCATCTGTGTTCACTTCCGGATCAAATCCTGTGTAGTTGGTGATGACAAACAGGTTCTGGCCGGTAAGCGAGACGCTTACGTTGCGAAAATCCTTTCCAATATTGCCGATACGGTAGTATATACTTGCATTCGCCATCTTCAGGTAGTTGCCCTTTTCGAGGTTCCTGGTAGAAGGTGCCGGTGCATTTGAAATACTTTCCATAACACCCGATTCGAACAATGATTTGGCAACGTTCCTGGTGCCGAGGTTACCGATACCCAGTACAGATGCGGCGGTGTTATTGAAAAGATAGTGACCGAAGGTTCCGTTCATATTAAGGACGGCGGTAAATTTCTTGTACGACACGTCGGTAGAGATGCCCAGCAGCATCTTCGGATTGGGGCTGCCTGAATAAAACAGGGTATTTCCTTCATCGGTGTAAATACTCTGGCCGGTAGCTTTGTCGATACCTTCAAACTGCCTGAGATACCATACGTTAAGGGGTTGTCCGGAAATCAGCCTTTGCCCTCTTACGCCGGTAAAGCCCTGTCCGCGAAGTTCTCCGGTTTCATAAAAGCCGAGCAGGCCTTCAACGGAGTTATTGAGAAATGCAGCATTAACGTTCAAGTTCCACTGCAAATTCTCATTATTGATGATGCCTGTACCGAGCATTACTTCAAGACCCTTGTTCAACACATATCCGGGCAGGTTGATCCAGATCTTACCACCGGGTGCCGGCTGAACGATATTCTGCTCGAACAGTACGTCGGTTGTTTTCTTATAGAAGTAATCGACAGAGCCGAACACCTTGTTGCTCAGAATGCTGAAGTCAACACCTATGTTCGACGTGGTTGAAGTTTCCCATTTAAGGTCTTCATTACCGTAGTTGATTTGCGAAATGGATTGTTGGTTAAGCCTAAACCTGTTGAGGGACGCACCTGACGGAAATTCCTGGTTACCGGTTTTACCCCAGCTAAGGCGAAGTTTCAGGTTATCCAGGAAATTGTTGTCTTTCATGAACTCCTCATTTGTTACGTTCCATGCAAAACCTACAGATGGGAAATATCCATATTTATGGTTTTCACCAAATCTCGTTGAACCGTCGGCTCTGAATGTTGCAGTAAGCAGGTATTTATCATTGTAGTTCACGATTGCACGGGCGAAGTACGACTGCAGTTCTGTTTTTGGAGAGGCATAAGAACCGATTGCCCGCGATGTTTGCGTAGAATAACCGAGGATGTCGTAATAATCCAATCCCACATTAGGATAATCCTGGCCGGCAGCGAAGGCGTTCCTCTCGTCATAAATCAGCCACTCATGGCCAACTACTGCATTCAGGTTGAAAGCCGACGTAATCTGTTTGTTATAAGTAATGGTATTGGTCAACTGCTGGTTGGTTTGCTCCCTGTCGGCAGCAAAACCGGCACCGCGACCTTCAATACCCTGCAGGTTAAGCGTTCTGTTAACCTGGCCTTTTCTGATACCGGTTTGCCTGTTCACGCTATAAAGAAAACGGTATTCCAAGGCGTCTGTAAACTTGTACGAGGGAGATATACTCGCCAGCACGGAGTTCACTTTCACTTTATCATCATAATAGGCAAGCTGTGCCAGGGGATTAATGGTTGTTGAACCCACAGCAGGATCGATCCAAATACTTCCGTCCGCCTGCCTCAACTTGTGTGTGGGGTTCCATTGCAGCGCCTGCGAAATCAAGTTTCCTTCAAATCCTACGAAAGCAGAAATAGGAGCAACCTGTTCATTTGTCTGAGTTGTCAACAGGTTAATGTCGAGGCTCAGCTTCTTGCTCTCCAGGAATTTGAATTGAGTAGTGAGATTCGCTGTGTATTTTTTGAAACGGGAAGATTCGATTACACCCTGCTGGTCAAGATAACCTGCAGACAAGCGATATTTGCTGCCTTCCTGGCCACCGCCAACGGCAACGTTATAATTTTGCGTAATACCTGTCCTGGTGATGGCATCCCATGCATCTTCATTTTCACCGAAGTCGCCGCCGGTAAGACCATACTCACCCAGCTTTTTACGATATTCGTCGCCGTCCAGCACTTCAAGTTTTTTCAGCACGTTGGAAGCGCTGGTGGATGCCAGCACGTCGGCTTGCGGAACGCCTGATTTTCCACGTTTAGTGGTGATCAACACCACGCCGTTCGCACCTCTTGAACCATAAATAGCGGTTGCAGAGGCGTCCTTCAAAATTTCAATATTGGCAATATCATTCGGGTTCATGAAGTTCAGCGGGTTGCCTCCATCGTTACCGAAGGCGCCTGAACCTTGTCCACCCGGTCGTGCCGATCCGCCGGAGAGAGGCACACCGTCCACAACGAACAGCGGCTGGTTACCTGAACGGATAGATGAAGTACCGCGGATTCTCACGGTGGTCGAACCGCCCGGCTGACCTGTGTTATTGAGCACCAGTACGCCCGCAGCTTTACCCTGGATCAATTGATCGGGCGCTGTGAACACACCTTTATTGAAGTCACGCTCACGGATAGTAGCAACGGAGCCGGTAAGATCCTTTCTCCTGGCAGTACCATAGCCTACCACAACCACCTCATCAAGGTCGTTGTTGGTGGCGGCCTGCATGGTTACGTTGATGGCGCCTGATCCGATAGCTACTTCCTGGGTGGTAAAACCAACAAAGGAAATAACCAGGGTTTGAGCAGAACTGGGAACCGATAAAGAGAATTTGCCCTCGGCGTCAGTGTTGGTACCAACAGTTGACCCCTTCACCACTACCGACGCACCAGCAACGTTTAGCCCGTTGTTGTCAACAACAGTTCCTGTAACGGTCTTGTTCTGCGCCAAAATAGTGAGAGAAAAGAGGGTAAATATGCCAGATAAGGCACATGAAAGAAAGAGTTTTTTTCTCATACTGCAGTCGTTATAGAGTTTATTTCGTAAAAAAGCTCCCCGGAGGAATGTGTAACTTTTACACAATTTTAAAT
>CAMPGT010000048.1 GCA_946885665.1 uncultured Chitinophagaceae bacterium | reverse complement strand
TAAAAGATAAAAGTTAAAAGTTAAAACTTAAAACCTCTCTCCCGTCTCCCCATTGCCCATTGCCCATTGCCCATTGCCCATTGCTCTCCCCTCCGTATCTTCGCGGCTCGAAATTTTGTTCACCAGGCAAGTGTCCTTAAAATTTCTTAATAATGAGCGCATTACATAACAGGGTTTCTCAAAAGGAACTCAAAGACCGTCTGTACCAGGAAACAGTACCCCGCAGAACGATCTCTTTTTACTGTTATTTTCCTATCGGCGATCCCAAACAATTTCGTGATGATCTTTACCTCCGCCTGTTCGAATTAAAAGTATTCGGCCGCATCTACGTGGCACACGAGGGCATCAACGCGCAAATCAGCGTGCCGCAGAGCCACCTCGAAGCCTTCCGCGAGCTTATCCATTCGATCGACGGACTCCAAAACCTGCGGCTCAATATTGCCGTTGATGACGACGGTAGATCGTTTTGGGTGCTGAAGGTGAAGGTTCGCGAAAAAATTGTTGCCGACGGCATCTCAGATCCTTCTTTCGACATGAAGAATAAAGGGCGATATGTTGACGCCGAAAAGTTCAACCAGCTCACCGAAAGTCCGGATACCATCGTGGTGGATATGCGTAACCATTACGAATACGAGGTGGGACATTTTGAAAATGCCATTGAAGTGCCCAGTGATACATTTCGCGAGCAGTTGCCGATGTCGGCGAACATGCTGGAGCCACACAAAGACAAAAATATCATCATGTACTGCACCGGCGGCATCCGTTGTGAAAAGGCCAGCGCCTACCTGCTGCACCATGGCTTCAGGAACGTTTTTCACCTCGAAGGCGGCATCATCAACTACGCCAACACCGTCACAGAAAAAAACCTGCCGAATAAGTTCAAAGGAAAAAACTTTGTATTCGACGAGCGTCTTGGCGAACGCATCAGCGGCGAAGTGATTGCCCGCTGTCATCAATGCGGCAAACCTGCAGATACTCACACCAACTGCCGAAACGAAGCGTGCCATCTGCTCTTTATACAGTGCGATGAATGTGCCGAAAAATATGCCGGCTGCTGCAGCGACGAATGTTATAAGGTGTACCAAATGCCTGAAGAAGAAAGGAAACTGCTTCGGAAGGGGAAAAAGAATGGCATCATGGTATTCAATAAATCACGGCGCAGGCTGAAGCCCGACACGCTCCAGTGATTTTTCTACGCGTGCGGTGATTTCTTCGTCCGAAAGCGGCTCGGGTATAAACTTTTCACCGATCACCTTCTCATATAATTCAATATACCGGTTGCTGATCGTTTCGATCCATTCATCACTCATTGCCGGAACGGACTGCCCCTCTTTGCCCATAAAATTGTTGGCGATGAGCCATTCGCGAACAAATTCTTTGCTCAATTGCAACTGCCGTTCTCCTTTCGACTGGCGCTCGTCAAAACCATCCGCATAAAAATATCGCGAAGAATCGGGTGTGTGAATTTCATCCATGAGGTATATTGTATCACCAATCTTCCCAAATTCATATTTAGTATCCACGAGGATCAGCCCTCTTTCTTTTGCAAGTTGCCTTCCTCTTTCAAATAATTGCAGGGTATATTTCTCGAGCACTTCCCATTCTTTTACTGTGGCCAGTTTTTTATTGATGATCTCTTCTTTAGAAATATCTTCATCGTGTCCCTCTTCCGCTTTCGTAGAAGGAGTGATGACAGGGGAAGGGAAAAAATCGTTTTCTTTCATGCCTTCCGGCAGGGCAATACCGCACAATGTTCTGGCACCCGACGAATAAGTTCGCCACGCATGGCCCGTAAGGTTGCCACGTACCACCATCTCAATGCGGAACGGTTCGCATTTTATACCGACAGAAGCCGTAGGCGCCGGCGTATCCACGAGCCAGTTGGCGCAGATGTCTTTTGTTTTATTGAGCATGTAGGCCGCAATCTGGTTCAACACCTGGCCCTTGAAGGGAATTGGCCGCGGAAGGATGACATCGAATGCAGAAATACGGTCCGATGCAATCATTACCAGCCATTTGTCGCTTATCGTATATACATCACGCACCTTGCCTTTGTAAAACTTTGTTTGTCCCTTGAACCGTGCTTCTTTCATGGCCCGAATATACCAACTTTGGCAAATCTTAATTTCTCTACGTTGCGCACAATCGGTATTTTGCCGTCGTTCCAATACAAAAATTGCCGTTATGAGAAACTACTCCATCCGGTGTGCCGCCGTGTTGTTTGCAATGGTATTGAGTTTTTCCTCTTATTCGCAAAATATCGTTCTCTCCGGCACCGTGCGCGATAGTCTTACCAAACAAATTATTCCTTCCGTCTCGGTAGAGGTACAGGGAACTACCTCGGGAACGTTCTCTGATGACAAAGGAAATTTCACCCTAACTATCAACAGGTCCTTACCGCTTACGTTAGTGTTCACTTCAATCGGGTATGAACCGCGTGAAGTTACAGTGTCGGCTGGCGCCAATTCCATTGAGGTACAACTGGCGCAGGGAATATCGCTGGGCGCAGAAGTTGTGGTATCGGCCAGCAGGGTTCCCGAAAAAATACTGGAGTCTCCGGTATCCATCGAAAGGATCAGTGCAAAGAACATAGTTAACACGCCATCAACCGGCTACTACGATATGTTGTCGCGCATAAAAGGAGTGGACCTCGTTTATTCGAGCCTCACATTCGCAACGCCAAGCACACGCGGGTTCAACGGGAGCGGCAACGCCCGCCTCAACCAGTTGATGGATGGAATAGACAACCAGGCGCCCGGACTTAATTTTTCCGTCGGATCGATAATAGGCATAACCGAACTCGACGTGGAAAGCATGGAGCTGCTTCCTGGCGCCTCGTCTGCGTTGTACGGTTCCGGTGGAATGAATGGAACACTGCTTATCAACAGCAAGGATCCATTCAAATACCAGGGGCTCAGTTTCCAGGTAAAAACGGGCATTATGCACGTAGACAAAAAGCAACGCGACAAGCCAGGCGCATACCACGACTGGAGCCTGCGCTGGGGCAAGAAGGTGAACGAAAGGTTCGCGTTCAAAATCGGCGCCCAGTTTATACAGGCGAAAGATTGGATAGGCACCGACCGCACCAATTATGAAGCAGGTGACGTTGCGCTCAACGAATATGGAGATGTGAAGTCAGGCGACCGCAACAGCGATCCCAATTACGACGGCGTGAATGTTTACGGTGATGAAACAACGCTCGACATGGCGGACGCGTCGCAACCGGTGCTTGGCCTGGTGGCGGAAGCGATGAAGCAGGAATTTCAATCACAAGTTCCACCGCCGCTTTTTGACGCGGCTGCTGCTTATCTCGATTCTACCGTTGCTTCTTACAATAATTTTCGTGTATCCCGGACAGGTTATGACGAGAAAGATATCCTGAACAACAATACGGTGGACGTGAAATTATCGGGAGGCTTATATTATCATTTGCCCGGCAATATTGAAGCATCGTTGGTAGGCTTTTGGGGAACGGGTAATACAGTGTACACCGGCAGCGACCGCTATTCGCTCAAGGATCTTAAAATAGGGCAGTATAAACTGGAACTGAGGCATCCCAACTGGTTCGCGCGCGTTTATACCACACAGGAAAACGCAGGTAATTCATTTAACTCCACAATTTCTACCAGGATATTTAATGAAGAATGGAAACCGAGCACCGACTGGTATCCGCAGTATGCGCAGCAATTCCTGCTCAGCAAGGTTACTCCTTACGTGGCGGCGCTTGCCGGCGGAACAACTTTTAATCCCGTTTCTGACCATTCGGCACATCAAAGCGCCAGGAGTTTTGCCGACCAGGGAAGGCCCGCGCCGGGCTCCGAACAGTTCAATCAACTGTTCGATAAAGTGAGCTCGACGCCCATCTCGGAAAATGGTGGATTGTTCCTCGACAAATCCGATTTGTATGTAGCCGAGGGACAATATAATTTCAGTGAGATGGTTGGTTTTGCCGATCTCATTGCGGGCGCCAGCTTTCGGCAGTACGTACTGAATTCCCAGGGAACGCTCTTCGCCGACACGGCAGGCGTAATTAAAATAAATGAAGTGGGCGCGTATGCGCAGTTGTCCAAAAGCTTCTTCGAGGATAAGCTGAAACTCACCGCATCTGGCAGGTACGATAAAAATGAAAATTTCGACGGCAGGTTCACGCCGCGGTTCACCGGCGTTTATAAAGTTGCCGAAGACCAAAATATTCGTGCATCGTATCAGACGGCGTACCGTTTCCCCACCACGCAAAACCAATGGATCAACCTGGTAATTGGAGGCGGAACGGTGTTGATCGGAGGACTTCCCGAGCTCCGCGACTTTTATAACTTCAAAGGCAACACAGCCTACAGCATTAACAGTGTTGCTGCCGCCGGTGCGGCCCTTGCATCAGGAACGCCTCCCGAGCAGGCACTGGCCCTCCTCGAAGAAAGGCAGTTTGAAGAATACAAACCCGAAATATTGCGATCGTTCGAGCTTGGCTACAAGGGACTCATTCAAAAAAGACTGCTCATCGATGCCTACGGTTATTTTGGAAGATATGAGAACTTTCTCGGCCGCACAGTCGTGCTGCAATCACTTACCGGCAGCCCGATGGGTGTGTTCAGCTCCAATTCGAGAAGATCGATTTCGGTGGCCGTGAACGGTACAAATAAGGTAAGCACCTACGGATTTGGTTTGGGAGTGGATTACCTGCTGCCGCGCAACTTTGCGTTTACCGGAAATGTTACGACCGACAGGATTGACAATGATGATCCTTCCTTTATTTCTTTTTTCAATACGCCGTCGTACAGGCTGGTGCTCGGTGTTTCCAACTCAGGTTTTGGTTATCAGAACCGGTTTGGATTTAATGTGAACATGCGCAACCAGGATGGATATTACGTGGAAAGTGATTTCAGACAGGGAAATATTGACGGGTTCACTACGATCGATGCAATGATCAGTTATAAGTTTCCATCCACCAGGTCGATGATTAAATTAGGTGGTACCAATATTTTGAATAAGTATTATAAAACTGCCTTCGGCAACCCGGAAATTGGGGGGATCTATTATGTGAGTTTTGGATACAACGTATTTTAAGTTTTAACTTATAACTTTTCATACGTTGAACCTGAAGTGCATTACATCTCCGTCCTGCACCAGGTATTCCTTTCCTTCGATGCGAAGCCTTCCGTTATCACGTGCTGCTGATTCCGAGCCGTAGCGAATAAAATCATCATAAGAGATCACTTCTGCCTTGATGAACCCTTTTTCAAAATCGGTGTGGATCACACTTGCCGCCTGTGGCGCTTTCCATCCTCGGTGTATTGTCCAGGCTCGCACTTCCTGAACGCCTGCCGTGAAATAAGTGTAGAGGTCAAGTAATTTATAAGCTGATGTGATGAGCCTGTTCAGCGCCGGTTCCTTCATGCCGTATTCGTCCATGAACAATGCGCGGTCGGCGGGATCTTCCATTTCCGCGATTTGCGCTTCGATCGAATTGTTCATGATGATCACTTCGGCATTCTCTGCTTTAACTGATTCTTTCAACGTCTGTGAATATTTGTTGCCGGTGTGCATGGACGGTTCATCCACATTGGCCACATACAACACCGGTTTTTCGGTGAGCAGGAAAAGGTCGGCAACTGCCGGGCGCTCTTCTTTTGAAATACCGAGTTCGCGTATGTTCCTGCCTTTTTCAAGATGCGCCTTGCAGGTAAGGAGCACGTCGAGCTCCGCTTTCAGTTTCGGATCGTTGCGCGACTGCTTTTCTATCCGCCCAATTTTTTTCTCCACGCTTTCGAGATCCTTCAACTGAAGCTCCGTGTCGATGATCTCTTTATCGCTTACCGGGTTGATGGCGCCTTCATCGCGGAGGATATTCTCGTCTTCGAAACACCTGATCACATGAATGATGGCGTCCACTTCGCGGATGTTGGCGAGAAACTTGTTGCCCAGTCCTTCGCCTTTGCTGGCGCCACGCACGAGTCCGGCTATGTCAACGATCTCGATCTGCGTGGGCACGGTTCTGTTGGGGTTTACCAGCTCTGCCAGTTTATTGATGCGGCTGTCGGGCACGTCAACCAACCCAACGTTTGGTTCGATGGTGCAAAAACGGTAATTGCTGGCCTGCGCCTTTGCGCTGTTGCTCACTGCGTTGAACAGTGTTGATTTACCCACATTCGGTAGCCCTACGATACCTGCCTGTAATGCCATATTCGGTCAAAAATTTATTCAGGGCGCAAAAGTAGTTAAATATTGCCCAATGGTATTATTTGTATCAATCATTATCTTCAACGCTTATAATCCATTAAAATGGCATTAAGCAGGATCTGGTCGGCGTTTATCATTGTTGCAGTTGCTGTAGCCGCCATCAGGTGCTTTTTCTTTGGCGACACAGACATATTCACCTGGATGGTGATTGGCAAGGCTTCCGATCCTGCCAATCCGCTCAAAATGGACGGCATTATCGAAACTTGCTGGGTGGCGGTGGAAATCTGCCTGCGCCTGATCGGCATCCTTTCTCTTTTCATCGGGTTCATGAGCATCGCCGAAAGGGCAGGAGGGGTGAGGCTGCTCGCCAGGATCGTGGCTCCCTTCTTTACAAAACTGTTTCCGCAGCTACCGAAAGATCACCCTGCCATGGGCCACATGATCATGAACTTTTCCGCTAATTTGCTTGGACTCGACAATGCTGCAACGCCTTTTGGTTTGAAAGCAATGGAAAGCCTGCAGGAGATCAACCCGCATAAGGACAGGGCGTCCGATCCGCAGATCATGTTTCTCTGCCTTCATGCCGCCGGGCTCAACCTGATCCCCGTGAGTGTAATCGCTGTGCGGGCGTCGCAGAATGCAAGCAACCCTACCGATATTTTTGTGCCCTGCATGATCGTGACTTTTGTGGGTACGATGGCGGCGATGATCATCGTTTCTTTTAAGCAGCGCATTAATCTATTGCAGCCGGCGGTTATACTGTGGGTGGCCTGTCTTTCAGCGGTAATTGGTTTGCTGGTGCTTTACATCACGCGCCTCGACGCAGCCGGTATCCAGTCGTTTTCAAGCATCCTCAGCAATGGCCTGATCCTTTTGGTTTTTTTATTGATCGTACTCGGAGGGTTGTATAAAAAGATAGACGTGTTCGATGCGTTCATTTCCGGCGCCAAAAACGGGTTTGAAACGGCTGTGCGGATCATTCCTTTTTTGGTGGGCATACTGGTGGCGATCAGCATGCTGCGCACCAGCGGTACATTTGACGTGATCATCACGGGCATAAAGAATTTCTTTGCAATATTGGGTACCGACACGCGCTTTGTGGATGGATTGCCAACGGCATTGATCAGGCCGTTGAGCGGTGGCGCTGCGCGCGGCATGATGGTGAGTACGATGGCTACTTTCGGTCCGGACTCGTTCGCGTCGAAATTATCCGGTGTGTTCCAGGGTGCTTCCGACACTACGTTTTATGTAATTGCTGTTTATTTTGGGGCGGTTTCTGTGAGAAATACCCGATACACCATCGGCGCGATGTTGCTTGCCGATCTGGTGTGCATTATTACGGGGATATTTGTGGCGTATTTGTTTTTTGGGTGAGGCGTATCACTTCAACGTAAACCTCACACTCAACGCAAACGCATCCGGAACGAAATCTATATCAGGAATAATATTCAACTCCGGCTTCCAGTCCACCGAAAGATTGATAGGAACGTTTTCAAACTTGTAATCCAATCCAAGAATGCCCGTGGGACCGAGGTAGGTATCCTCATCCTCAAATCCAACGAACGCACCGCCACCATACATCCACCTCAACTGCGGAATCGTATTGAACGGCTTGTGAATCTCCAGCAAAGCGCCTAACCCAAACCGTGAGCCAAACGAAACCAAACCCTCAACGGCGCTCCTGTCGGTCACAAAATATTTACCGGTAATGGAATTATTCAGTGTGGGCGCTGAATTGCTTAACCGAACGCCCAAAGCAAACCGGTAATCCTGGGCGTGAATTTGCTCGCCATAAAACAGTGCGGCAAAAACAAGTAAGGTGGTCAGGATGCGTTTCATTTTGTTTTTTAAAATTTTGACGTGAAAATTAGGCCAACCATGCCTTACCGCATATCGATTTAACATAAAGGTTTTAACATATTTGTGTTCATGAATTAATTGTCGATCAGTTCAAATTTCGACTTGGGGCGGCGCTCTTCACGCCATTGGAAACTTCTCAGCCGCCGGTCCTGTTCGGTAGCCTGCCGGAAGGGCAGCATCTTGCCGGTGACGGCGCTGATGAATACAACGCGGTTCAGCTCTTTATTTTTAAATCGCATGTCAATAACATCGGACGACGCTTTGTTGATGCCAACGAGCTTATCATTCTCGTCTTTCGCATAATAAATACTTTCGGCGCTTCCCTTCGAACGTATGTAATCAATTTCACCGTTGTTGAAATAACCGTATATCCTGTTTCCCTTAACCTGGTTGTACATGTCGGGGCCGGTTTCATTCACCATCAGGCCGTTCTCGAATACATACAGCTTGTCGGGCTGCTTGTTCTTCGTGTACATGAAAATCGTATCGCCCGTCACCTGGCTTCGTCCCGACCACACGATCGGGTCCCTGAATAACCTGAATATAGAATCTTTTCCCGAGTAAAAAAGGCTGTCGCATACTGCCTGCAGTGAGTCCGAAAATATCCGCACGTTGTAATACGCCTGGAAATAACGGTTCGTGCTGTCGTTCTGGTTCAGGCTGTCTGTGGCCAGTCTGCTCGTGTCGGAACTCACGGCAATGGCTAACTTCGTTGAATCATGTTCCGATGAGTCGGCGAAAGCCAACTTCGCCGAATCGTTTACCGATGAATCGGCAACGGCCACCTGCGCAGAATCGTTTACAGGGGCCACCGTCACCATGCTGTCGGCTTCTACGGGCAGATCTGTGAGCCGTCCGGAAAAAAGGGTATCGGCGGCAATGAACGTGCTGTCATTTTCCTGTTTGATGATCATTAAAGGTTTTTGCGTGGCTACCATCGTGCCGGTGTTCCTGTTCGAAACAATCGAATTGGCGAGCACCGAAACGCCCTGCGCGGTATCCCTGAATATGGCGTCGCCGGTAAGCACGCTAATGCCGGTGCTGTCATCAGTGTCAATCTGGTTCGCGATGATGACCGTCGCTCCGTCATGGATAACGGGTCTGTCGCCGAAGGTGGCCACTTTATTTTTCAGGTCATAGTATCCCTGGTTGGTAAGGATGGTGCGCTTTGCGCTGTCTTCGATATATGTTTTCGAAATGAAGGTGGCCACTTCCGAAGTGGTGTTATACAGCAGCGAATCGGATTCAAGCTTGTATTTTGGGTCCTGCAGGTGTACATCGCCCCTGAACAAAACGTCTTTGTTGTCGGCATAATAGGTGGCCTCGCGGCTCGTAAGCACGGAGGTGCCATTAACAACTCTGCCGCCATCGAGGTAGATGCCTATTTTGTTGTTGACATCGTATTCAAGCTGGTTGGTGTACAAATTACTTTTGCCATCCGTCAATCTTACGTTGTCTCTCAGGTTGGCCAGTTTGGTATCGGTATGATAAAGGAGGTAATCGGAGTAGGTGTGCACGCTGTCGTTGTCGTTGATGTGCACATTATCGAACGCCTCCACGATTTTTGAACGGCGGTTGTACACGGCACTGTCGGCGTAGAAGGTGGTGGTTTCCTGCTTGAGGGCAACGTTGCCCACGAGCAGCAGCAGTTCGGTGAGCGAGTCGATCTTTTTGAATCCATACCGGTTGGCGCCCAGGATCTGCACCACCTTCAGCGTATCCGATTTGTTCAGCGAATCAACTTTTTGATTGGAAGATTGCGGCACCTGCGCCACCGAACCCAAACCCAGCAAGATCATGAATGCAATAAGGGCGGATACTTTCATTTTATTTTCCGCGTGTCGAATCATAGATGATGGGTTGCAAGATAGGCCCTGACTTTTGTTTTCTGCCAAATACCGACACATTTACATATCTCCTTGGGTTTACCCTGATATCATCGAGCAATGTAGTTAAACTGCGATTCGTCATCCTGAGCTCATCATACAATTGGCGATCATTTAACAACAGCCCGATCGATCCTTTCTTGCTGTTAACCGCTGCCAGTGCCTGTTCCAACTGGTCCATGGTGCGTGTTACCGACTTCATGGTTTCATCTATATTGGCGTCGGCAAGGCTGGCGGATGTTTTTTGCAGGCTGCTCAATGTTGAGTCGATCTTGCCGCTATTCCTGGCGATGGTGCCGGTGATGACTTCCACATGGTCCATTGTTTTTCCAAGCGTCTCTTTTTGTGCGGCGATCAGTTGCTGCAGATCTTTTGAGGTGGTGTTGAGATTGGCGATAATGCCCTGCATATTTCCCCTGGTCCGGTTGTCGAGCAACATGGTCAGTTGATTGATGAGAAGGTCGAGCGAGGCGAGGGTTTTGTTGACATTGGCGAGCGCAGGGTTAAGGCTTTTGGTGATCTCCGTCATGATGCCCAGCTTGGCGGTAGATTGCAGCGTGTCGCCGTGTTCAACATACGTGGTGTTGCTGCCCATCATAATTTCGAGCGAGGTGCTGCCGAGCAGGTCGCTATTGATGATGGCCAGTGAATTGTCGGGTATGTTGATGTCTTTATTCAGTGTTACCGCCACAACGATGCCTGAAAGGTTATTATCCTTTTCATGCATCTCGGCAATTTTTCCCACCTGGAGCCCTTTGATATAAACCGGGTTGGAAACCTGGAGGCCCTTGATGTCGGGAAAAACGCTGTAAATCCTGTCGTTCCTTTCTGTAAGATTGCGACCCTTCAGAAAATTGAAGCCTAGTATCAGTATCACTATGGCAATAGCAGTAAGTGCACCGACTTTCGTTTCGTTGGATATCTTCATGAAAAGGGTTTTTTATTGTACCTGTACATTTAGAGGGATAAAATTGTACATAAAAAACCATACCGCCAAACCTCTTACCTGGCTGCTTTTCCTCCTTCGGTAACCATCTTGTATTTCTTAATTGCAGCGAGAACATTTTCGGCCACTTCGTCCTGGCCCTTTTCGCTGTTGAGGTAATCTTCATCTTTCCTGTAGGTGATGAAGCCTGTTTCTACGAGTATACTCGGCATTGACGTGGCCTGCAGCACCCAGATGCCTTTCTCGTTTCTTTGTTTTACACCCCTGCTGAAACGTCCCACGCCAATGAATGCCTCTTCAACAAAAGAGGCGAGCATGTAGCTTTTGTCGAAATAGCGTTTTGTCCAAAGCAGCGCCTTGGCCTTGAATTCGGGATCGTTGATGTCGGGTGTGTATTCGGTGGAGTCTTCAAGAACTTCGGGGCTGTTCACGTCACTTCCGATGAACTGTTCCTTTTCATCGCTGCGGTCGGCGGCCCAGATATAAGTTTCGGTACCGTGCGACGGGTTGTCGGTGTAATAAACGGTGTATCTCGGAACCCTCCGGGAGTGTTTCTTTCTGTTCTTGCCTTTTCCGGTGTACCACACTTTTGTACGGTAGCCCGCAAACTTGCTGTGGCGGATGCGCGGACCGGCGTTGACATGTATAGATACAAAAAGATCTCCCTTGTTTGAGTTGGCAAAATCCGCCCTCCACCGGTTGTCTGTGTAAACGTCGGTGGTGCGCGTGTACAGAATTTTTATTTCAGGAAATTCCTTTTCCAGCTTTTTTCCGAGCTTTAACGCAATATCCAGTGCAATATTCTTTTCATATGAGTAATCTCCCTTCGCCCCGGTGGCCTTACCGCCATGACCCGCATCTACAATAATCGTGCGTAACGCGGCTTTTTGCTGGGCACGTATTTCCGGTGCCGCAACCGACAAGAACACTGCAATGATGAAGAAGGAAAAAAATAATTTCTGCAATTTTTTTACCATAGTATTGAAGTCATTTTCATACGGGCAATCTTCACATAATCTTAATTCATTAATAGCTACTTTTGCCCACTACCTACTTATGAGTGACGGACGCAAAAATAACTCAAAATACAGTTCAGCGTGGTTTTTATGTGGGCTGTTCGTACTCATAACGAACTATATTAGTGCTAACGATGCATCTTCGAAAAAATTTTACAACCATTTAACGATTATTGCAGATACCACCGCTCCGCCAGGCGTTTCAAACGATACGATTCCATCTCCCCGCGATGCGCTTCGAACGCTCAGCGACACCGTTCCCATGCAAAGCGACAGCCTCACCCAGGTTACCGATACCGTTAACGTAAACCTGTCCAAAGATTCACTCGACCAGCCAATAGACTACAGCGCCTCCGATTCCATCGTCTTCATCATTCCCGAAAAAAAGATCATCCTGTTCAGCGAGGGCAAGGTAACAAAGGGTGACATGGACCTGGCAGCCGACAGTATTCTTATCGACCAGGAAACGAACATGGTGACGGCCACCTACCGGTCGGACACCGCCGGTAAAAACGTGGGCAAGCCGAAGATGGTGCAGGGTGAAACGACCACCGAGGCCGACGTGATCAAGTATAACACGAAAACGCAACGCGGTCTTACGCAGCATGCCATTACGCAACAGGGCGAAATATTCATACAGGGCGAAAAGGTGAAGAAAGTTTCTGTAAGGGATTTTTATGCTTACAGGAGCCAGTTCACCACCTGCAACCTCGACACGCCGCATTTCGCTTTTATCGCCAACAAGATGAAGCTCGTGAACCAGAAACTGGCGGTCACGGGCCCGATCCATCCCGAATTCGAAGGCGTACCCATACCGATCTACCTTCCTTTTGGAATTTTCCCCATCAGTTCGGGCCGCCACTCGGGGTTCCTGCCACCCCAGTTCACCACGAGCGAACAATTTGGCCTTGGGCTGCAAAGCATGGGCTATTATAAGGTGTTCAACGATAATCTCGATGCCAGGATCAGGGGCGACATCTACACCTACGGCGGCTGGGCGCTGTACTTTGAGCCGGAATACCGTGTGCGTTACCGGTATAACGGCCGCATGGCGTTTACCATGCAGCGCACCCGTTTGCTTGGCGACGATCCAAAGTCGGAATTTACCGACACCAGAACCTTTAACATCAACTGGAGCCACCAGGTCGACAGCAAGGCCAGGCCCGGCACTAACTTCCAGGCGAACGTGAACGCGGGTTCCACAAAGTTCAACAGGCTGCAGCTCAACAATCCCGTGAGAAATTATACGAACCAGATGAACTCATCTATCTCGTATTCGAAAACGTGGGATATCGCCAATCTTACCGTCAGCGCGAACCACAGCCAGAACAACAATACGGGTGTCATCAACCTTAACCTCCCCACTGTGGGTTTCACGATGAACACCCTGTACCCGCTTCAGAAAAAAGAATTTGCGGGCACACCGAAATGGTATGAAAAGCTTGGTATCGGCCTCAATTCAAACTTTGCCAATGAAGTGAACTTCTATGATTCGCTCTTCAGCTTTAAAAACCTGGTGGATACCATGCAATGGGGTGCACAGCACAACATTCCGATTCAACTGTCGCTGCCTTCGCTTGGTCCGCTGCAGATTTCTCCGGGTATCTCCTACGGCGAAAGATGGTTCTCGCGCAAGTTTGAAAGAAAATGGGACGAGACAGGAAAAGACATCGACACGGTGATCACGAAAGGTTTTTTTGCGCAGCACGACGTTACTTTCAGCCTCAGCCTCAGCACCGCGTTGTTCGGTAAGTTCGATAAGTTTGGAAAGAAGAGCAAGATACAGGCCGTGAGGCACGTGATCAGGCCTACGGTGTCGCTGAACTACAAACCTGATCTTACCAGCAAGGATTATTATGATGTAAGGATCGACAGCAGCCATCCGGAGCGCACGCAAAGGTTTTCCTATTTCGATGGCGCGATCTATTCGCCATTTGGCGAAGGAACTTTTGGCGGAGTCAGCTTCGGTTTCGACAATAACCTTGAAATGAAGACGAGGTCAAAACAGGACACCGGCATCGCGCTTAAAAAAGTAAAGCTCATAGACGGGTTTGGCTTCAACGGTTCGTATAACCTGATGGCCGATTCGTTCAAGCTTTCCACCATATCATTGTATGCGCGCAGCACCTTGTTCGACAAGATCAGCATTACCGCCAGCGGTACGCTCGATCCCTACCAGGTGAACGAATTGGGCGACCGCATCGACAAGTATGTTTGGTCCGGCGGGAAGTTTTCGCCGGGACGGTTAACGAACGGCAGCCTTTCCATATCCACGAACTTCAAGAGCAAGCCTAAGGACGAAGAGAAGGCGCAGCAGGATGAGGAGGCGATGGACGACATGGCGCCGCTTACTTCGGAAGAAGAAATGGCGCAACTGGACTATATCCGGCAGAACCCTGCCGAGTTCGCGGATTTCAATATTCCGTGGAGCGTGAATATTTCGTATTCGCTGAACTTTTTTCGACGGCTCAACCGCGATTATACTTATTCAACGGAAATCAATTCGACGGCGAGTATCAATGGTGATTTCAATTTGACGCCGCGGTGGAAGGTGGGGATGAATACTTTTTATGATGTGAAGAATACGGAGATTCAGATGCTCACGATGTTTATCTCGAGGGAGATGCACTGCTGGCAGATGTCCATTAACGTTACGCCTGTTGGCCGGTACCGGTCTTTCAATATTACGATCAGCCCGAAGAGTGGTATTCTGCGTGATTTGAGGATTAACAGGAATAAGCAGTTTCTTTCTCAGTAAGGGTCCACCCCCGGCGCTCCGCGCCACCCCCGCCAGCGGGGGATATGGTTGTCGTCTCGCGCTTTGCCTATTCCGCCAGCGGGGATATGTGGCTCGTCGTGCATTTTACTATCCCCCTCCGGAGGGGGTGGTCCCGACGAAGGAGGGACCGGGGGAGGACTTCAGTTTCACGTTTCACGTCTCCCGCACATAATAATCCCTCATCATCGTCCAAATCTTTTCCCGTAACACGTCCGCATTGTCTCCCGGTTCTACGGGAGGTAAAAAATGAATCTCCAGCGGGTGCGGCATGGCATAAAAAATTTTATTCGGTGGCAAAACCTTTTTCGTGTTGAAGATAAGCGCCGGCACGATCTGTTTCCCGGTGTCGACTGCTAACCGGAAAGCACCGCTGTGAAAGGATTTCAGCGGCTGCGCGGTGCGGTTTCTTGTACCCTCGGGGTAGATGCACATGTGCAATCCCATTTGAAGAACTTCCTTCATCTTTTGAAAACTCTCTTTCTTGCTTGTTTCGCTTTTTCTGTCGACGAGCACACTTCCAATTTTATAGATGAGGCCAAATAACGGAACCCGCGACATTTCAATCTTCGCAATGGTTTTATTCCCGCCGGGGATGGCAGGGTAGGACACGGGCACATCCATAAACGAATTATGATTGCAGAGTACAATGTAATTTTCGCCCGGTGCGAAATGCTCCTTTCCTTTAATACGCAGGGGGAAGCCTGCGAGGTTAAGGAATATTTTCATCCACCACCTTGAAAGGGTAATAAAAGTCAGTGTTTTCTGCGGATCCTTCCGGTAATAAGCGAAAAGCATGATGGGCACCAAAAATATGAGCATGGTGACCACAAAAAGCAATGCCGCCCACAATGCCCAAATTCTTCCAAATATTTCTTTCAGTATCCTCATGTTTCGTTTATAAAGACCAGTCGATGGGGTCAATGCCGTTTTTTACGAGGTAGTCGTTTGTTTTTGAAAAATGCCGGCACCCAAAGAAACCATTATTTGCGGAAAAGGGAGAAGGATGTGCCGCTTTAAGCACAAGATGTTTCGTTTCATCGATAAGTGCCTGCTTTTCCTGCGCAAATTTTCCCCACAGCAGGAACACCACATTTTTTTTTGCAGATGAAACGGTGCTGATCACGGCATCTGTAAATGAGGTCCAGCCAATTTTTGAATGGCTAAGCGGATCGTTTTGCCTGACGGTAAGACAGGCATTCAACAGCAGAACTCCCTGCGTTGCCCATTTTGTAAGATTGCCGTGCTGTGGAATGGGCATGCCTGTATCTGCATTCAGCTCTTTAAAAATATTGATGAGCGAGGGGGGAGGTTTGATGCCCTCAGGCACCGAAAAACTGAGTCCGTGCGCTTGTCCCTTACCGTGATAGGGATCCTGGCCAAGCAGCACCACTTTTGTATGGGTAAAAGGCGTTGTGTTGAAGGCGTTAAATATCAGTGCCCCGGGGGGATAGATCACTTTTCCCAAAGCCTTTTCTGTTTTCAGAAATGTAACCGCCTCCAGGAAATAAGGCTTGCTGAATTCATTCTTTAAAACCGATTTCCAGCTTTCTTCGATCTTAACATCCATGAAGTGCTAATTACAAAGTATCACGCACTTTGCAATAGAAAATTTTCTCTTGGAGGAAAGCTTTGATGGGTGAAGTCCATGTTGATGATCTTCTTCAGCGTTTTGATAATGCTTTCGAAAGAAGTGGGCTTTACAACATATAGATTGGCCCGCAGCGAAAAACAGGTTTCAATATCCTTTGGATTGTCGGAAGTGGTGTAGATGATTACGGGCAGGTAGTCGAGGTTCTTGTCGCTCCTGATTTCTTCGAGACATTCGATACCGTTTTTTACGGGCATGTTCAGATCGAGAAATATCAGGTCGGGGAGTGTTTCCCTGGAGAGGTACCGCATTAGCTGTTCACCATCCTCTGCAAAGGAGAGAAGGATGGAAGTTGTCATGAGATCGGCGGCTTGCGTAAACAGCAAAGCATCATCGGTGTCATCATCCGAAAAAAGTATATGTGTACTCTTTTTGTCCTGTTTAAACATCGATTCGCACAATTGAATATCAAATAAATAGTCTTTTTTGTGGACGTCAAAATAAAATAGGCGGCCATAAGTATTTCTCCTTACTCGATGATAAGTTGTTCATGGCATAAGGGCCAGATTAACAGTGTTTTTTATAATATGCGTGCAATTGCTGCGTACTTTAATGGCGTGCAAGCATGGTATAAGCGGAGAAAGGCCCCGAACACAATTTTTTGATACTGAATCCCGTTTGAGATGTACCTGAACACTGGTATTCAACGAACCCTAAAATCCAACCCTTATGAACCATTTCCTGGAAAATGAACAGGATTACCTGGCTGCGAAATTTCACATCAACGACAGCCATATTGCGCAGGCCAGCCACCTTGCCTACCTGAAGATACAGAGCTGGAAATTTGCGCTTCGCACACCTGCCATCAGCACGCGTTACCGCCAGGAGGCGCAGGAGTTGATCAATAAGTCGTTCTGCAGTTATGTTCCCAACAGTTATATTTTAAGCGAAGAGGGGTATTTTTTTGCTCCGCTGAATTAATTCAACCAAAGCCGTAACCCAACCGTATGAACCTATTATTTCCCGACAAAAGAAAAGCCATCACAGGCCAGTTTTTTATCAACGAGAGCAGGCTTCGTCACAACAGCCGAAAAGCATTTAAGAAAATTTCAAACTGGAAAAAATCGAAGGTGGTGGGTGAAGAAGCAGAGATGCACTACCAGGAGCAGTTTGATAACCTTGTCAAAAATTCTTTTTTCAATCACGTTCCTTCTACGTATGTTCTTTGCAAGGAGAAGTATAGTGAGAGGAGCATGAATTGACGGCAAAAGGCAAAGGGCAAAGGGCAAAAGAACTTTTTATTTCCGACAGATGTTTTTGGGAAAAAATTCCAAATAATTTCTTTCTAAAATAATACAATCCTCCGGGTGGTAATAGTGACTTGGGAAACAAAGCAATTTTCTTTTGCCG
>CAMPGT010000047.1 GCA_946885665.1 uncultured Chitinophagaceae bacterium | reverse complement strand
ACCTCAATGAGAGCTCGCCGCATGGAAAGATCCTTCACAAGGAATGGCTGGAAGTGGCGAAGAAAAATAATGTTCCTACCATCATTGATATTGCTGCCGACGTTCCGCCGGTCGAAAATCTCTGGAAATATACCGACATGGGTTTCGACCTGGTATGTATTTCAGGAGGAAAGGCGCTGCGCGGCCCGCAAAGCGCAGGTTTGCTGCTGGGAAAGAAGCACCTTGTTGCTGCAGCCAGGCTGAGCGCACCTCCACGAGGAGGAAATATTGGCCGCGGCATGAAGGTGAACAAGGAAGAAATACTGGGCATGTACGCCGCACTCGACCGCTACGTGAAGCAGGATCATGACAAGGAATGGAAGATGTGGGAGGACCAGGTGGCCACCATCGAAAAAGCCGCGAAGAAAGTAAACGGTGTTTCAACAAAAGTGAGTGTGCCCGAGATAGCCAATCATACGCCGAAGCTGAGCATTTCATGGGATCAGTCGCTGGTGAAACTGACCAGGAAAGAAATGCAGGAAAGACTCCGCAATGGCGCGCCGTCTATTGAAGTAATGGGAGAGGGAGATAATACCATCAATATTACCGTTTTCATGCTCAAACCCGGGGAAGAAAAAATTGTGGCCTCGCGTGTTAACGAAGAACTTAAAAAAGCGGCTGTTTAAAATCAGAACTACTACATAATGAAACAAAGAGCATTGCTTGTACTCGCCGTACTGACAGGCTTTGTATTTTCAGTCAGGTCGCAGGAGTATTCGATCGTCATCAAAGGCGGTCATGTAATTGACGCGAAGAACAATATTGACAAAGTGATGGACGTGGCCGTGAAGGACGGTAAGATAGCGATGGTTGCCGCAAATATAGACACCACCGGCGCAGTGCAGGTAGTTGACGCACGCGGCATGTACGTTACGCCGGGGCTGATAGATATGCACGCGCACGTGTTTGCCGGTACCGAACCCGATCACTACCTCAGCAATGGGCTGCTCGCCCTTCCGCCCGATGGATTCACCTTTCGGGTAGGCGTGACCACCGTTGTTGATTGTGGCGGCGCAGGTTGGAAATCGTTTCCCTTATTCAAGAAAAATATTATTGATAATTCACAGACGAGGGTGCTGTCGTTCCTCAACATTGTTGGTGAGGGAATGAGAGGCGGCGCCTACGAACAGGATACGATGGACATGGACCCCAAAATGGCGGCCATGGTAGCGAGGAGATACAGACAATATGTAGTTGGATTCAAGGTGGCGCATTACGAAGCCGCGCAATGGACGCCGGTTGACAATGCGGTAAAAGCAGGCACCATGGCGAAGATGCCCGTGATCGTTGACTTTGGTGGCGACGACACGCACGCACCTTTGTCTATCGAGGAATTGTTTTTTAAACACCTGCGTCCCGGCGATATCTATACGCACACCTTTACTGAACTGGACAGAAGAGACCCCATCGTTGACCTGAAAACAAGGGAGCTGAAACCATTCGTTAAAACTGCGCAGCAAAGAGGGATCGTCTTTGACGTGGGATATGGTGGAGGAAGCTTTGATTACAGGCAGGCCATTCCCGCAACAAAAGCCGGCTTCTTTCCCAACACCATGAGCACCGACCTGCACACCGGCAGCATGAATGCCGCGATGAAGAATATGCTGAATGTAATGTCAACATTCGTCGCGCTAGGCATGGACATACCCGCAGTGATCAAAGCTTCAACCTGGGCGCCTGCACAGGCTATTCAGCGGGAAGAGCTGGGTAATTTATCTGTCGGCTCTGTTGCAGATATAGCCATACTGAACATGCGCAAGGGCGACTTCGGCATATTCGACAGGATGGGTTATAAGTTGAAGGCCAACCAGAAATTCGAATGTGAAATGACCATCAGGGAAGGCAGGATCGTTTACGATTTGAATGGAATTGCCAACCCGGTTGTGGTGATCAACGCGCGCCGCGGCTCTCATTAATTACCTAACTGTGAAACGTTAAATTGCACTATCTTGATGGCATAAAATAATGCCATGACATCGAGAAGAAAATTTATCAGGAATAGTGCACTCACTGTTGCATCCGCCTCTTTACTTTCCAACCGCCTCTTTGCGTCGAATAAAGCAAATGAAATAGTGGGCGTGCAATTATATTCCGTACGCGACGATATGGGGAAGGACCCAATGGGCACCCTCCGCAAAATAGCTGCCATCGGCTATAAATACGTAGAACATGCGGGATACGGCGATAGAAAGTTTTATGGTTACAGCCCCACCGACTTCAAAAAAATCCTTAATGACCTCGGCCTTGAAATGGTAAGCGGTCACAGTGTTTTCGGCGCCCAGCACTGGGACGCTTCAAAGAAAGATTTTACAGATACCTGGAAGCATACCGTTGAAGATGCGGCCACAGTTGGCCAGCAATACGTGATCAGCCCCTGGCTCGACGAAAAGCTGCGCACAAAATATGATGAGCTGCTTCGTTTCCTCGACTTGTTTAACAAATGTGGTGAACTCTGCAAGAAATCAGGTGTGAAGTATGGCTATCACAATCATGATTTTGAGTTCGAGTTTTCGCTGAATAATAAAAAGATTTTCGACATTATTCTCGAACATACCGACGCCGATCTCGTTGCGCAGCAATTGGACATTGGCAATATGTACGGCGCCGGCGGACGCGCCCTCGACATTATGAAACGCTATCCCGGCCGCTTCGAATCCATGCACGTAAAAGATGAAATAAAAAGCGAGCATGGCGAAATGGGTGGTTATGAAAGCACCATCCTCGGCAAGGGCGTTCTTCCGGTAAAAGACATTGTAGACGCCGGAAAGAAAATGGGCGGCACCAAACAATTCATCATCGAACAGGAATCTTACCAGGGCAAAACGCCGCTTGATTCGGTGGCTGAAGACCTGAAGGTGATGAAAAGCTGGGGCTACTAATCAGCTACCAGAACTTTTTCAATTTTTTTGCCGGCTTCCGTAACGATCGTTAGGAAATACAGGCCAGGTGCAACACGATGTACGTCGAGAACATTTTGCCTGCCCTGCACATTTTTAGCGATAACGGTTGTGCCGAGTGCACTCCTCAATTCAAGGCGGCTGCAATCAACTGTTGTGTTGATGTAAACGACACCGTTTTTCACCGGGTTGGGGAACACATAGGTCAGCAGCTTTCTCCCCGTATTGTCGATCATCCGAACAGGCGAATACACGTACTGGCCAATGCTGTTAACTGTCTTTATCCGGTAGTAGTTGGCTCCCCACAGCAGGCTGGCATCCGTAAACTCGTATTCGTTCAATGTATTCGTATTTCCGCTGGCGGCCACTTCACCGATTACGGTATAAGTAATGTCGTCTGCACTTTTTTCGATAATGAATTTGCTGGTGTTCGACTCCGTAAAAGTTATCCATCGCAGCATTGCCGTTTCGTTCACTTCCTTCACGGTGAAGGAGTCAACGATCTTTAAATCGCTGCCGTTGTAGTTAATGGAATCAACTACCGAACGAACGGTTTGGCCGTCCTGGTGTACGGTGGCGATGCGGTAGTAGTTCATTCCCCAGACCAACGAATCATCAGTGAAACTATATTCGCCCGCTGTTATGTAGTCGCCTGTTGAAACTACTTCTGCGATGGTGTTGAATGAAATGCCATCGACGCTTTTTTCAACAATGAATTTGCCGACATTCAGTTCTTTCCACGTTGTCCACTCGAGCAGGGCCGATTTATTCACTTTGGTCGCGCTGAATGAATCGATGATCTCCGGGATGGCGAGGATTTGATTTGGGCCACCGCTGTTGATCCAGAATTCAGAGAACGAATGCACATTAAACTCTGCAAAATATCCATCGTCATAAGGCACGATGTCTACCTTGTCAGGAGTAATAAAATGATACAGACCACTGTCATTGTCATGTAATGAACCGTTTTCTTCCATGGGCAACCCGCTGTATTGCGTAACACCTGCTTCGTAAGGATCGGAGATATTGTCGCAGCTTGAGCAGCCAACTGCATTGATAAGATTGAGCGCTTCTGCCTGCCGGAAATAATACCGGATCGAAACTGGTTGCTGTGGTTGATTTGCCGGCTCCACAACAATATTTCTGTCGAGATAATACTGGTAACCATTGTTTCTTACCTGGCTGGTGTTGGTGAATACCTTCACTTTCGTTGTTCCCAGGTTTTGACCATGCGAATTAACGGAAGCGACGATTTTGCCATTCATTTCGAAATCGATCCAGTTACTGTCGTTTACAATTTTCTCCAGTCCGGCACTGAGGTCCGCGCCATTGTAAATGGCGCGCTTGTCGAATAGGTGGATATCATCAATTCCCACGCCTTCGAACGATACGGCCACGTCCGAGTTCATGACGAACCTGAAACGTACACTGCTGCCCGTGGCAGGAACATCGAAACTGGATACGTGCCAACGCGTGTTGGACACCTGCCATTGCTGCATCACAACATCATCATACCAGTTTATACCGCTGGCGGCATCGCCGAGTTTCGTCCATGTGGTGCCATCGGTGCTGTATTCCACCCAATGCGCATCGCAATAGCAGTTGTCTTCTGTAAGGAAAATGTGACTGAATGAAAGAACCGGCTGTGCGAGCCCGCTGAGGTCAAAACACGGTGAGTACAGGTAAGATTTCTCACCATTATTGTAATTGCCTGTGAGGCCGGTGACCCAGGCATTGCTGCCGTTTGCCGCTTTGTTAATTACCGAATTTTCGGGCTTGCCCCATTGCCAACTGCTGTTGATGCCGCCGGCGTGCCAATACCCGTTGTTGTTTTCAAATCCTTCGCGGTATGGATAATTTGAAATAACAGGAACCGTGGTAAACGAATACGTAAGCGTGTCGTTATGCTTGTAGGTGTCGGCTGGATAGTGTACCCATGTTTTTAATACGTAAGGCTGATAGGTTTGCAGGTTGGCTTTTTGTGTAAACACATAATCTGCCTCCTGGTGTGCCGCGATGGAAGGAATATTTTCGGTAACGGTAGCTCCGTTAATGCTGTACGAAACAGGAACATTGGTGAGTGTAGCAGCGCCTGCGTTTTTAACTTTTACAGATATCGTTTCTGTGGCACCCAGGGAACATACATTCTCCACGGATGGGGTAAGCACCTTTCGCATGCTTACATCATTGCTGGCAAGCGTAATGGTAACGTCATCGTATGTTATTCCGTCGTCAACATTACCGTCGGGAATAACGGTGTTGGCAGAGGTAAATCCCTGCTGGCCAAACTTCACCTGGAAGCTGCTGCTCACTGTTTGTGCAGGCACCGCAGCCGCCAGGGTTTCCGTAATATTTACCGGCGCCGCGGAAAGATATTTGCCTATATCCGAAATATTATCCACCGGCAAAGTAAATACCTCGATCCATGCGTTGTTCTCGCTGCCGCGTATCCACACCTTGTTGCCGGGCAACTCGAAATCGATACCATGGTTTTTGTAAAAATAGTCCAGCCACAATTGGTCGGATGCCGAATAATTTCCAAGATTAAAGGTGAGAATAAGACTGTCTGATGAAGAAAGTGTGCTGTAGCTTTTTTGATCGAGCGTTACGGCGCGGTTGCCGCTATGTGCAAATTCGGTATTCACAAACGTGCGTGCCCTGCCGTTACTGTTGTTCGAGCGGAAATCGCCACGGTCAACGCCCTCAAATCCCATGGCATTGTTGTAATAAGTTTGCGAAGCGCTGCTTTCAAAACCTTCCGTGTACGATGGCGAGAGAGCAACGGCGTCATTTTTCAGTTGTTTGGCAATCGTTCTGAGCGTATCATTCGTATGCAGCACATCGTTGCCGTAATCTACCCAAACCCTTATGGAATATGTTCCGGGTGCCGACAGATCACAGGTAGTCGAAAAGGTATAGGTATAGGTGGAAAGAGCAGGAATAATCGCAGAAGAGGTTTCAGTGACAATTGCACCGTTGTTGATTTGATACGAAACGTTGAATGAACCTGTCGAAGCAACGCGTCCCAGGTTCCTCACGCGTACCTGCGGTGCAACTGCATTTGATAATGCCGATGAAGTATGCATGCGGCCCGTAACCGGCGCCGTCAGCAGGTCGGGTGCAAAGTCGTGATTGTATGTGGGCGACGGACAACTGCCGCCGGCCGGTGTAACGGCTTTACTGATTGAGCGGCGCCCGGCCACCGAACCCTGTAAAGCTCTTACCGACAACCAATAGGTGCTGTCTTTGCTCAGTCCGCCAAGCAGGTAGCTGGTAGTGGCAGCAGTAGCGATGGTTTGCATCGAATCGCCTCTCAGCATCATAATTTCATAACCCGTTGCGGTGGATACCGCCCCCCAGCTCAATTGTGCATAGCCGGGGCAGGTATTGCTCACCGTTAGGTTGGGTTGGCCGAGTATGGTGAAAGGGTGTTCGGTAACATCGGAGTAGCCGGCAACATTACGGGTTACACGTATGAGTGCCGTGCCAGTGGGCAGATTGGGAACGCTCCATGCATAAGAACGGCTTGCAGGTGAAACGTTGTTATTGATGGTTGTCCAGTTACTGCCGCCGTTTACTGAATATTCAACGGTGAAGCCGGTATTATTGCTTCCATAGGCGCTCCAGCGAATGATTTCCTGTTCGCCGGGAACCATGGTTTCTTTGCCGAAGGGATATTCGAGTGTAACCGACGGTTGAATGATCTGGTACACCAGTACATATTCCTGCTGTCCTGTAGGAATGTCGGTTCCTGAAATATTGATCACCAGGTCGCCCGAGGGATTGTTGATCACAACCTGTTCGATATTGTTGGTATTGTCAACACCTTCTGTGGCCACATTGTAAACGCCACCGGGATTCGGATTTAGAACAAGCGGTAAATGCACAGAGCCGCCGGCAGTAACCGACAGATCCAAATTATTTACCATAGTTGTTGCAGCAAAAGGGGCCGCGGCAGGATCGTTCCAGTACAGCATTACCTTTACCTGGTGCGTACCGGCGGGTATTCCGGTGATGGTATGCGTGGACGTTCCGCCACTGCTTACTGTGTTAATAAAATAGTGATTGCCTTCGATGGCCTCCACGGCGTTTCGTGCATTGAGGCTGCCGAAGCCGAAGGTAAAATCCGGACCCGGGTTGCCGAGATCGTCTGCAGTGTTGCAGGTGATGGCCTTCATCAATGCGGCAGGAGGATTGTCGCCGCCATGCAGTTGGCGGTATCGCTGATACAATAAAGCCAACGTGCCCGTTACGGTAGGCGCGGCCATACTCGTGCCGCTGAACGAGGTATATCCGTTGTTGCGAACAGTCGACACAACGTTTGCACCGCCTGCTACAATTTCAGGTTTAAGACGTCCGTCATCCACCGGCCCGCGGCTCGAAAAATTAATGATGCTGTAATCGGCCGTATTCATTCCTCCTACAGTCAGCACATTTTTCCCGCATTGAAAGCCTGATTTTATCGTTGCAAAAGAAGCAGGGTAGGGCGAACAGTTATAATTTCCGTCATTTCCCGCTGCAAATACATGCAGCAGCGAAGGATCGTTGTTCATCTGCACGTCAACAAAATTGCTCAGCACGTCGTAGTCGCCCTGACCGGGGCAACCGGCGAGCCCATTGTAATACGAGTTGTTCGTGAGCACCATGTTGTAGTCTGCCACATTAAAGGGTGTGTTGACGAGAATATCGCTGAACATTTGGCTGATGATCGTTGCCTTGGGCGCCATGCCTTTATACTTCGGATTGAGGATGCCCGCGCCGGCTACCGTTCCGGTGGTGTGTGTGCCATGATCCTCCGGCGTTAACGGAAAACGGTTGATCAACCGTCCCGTAAAATCGACGTGTGTGGAGGGGTCGGCATTGTCGCCAATACCGATGGTGATATTTTGTCCCTGCAGGTTGCGGCCAACAGTGGAGCTCAATGCATTCACCGAATGGGCGCCGTGATTATTGTAATTGACCGGCACATCTTTCAGGTACTGACTGCTGATGTAGGCCACGAAGGGCAGCCTGGCAATTTTTTGCACAGCCGGCTCTTTGGCGTTGACAAACACCACATTTGCCGGCTGAATTTTCGTATTGGCAACCTGCGCGCCTGCCGCTGTGAGCTCGGCCATGACGGTTGCTTTATCGATGCTTCCAAAGAAATGCACGGCTATCACACTATTGGGGTCGGTAGCGGATGTTGATAGTTTCTCGGGCACCCCGGCGGCTATTTTGGATGAAGGCTCGAGTGCAAACACGCCGCTGATCATATTTCTTTTCAGTGAAAGCGGCGCAACCGATGCTTTCACCTCGGCCAGGTAAGTATTTTCAGGGATGTAGGTAAAGAGAACAATTCCTTCTTTTTCCAGTTGCTGACGCTGCTGTTTGCCCGGCAGCTTGTTGAACTGGATGAGCGTATAGTAGCTGTTTTTGTATTGAACGGGGCGCAGGGCTGCAGTCATATTGCGCTCACGCTGAATGTTATTGGCCCGTGTAAGCGTACCGGTTTTCAGTCGCACCGGCTTTTGCAACTCCTGGGCAGTCGACGAAAATGCAAGAAAAAGGCAGATAGAAAGCAGGCACCGGAGCTTCATCGGTAAGGGGCTTTATTACAGGATTGGATTGAATAGGTTATGAACCAATAACATAGAAACGGATACTAAACGCAGAAGCCCCCTGTTTTATTTGCTGACACGGGTACTTTTAATGCGGACCGAGAAAAATTTTGCACTTCTACGAAATCGTCGTAGGTTTACGAAAACATCGTAGAATGCCGGAAAAACTTACACCACAGGAAGAGCAGGCCATGAGGGCGGTTTGGAAAACGGGCGAGGGCAATGTGAAGACCATCCTCGAAAACATGGAAGAAGAGCCGAGGCCGCCTTACACAACGTTGGCCTCTACGGTTAAAAACCTGGAGAAGAAGGGGTACGTGAGCAGCCGGCTAATCGGCAACATGTATCTCTACAAGGCCGCCGTGAGGGAGTCGGAGTACAAAAAGAATTTTCTTACGGGTGTGGTGCGGCAGCATTTCGACAATTCGTACAAGGACCTGGTGGCCTTCTTTGCCGAACAGAAAAAGATCAGTTCGCAGGAACTGAAAGAAATCATAGACATGATTGAAAAAAAGAAAAAGTAACCTATGACTGCAGCGGAATATCTTATCAAGTTTTCGGTGAGCCTGTCGCTGGTGTATATCTTCTATCGTGTGCTGTTGCGTCCGCTCACATTTTATCAATGGAACAGGATGTACCTGTTTGGTTATGTATTGCTTTCGTTTGCTCTTCCCTTTGTGAACGTTACGCCATGGCTCGTGAACGACGATGAAAAGGCGAACGTCGTTGCTAATTTTCCACCGGTAGCCGCGTACATGCACCGTGTGGGATTTCAGTTGTCGGACCTTACCATTAGCGACTGGCTAGGTGTGGTTTTCCTGGTGGGTGTGACAGTAGGCCTCGTACGGCTTTCGCTGCAGGTTTATGCGTACAGGAAGATGAAGAAACGTTCGCGGCTGGTGTATAAGGAAGAGAATTTGCGTCTGTATGAAACCACCGCGTCGCGAGGCGCGTTCACGTTTGGCAATTCGATTTACGTGAATACAAGCGAACATTCTGCGGAAGAATTGCAGCGGATCATTCAGCATGAGATCGTGCATGTAAAACAGGGCCACACGATGGACCTTGTTCTTGCAGAACTGGTGTGCGTGATGAACTGGTACAATCCTTTTGCCTGGCTGCTCAGAAAGTGCATCAGGCAAAACCTCGAATTCATTGCCGATAATAATGTACTCGCGAAGGGGTACGACAGAAAACAATACCAATACCTGCTGCTGAAAGTGATAGGCGCGCCGCAGTTCAGCATTGCCAGTCACTTCAATATTGCGGACCTTAAAAAACGAATCGCCATGATGAACAAAATGAAAAGTGCCAGGCTGCACCTTACAAAATTTTTATTTGCCTTGCCACTTCTGGCCGTTATTCTGCTGGCATTCAGAAGCGAGCAACAACAGAAAGATGAACGCCAACAGCCTGCACCTTATTTCCAGGTATGGCAGCAGGTTGATACCGTGCCGGCAGGCGAAGAAGAACAGGTTGCCAGCGAACCTGTAACGGAGCCTTCTATTGCGCCTGAAAAAGCAAACAAAAAAGGTTATCACTTGTCTGTCATCAGAACGGGAAGCGAGGAGGTAGTGTTAATACGGGATATGCGAAAGCAATCGGTGGAAGCCATGACCATGGCAGATTGGAACAGCGACAGGAAACAGAACGAGAATAAATATGGAAAGCTGCCACCACCTGTTCCTCCTGTTCCACCGGTTCCTCCGGTGCCGCCCGTGCCAGCTGCCCCAACGGCTCCTGCAGTGGCGCCGGTACCGCCCGTGGCTCCCGTGGATGTTGAGGCCCTCAACCAGGCGCTGGCGCCGCTCAAAGAACTCGAATTGGAAAAAATAGGTTTAACCGAGGAGCAGCAAAAGAAGATCAATGAAGAGATAGGGAAGGTAAACGAGCGGATGAAAGATATTGTGGAGAATGAAGTGAACTTAGCACAAATAGAAATTATTTTGAAAGAGAATGAGCAAAATATGCTGCGGGTGCAGGAGCGCATTCAGCAAAAGCAGCAGGAAATACAGCAGGAGCACCAGCAACGCCTTCAACAGAAGCAACAGGAAATACAGCAGGAGCACCACCAACGCCTTCAGCAGAAACAGCAGGAAATACAGCGAGAGCAACAAAAACGCATAAACAAGAAAGATCCTTCATAATTGATGCTATTACCCCCAAACAGTCATCCCGCCTCGCGCGGGATTTTTTATTGCGCCTGCTGAACAAAGCATTTGTTATCAGACTGTTTGCAGTAGGATACTTATTAATCGAGTCGCATTCATTATTAGCCGTCTAAAAAGTTAAAGTTTTTTCTTTTTTACTGGAAAGTAATGCAGCAAGCAGCGTTTCAGCCCCTTTCTACGATACTACTATCAGATTGGCAATGCAATAAATTTTTGATAGTGCCGCATGATTATAATCTGATACTCATCATAGAAGGATGCAAAGGAGGTGAGCCTGGATCTCAGCGGGAATTGTATGAAACATTTTACAATTATGCTTTGAAAATATGCCTGCGTTATACCAGAGACAAAGAAAATGCTATGGAAATAATAAACGATGCCTTCATAAAAGTTTTTAGAAAAATACAGGGATTTATATGTCCTGCAGATGCCGCTCTCACGACGAACTATTTTAAAGGTTGGCTGAAGAAGATAATCGTATTTACCGCAATCGATCATCACAGGAAGGAAAAGGAGGATTTTCAATTCAGAGAGCTCAGCGATGAGATTGCCTATTCAACACGATATAGCATACATCCAATGGAAGACACTACTTACGATTTGCTGATTGCAATGATACGCTCGCTTCCTCCGGCATACCGGATGGTTTTCAACTTATATGTTATAGATGGGTATTCACATAAGGAAATCTGCGAAATCGTGGGGATTTCGGAAAGCACATCCCGGTCCAATCTTGTTAAAGCAAGAGAGCTGTTGCGAAAAATGTTAAAAAAAACTCATGAAGAAGTTCTCTCCAAATCTAACTGACCGGGAATTGTATGACTTGTTCAGAGACGCCGCGGAAAATTATCAAATCCCTAATCCCCGGGAAGAAAAACAGGAGCAGTGGGACAAAATCAGGACCCAACTCGCAGAGGATGAAATGTTATCGCGGGCAGATGTGTTAAAGACGCACAGGTGGCACCGCGTGATATTGATACTGTTGCTGGCAACTCTTCTCTTTGGAGTAGGAGAGATTTTCACGGGCTTAATGATAAAACAAAGACCAATGATGAACACCCGGAAAAACATATCTGAACACAGGAAATCGGAACATATTCAGCATGCAGATACGCAGTCGAGCCAGACAACAGGGGAAGATATGGTCTTTATGGCTGAGGATATTTCACAGCTGCAGGCAAGACCTGCTGCGAACAGGGGTCCGTATCCGGGCGAGGAAGTAAGCAGTGACATTGCGGTTCGGGCTGATTCATTGAAACGGCACTTAAGCACAAAATTCGATACAGTGATGTTCCGGGTAAACGGTACCAATTCCGATTTTCGTGATGACATCAGCAAGTCGATTTTCAGTGCGACGAAGCATCATACCCCGACAGCGATTACAGACATTGGCAATGCTGCTGTGACTCCCCAGGCAAAGAGGAAAGATGGTTTTTCCAGGTGGAGCCTTGCGATTGCCGTTGGCACCAACTGGAGCGGGATAAAAACCAGGCTGAACGGTCCGGCGGCGTTGGATGTGGGTGTAATGGTCCATCACAGGTTTGCTCCAAGGTGGTCGGTCGAGTCTGGACTATTGCTCACATCTAAATTGTATTCGGCGGGGCCGGCCGACTACTCCTCATCCGTAAGTTATCCTGCATTATTCCGGGTGGACGCCGAGTGCCGCATTTTCGATGTGCCCATAAACCTGCGCTATGATGTGATGCAGCGACACAATAGTATGGGATTCATCAGTGCCGGACTTTCTTCGGTTTGGATGCAGAAAGAAAATTACCTCTTACGCTCGAAAGTTAACGGAAGTGTGCAAACCGCGGAGTATAATTTTTTTAACGAAAACAAGCATGTTTTTTCAATAGTGAATTTTTCAGCCGGATATGAAAAAACCTGGAATAGGTTTGGATTGCAAGTGAGCCCATATGCGAAACTTCCACTAAAGGGAATTGGTGGTGGGAAGGTGAAATTAGCCAGTGCAGGTGTGCTTGTCAGCGCTAAATACAATTTTAAATAACCGGCTGATAATTGGTCGGATATCATTGAACATTAAAGCAATTATTTATGAAAATCGCATTTTCTTATTTTAACCAGAAATCAGCAGTTTTGTTGCTTGCGCTTTGCGGTGCATTACTCATTGGGGCGTGCAGCAAAGACGACTCATCAGATTCCGATAATGGCGGTGATGAACAACTATCATTCAACTCGAGCTTTACAAAGTCCAATGATCAGGTTGAGACTTCGGCTACAGGAACGTTGAACGCAACTTTTGATCCCGAAACAATGGAACTTTCTTATTCGTTCGATTGGAAGGACCTCACCTCGAACGCCATAGAAATGCATATTCATGATGCCGGGCCGATAATTGTTCCCATCACCGGGTTTCCGATGGAGACTACCGGCTCTATGTCAACCGCCGCAACATTAACAGCCGATCAGGCCGCAGATCTGAAGGCTGGAAAGCTATACGTGCAGATACATTCTGAAAATTTTCCGGCAGGAGAAATCATAGCACCATTTACTGCTACCAGCGATAGCAGTGGCGGAGCCGATGACGGCGGTGGTGATGGTGGCGACGGCGGTGGTGGTGGAGGAATCCCCGGCTATTAATAGTTGCCCCAACAACTGCGTTGCGTACCCTGATTGCCAGGATAAAAAAACCGGAGATAAGTTAATGTCAACGTTTCCGGTTTTTGTTTCATCTTAAACAATGGCGGATGAAAAGGTTGCACTTTGTTTTGCTGCTTGCAGTTTGCGTTATAATTTTTTCCACTTGTTCTAAAATTGCGCCGGAATCGTCTGCGGCGGCAAACGGCAATGATACCTGCACGCCTAAATTTCCTGATCAGAACGTGACCTACGATAATTATGTGAAGGATATAATTGCAGACAATTGTACTAATACCTGTCATGTTGGAGACGCGTCTGCGCCCGGGGATTTCAGGACATACAGCGGAGTCGAAGAATATACCGATCAATTTTACTTCAGGGTCATCCAGGACAGGGCAGATATGCCCCAGGGCAACGCTCCTTTACCAAAAACCACACGCGATTCTTTAAACATTTGGATAGAAAACTGTGCTCCTGAAAATTGAAACGGTGGTCATAGGGAACATTTCAAAAAATGGACATGAAGAGAATTATTTTTATCAGCTTATTGGTGCTTTTTGTCCGGTCCGGACATGCGCAGAATATTTTTATTTGTAATGAGGCGGGCATTTCATTTTTTTCGTCAGCACCTATAGAAGATATAAAGGCCAGTACTGATAAAGGATTTTTTGCCTTCAACGCGAATACAAAAGACGTGTACTTCAAGGTGCCGGTGAACACATTTCAGTTCCGCAAGTCGCTCATGCAGCAGCATTTTAATGACACCTTTCTTGAAACCGACAAGTATCCGTACGCGGAGTTCAAAGGAAAAATAATGGAGGAGATAGATCCCGCCGCGGAGGGGACGCACCCGGTTCATGTAGAGGGTAGTTTAACATTGCATGGCGTAACCCGACCTTACAAGGTGCCGGGCGTTCTCGCCATCAGGGGTGCAAAGATCACTGCGACTGCGGAGTTCAAAATTGAGCTGGCCAATCATCAAATTGAAATCCCCTCTTTTTTATTTAAAAACATCGCAGAGTCGGTTGATGTTAAAGTAAATGCCACGGCCGTTCCAAATAAATAATGTAGTAATGCTGGCAAATTATCGGATAAAGATTTTGTTGATTTCTTCGTGCATCGTTGGTTGCCTGCGAGTTGCGGCACAGGATGGCTTGAGCAGCCTGTATCCGGATTCCGCCGATGCTGAAAAATATATAAAGGGAACTTTTAATTCTGATTACATTCTTACCGCTCAATCAAACGAAACGCTGTTTAAACACGAACTAAGATTGAATGTTACGCATCGTTTTGATGATTTGGCAGGACAGTTCGGTGGGGTCAAAACATTTTTTGGGATTGAAAACTCGACTGATATCAAAATCGGTGTTGACTATGGAGTAACGGACCGCCTGACATTGGGACTCAGCAGGGCGAAGGGTTCTGCCGAGGTGAGAGGCGGTAGTGTTTCTTTCAATTCGCTGACGCAACTGTTTGAAGGGAAGATGAAATATAAATTGCTGAAGCAAACAACTGATAACAGGATTCCTTTTTCACTCACCGGATATGCCAATGCAGTGGTGTCGACAAGGGCAGCGCTCGATGATTCGGCTTCGGATGCGCATTTTGAGGGGCTGCAAGACCGCTGGAGCTTTATGTTTCAGCTTATCCTGGCGCGAAAATTCAACAGCAGTTTTTCCATTGCCATCCTTCCCACTTACATTAGAAGGAATTTCGTTGCTTTTAAAGACATGAATGGCGTGTTGGCCCTGGGCATTGGGGCACGATGGAAGCTTACACCACGCATGGCCCTGGTGGCTGATTATTTTATTCCTTTCCGCAGCGCAGAAAGCGATAGTTACTTCCGACAGCATGAGGTTGAATTTTATCATCCGTTTTCGATTGGCTGGGAAATCGTAACCGGTGGACACATCTTCCACATCAGCATCAGCAATTCGACAGCGATACTCGAAAACCAATTTATTCCTTATACAACGAGAAACTGGAAGAACGGTGAATTTCGTCTCGGCTTTGACATATCGAGGTCGTTTACATTAGGAGAAAAACATTCTCGCCACTAATCCCCATTTCTCCGCGGTAATTGCTTGTCCGGCTTCAGCATTAGGGCACCAGCTTTGCAGAAAGATCGGGATCGGCCATATTCTTGTCTAGCGGAAACATCGGCCGTTGGATCCTCTTGTAATCAAGCCGCTCGAGGTATTGGTCAACGCCTCCCGGAGTGAGCGCCAACATCCATCCCTTGCGCATGGCATATAATTCAGGCTCCAGGTATCCTATCTTTACCACTACGATGTCCGTTTTCCGCGGCTTCAATCCGAGCCTTGTAAAATCTACTTCTTTGTGATAGGGCTTTCTTTTCTTCGTAACGATAATATTTACGCTGCCGGTTTTTATGACCACTTCAGTTTCCTCGTGTATATCTCCGTGGACAATAGATTGCACGGTTCCCGAAATCAGTAAAGGCGGCGCGAACCTGGCATCGACTTGTGCGCCAACATATCCTTCGACTGTTGCTCCCACGCCGGCGGCAACGGCTTTTTTTATCAGGTCGGGGCCGGGTATGGATGCGTAAATCAGCGATGGTCCGGTTGGCGACTTGAATGCTGTGCGGGCAAGTATTTGCTGAAGCGTCCAGGTTACGTCGCCCGCACCGCCTGCTGTGGGATTGTCGCCTGAGTCACTGATGAAATAAGGATGATCCTTTGAAGACAACGCCTTTGCAAGACACTCATTGAGTGAACCGGTGGGCGCGACGAACGTAAATTTCTTTCTCGCATTCCAGAAGCTTTTCGCGAGGCGCTCTGCAGTTGCTGTTACTTTTTCTTTGTCGTCGCCGGTAACCATTACCACTGCATGGTTACGCGGCTCGTCTGCCCAGGGATATCCTACCCATATGGCGGCATCTATAATCCCGTCTTGTTTGCTTGCAGGTGCAACAGCCTGGTAGATGGTTTTTGCGGGTTCTATTCGCGTACTGGTTTGTTCGCCGGGGAGCAGTATCGGTATCGGTATCCACGCTTTGTATGCGGGCTTGCCTTTTCCGCTTTCAAGCCGTTCAAGCAAATTTTCCACGGCCCGTTGTTTTGTTTCCATGGCGTCTTCATGAGGCGCCATTCTATAACAGGTGATAAGGTCGGCATTTTCCGCCAGCCGCCACGAAACATTTCCGTGGAGGTCCATTGATGCGGAGATAACAGGTTTGTCGCCAATCACTTTGCGGATCCTGGTGATGAAGTCGCCTTCGGGATCGTCGAGGCCCACTACGCTCATGGCTCCGTGAAGGTCGAGGAACATGCCATCGTAAGGTTTATTCTTTTCAAGGCCGTTCAGGATTTTTGTCACAATCGATTCATACGCTTCGCGGGTAACGGCGCCGCCGGGCAGTGAACGGGCGGCAACAGTAGGGAACCAGGTGGCGCGCTTACGAATGGAGGAGTTGTTGGATAAAAAAGGGTAAGAGGTGAAAACCTCGTCGCCATATTTTGGATGGAAGGCTTCTTCGTGGGTGAGCGCGGGCGAAAAGGTGCTCGACTCTATGCCAAACGATGCAATGGCTATCTTGGGTAGTGAGCTGTTGCGTTTTTGCGCCGGCAGTATAAACGAGAGCAGGCAACAGGTTACCAGGAAAATTGTTTGTTTCATTACACGTGAAATTGCTTCGTTAATGAATGTAAGGGATATCGCCTGATTGGTAAAATCGGCGGTGCTTAAAACAATTGCTGTTCGTCTTTGTAGGTTAATTGCCCGTCAACAATGCGTGCGGGTGATGTGTACGGGTGTTCATCAGCTTTTCCCACGCTCATGATGTGCATCACTTTCCAGCCGCGCACCTTGAGGTAATCGGAAACCATTGAGCGGTGGCAGCTCCACCACACGGCTTCGGAGCACATATAGGCAGTTGCTTTCTTCTTCGCCATTTCTTCGAGTTGTTGTATGCCTGCTGCAAACTCGGGTGTTTCCATATAATCCGCGTATCCGCGGAAGGCTGGGTGGCGCCAGGCGGTATTGGTCGAATCTTTACGCACTTTTCTTCTTCCTCCGAGGTCTTTGAGGTGAGTGTATTCGATGTGGTGAGCAGGGATGGATGTTTCGAGGGTTTCTTTATTGAATTGCGGAAATTTTCTCGAGCCGGGAAAGCTTCGTATGTCCACGAGTAGTTTAATGGAGAAGGATTGCAGCATGGCCACGAATTCTTCGAGTGTGTGCGTCGAGTGCCCAATGGTCCATATGGTGTGTTCGTGTTGCACGGTTTCATGCGATGGCTAAAACTTCCCTGATGGCAGGGTCCTCCCCCGGTCCCTTCGGGACCACCCCCTCCGGAGGAGGAAAAGTATGCGGTTAAATATCCCCCGCTGGCGGGGTGTCCTCCCCCGGTCCCTTCGGGACCACCCCCTCCGGAGGGGGAAAGGTATGCGGCTAAAATATCCCCCGCTGGCGGTGTGTCCTCCCCCGGTCCCTTCGGGACCACCCCCTCCGGAGGGGGATAGGCATGCGGCGAAAATATCCCCCGCTGGCGGTA
>CAMPGT010000046.1 GCA_946885665.1 uncultured Chitinophagaceae bacterium | reverse complement strand
ATGGCAAGTCAATTTTTGCAGGCTGGACGGGAAACTTCCTTTTCAGCAGCCCGGAACGCCTCAACACTTCGTGTTTGCCTCTAAAGACGAGGTAGCGTGGTCCCATGTTGCGGAAAAGATGAATTACTTCTTTTATTCTTTTAAACATGTACAATCATTCGATCTTTACCCAGCAGTTTTTCCTCATGCTTTCCACTGCTGCAAAACTGGCCCTGGTGGTGTTCACCAGTTCATCGAAACCGATGAGCGCATTGCCGCCGCTTTTTACCCGTTTTACAAGTTCGGCAAACTGGTTTTTGTGTCCCTTGTCCAAACCTGTCTTCAGTTTCGAAAACCCTTTAAATCCATACCCGGTTGTTTGCCGGAAGTTGTCGATGATGGCTGTTCGGCCTTGCGAATACACTTCTATCCTTTCTTTCGGATACGCTTTGGAACCGTTCGAAAAATAATTGATCACACCGTTCGAACCATCTTCATATTTCAATAGAATGGTCGCGTTATCGGTATTGTCGGCCGGCGCCACTGCCATAGCGTTCATGCACACCGCTATTACCCTGCTACCGGTAAAAAAGCTGATAAGGTCGATAAAATGACAGGCCTCTCCGATAATTCGCCCGCCGCCCACAACGGGATCATGTACCCACGTATCGGGCGGAATGAAACCGGCATTCATTGTTGCGATCACGTTGACTGGCCCTTTTCCCAAAAGACTTTTCACTTTGATGGAATGTGGCGAAAACCTCCTGTTGAAGCCCACCGTCAGGCTTACTTTCGCCTCCTTATTAGCCGCAATTACCTGCTCGAGCTGCGAATTGTTTAATGCAAGGGGCTTTTCAACAAATACATGCTTGCCCGCATTCAACGCCTCCGATACCATTGCAGCATGCTTGTCGTGCCGCGTAGTGATCAGCACCAGGTCAACGTCCGCGTCTTTAAATATCTCCCTGTAATCTGTAGTAGAATGTGAAAATCCATATTTCCTGGCGAGTGAAGTTGAAGTAACGCCTGCCGCGCTGGCAATGTATTTATACACCGCATTGGCCGGCTTCAAAGAAGGTAGCATCGTCATCTTGGTAAAATTTCCCGCGCCAACGATACCGATGACTCCTTTTGCGCCCTCGTACTTGTTATGGTTGAGCACAACGGTGTTCGATAATGGCAGTTGATCATCGCTGTCATATTTCAAGATAGACGCAATGGACTTCGCAGCGCCAATATCATCATAAATGGTTTTGTAGTCATCAAGGGGTATCGTTTCAGTGATCATTTCTTTCACATGAAGCCTGCCGGTTGCCATTGCCTGGAGGATCGCCTCAAAATTTCGTTTCTCCGTCCATCTAACAAAAGGCAAAGGATAATCGATCCCTTTCTGCTCATAATTTTCATCGTACCGTCCGGGTCCATAAGAACAGGAAACCTGGAAAGACAATTCTTTCTGATAAAACTCGGACCTGTTCAGGCTTAACCCGACAACTCCGACAAGTACGATGCGGCCGCGCTTGCGGCTCATCCTGGCGGCCTGCGATATGATCTCATCGCTTTTCGCCGAAGCCGTGATGATCACTCCATCGGCGCCATTGTCGCCCGTAATGGACGCGATATATTTTACTATGTCACCCGCAGATGCATTGAAAGGAATGATCCCATACTGAGTACAAAGACTCAATTTCTTTTCGTCGATATCCACGCCAACCACCCTGCAGCCGCTCGCGGTTAGCAGTTGTGCCGTTATCTGGCCAACCAATCCCATTCCTATCACCACTATCGTTTCGCCAAACAGGGGATTCAGTAATCTCACGCCCTGCAGGCCAATTGCACCGATTACCGTGAATGTCGCTTCTTCATCGGTAACCTGTGCGGGCACGTGTGCAGCGAGGTTGCCGGGTACACAAACATACTCAGCGTGCGGGCCGTTCGAGGCAACGCGGTCACCGATGCTGAATTCACTCACTCCTTCGCCTACCGCCACCACGGTTCCGGCATTGCAATAACCCAGCGGCAATGGCTCACCCAGTTTATTGAAAACGGCTTCAAGTGTCGGCACCAGCCCATCCGTTTTTATTTTATCCAAAACCTGTTTCACCTTCTCGGGCTGCTGCCTGGCTTTCGCTATCAAATTCGATTTCCCGAATTCAACCAGCATCTTTTCAGTGCCGAGCGATACGAGCGAACGCGTTGTTCTCACCAGCACCGTTCCCTTCCGCACCATCGGCACAGGCACCTGCTCCAAAATAGTTTCACCCGACTTAAATGACTGAATAATTTGTTTCATTAGTTACAACAGGAACAATGTTCCTCTTTTCGGATGCATTTGGATAATTGATTAATACAGCGCGGTATTTTCCTTTAAAGACAAAGAGACTTCCGGCAGCGGCGCCGATAATTTTGTATCGCCCGATCAGCCGGCCGATATCTTCAAGGCTGCCGGCACCACCCAAAACCGTCAGGGGCACGTCGGTTAACTGTCGCGCAACGTCAATCAATGAAAAATCATATCCCTGCATGCCGCCATCGCGGTCGATCGAGTTAATAACCAGCTCTCCCACCCCATATGTATCGATCATCTTAACCGCTTCACTCAACTTCAACCCGGTAGCCTTCGTGCCATTGTGAATGTACACTTCGTAACCACCAAATAAACTCCTCTTCTTGACGTCCAGTATCACCACCACGCTCTGAACGCCCACCGCCTTTCCTATTTGCGACAACAACGAAGGATTTTCCATTGCCGACGAACTGAGCGCAACTTTTTCTGCGCCGAGGCTGATAATTCGCTTTGCCATCTCCACCGTCGAAACGCCCCCGCCGTAACAAAACGGCATACGGCATTCCACAGCAAGATTTTTGATCATCCCGAAATCGGGTCCTCTTTTCCGGACAGTGGCGTCAATATCCAGAACAATCAGTTCATCCACTTCTTTTTCGTTGAATATCTTGACTGCATTGATAGGGTCGCCAACGTACTTCGGATCCTTAAAGGCTGTTGTTTTGACAAGGCCCTTATTATGTACAAGCAGGCAAGGTATTATTCTTGATCGCAGCATTTGAGTTCGGCAAAATTTTTTAACAGGTTAACACCATTGTTATGACTCTTCTCCGGATGGAATTGCACACCGTAGATATTATCGTGCTGAACCGAAGAAGCAAATTTCTTCCCGTAAAATGTTGTGGACAATACGTCGCTCTCGTCGGCGCAATCAAAATAATAGCTATGCAAGAAATAAAATCCCCGTTCTTCTTCAACTTCTTCAAAAACTTTGTTTTTCTTTTCCACCTTCACGGAGTTCCAGCCAAGATGCGGCAGCTTAGGTTTATGCAACAACAGGGCAGGATCAAACTTTCTCACTTCACCATCGATCCAGCCCAATCCCGCCAGTTGGCCCTCTTCGCTTTTTTTGGCCAGTATTTGCATACCCACGCATATTCCCAGAACCGGCTTTCGTTTTTCCAGCACGTGCCGGTCGAGTACCGGCCTGAAGCCCGACTCATTCACCATTGAAATGGTTTCGTCGAAGGCTCCCACCCCGGGCAATATTATCTTTTCCGCCTGCTCCACTTGTTCCGGCGTGTCGGCCACGTTAAAGGCAATTCTCAGCCTTTCGAAGATATTGCCGATGGCACTGATGTTTCCTGACCCGTAATTAATTATTGTGATCATCTTTTAATGGATCGTTCCACTCCCATGTATTTAAGAACTTTTGCGCCGAGAACAAACATCGACACACGGTTCCTGTAATCCCAATAGTATTTCCTTTCCATGTTGAAATAGCTCCTTAGCTCCTTCGCGGTAATGCCGAGTTTCGTCGCTATGTAGTTGAACTCATCATCTATCGTTGCCGGGTCATAGGCAGGTTTTTTCAACTTTTCCAGCGCCTCGTCCCTCGTCATTTGTTTGGTAAGGATAAGGCTGGAATACTGCGTTTTTCTCGTATCGAATCCAAAACGTTCGGGCAGCCAGTATCCTTCGTAAAATTTTGTAAAGCGCGATTCGAAATGCTTTTGCGGATAGGGCTTCCAGCCATAAGTGTCTTCCAGCAGCCGCAGCGCCTCCTGTTTGTTGTAAGGCATGTAGTTAAGCGGCTTTACCACCTGCACTTTCTTAATGTACCGCAGGTAGAATTTGTGCCTGAGTATGGAACTGAAAGGGTATGACTTCAGCCTGATGTCGCAAAACCGGTTGATGATATCCCTGATCTGGGCCATATCGGTACCGTAATACAGCCACTCCATCGGGTTTCTGACACATTCCGTAGAAATATTTCCGCCATTGAGGATGTACCGGATCTTGTATTTGCTGGCAAAGTTGTACAGCGTGGCAATAAACGCGTGGTCCTGCGGAATATCTATGTGCGGCACACCCGAGCGGAAATAAGCGAGCTGAAGGTTCTTCATCTCTTCCCAATCACTCACCTCGGTGTAGAGGTCGAGACCCAGCTTATCCACCATTACCTGGATATTATGGACGGCAATTTCCGAATTCCAGCCACCGTCAACATGAAATACAAGCGGCCTTAATCCAAGCTCTGTAACGGCGAGGTGCAGAAGATATGAACTGTCCACTCCCCCGCTCATGCCCAGGATACAGTCAAAATCTTTTCCCTCCCCTTCTCTTTTTATCTTCCGAACGATGGTGTCCAATTCGGCTCTGCCCTTATCACCAGTGTGCCAGTGTACAGCAATGTTTGTATAAAAATCATTGCAATGATCGCACACTCCCTTCTCGTCGAAAGTAATTTTCGAGTCGCTCGAATCCATTACACAGTTGGTACAAATCCTCCATCTCATGATACCTCCAGCTAGTTTTTATATCGTTCTATGATGTTTAAATATTTTTCAAAGGCCTGTGGCCAGTTGAGGCAACCATTCAGCCTTTCTTTACCCAGTCGAATTTTTGCAAGAAGCGAATCAGGGCTGTTGTATGCCGCACGAATAACATCGATGATCGAATGTGGGCTATGCGGATCGAAGTAAAAAGCAGCGTCGTCGCAAACCACTCTTGCAAAGTCGAGGTCGGAGGTAAATATCGGTTTGCCGTGATACATCGCCTCCACATAGGTTCCCGAAAAAGACTCAAGAAGCGACGGCATCAGCAGCGCCTGCGTTTGTTCATACAGAGAGGGAACGTGCTCCATCTTAACAGGCCCCACGTTGATGACAATTTTATCCAGGCCTTCTTTCTTTATATCTTCCAGGAATTTCCGGGCATTGCTGTTCTGCGATTCATCAATGGTGATAACGATGCTGAAAGGAAGATCCTGGTCGCGTATGATTCGCGCCATCGACAGAAACACTTCGATGTTCTTGTGCGTGTAGTACTTCGTAAGATAGAGCAGCTTAAAGGTACTTTCGGGCAATCCGTAGTCAACATGCTGTCCACCGGAAAAATGATCGAGCGAAACGGCGTTGGGTACTACCTCGATATTGTTGATCCGGTAAATATCCTCAAGCCTGCTCCGTGCAACATTCGTTTGTGCAATGAGCAATGCGGGAAAGCGCATAAACCGCCTGATCAAAAACAATTTGAATTTCCTGAACAGCAGTTCCTTTTTTGTCATCTTCGACCATGCAACACTATCGGGGTAGATAGCATAGGGCCAGTCAAATAAATAGATTTGCCTGGTTGAAACAGGCACGATGATGTCGGCCAGGTTAAAGACGAGTGAAATGTTGTGTTTTTTAATCAGCTTGCGCACTCCCGAAACGTAATACCTGAACAACGAAAACCCGGAATTTAAAAAGGGCACGATCAACACATTCTCCCTCGCATAAATGGAGAATCCTGCATCGGGTACAACGACGATATATTTATCGTTCGTTTCGGCTTTTTGGAGCAAACTCAAAAAATTCACAAGAATGCTTTTGCCGCCTCCCGCTTTCGCAGATATGCCGTTAATAAGAATATTTGCCATTTACCAGATGTTCATGAGCAGTTGTGTTCCTGATATGGCCGGGCGCCTGCTTTTTGCCACGGCCATAAAACCTGGCCACATATATCACCGAAAAACTAAAGGTCAAATAAAAGAGCTGTCCCAGTTTTACGTGCTCAACAAGGTCGGCGGTCAGCTCCCATAAAATAAATGCAAATGAAATCACCCCGGTAATCAGCGGAAACGCGTCTGCGCTAACTCTTTTGTATCTCTTAAAAGCATCCCACACACAATATTTGAACACGAGGAAGTACAATGCGCATCGCAAAATCAATCCCGCCATGCCCCCGTTGAAGAAAGACGAAAGCAGGCCGTTGTCGGAGTATTCTTTGTACACATGTGTATAGCCCATCCCCGTTACGGCGGCCACCGGGTTAGCGTGGTGCTCAAATGTGTGTACCCTGTTAAGCCAAAGTTCGTTTCTGCCCAGCGACTCGATAAAGCCAACTTTTTCGCCGCTGGTGCTTCTTCCTTCGAAAAAGTACGTGACCCTGTCGGCCAGCGTGATCTCGGCCCCATATTCGGAATACAAAAAAACGCCCAGCAATATGCCAATTATCATAAAGACGATAAAACGGACAAAGTTTTTCACCTGGGCAAATGACAACAGAACGACAAACAAAAACAGCAGGATGCTTATAATAATCGACGTTCTGGACGCCGTCATAAAGACAATAACAATCAATGCAAGTAAAACATACGAAACCAAAACCAGCCGCATCAACAGGCTTTCTCTTTTGAGGATCAAAAAGAAAAATGGAAAAACCAACGTACTGGTCATATAAATACCGGTGGCATTGGAATTGCCCATTACTCCCAGCAATCGTCCAAACTCCTCAAAGTATTCGTCAAAAGTTTGATCGGGCACGATGTAGTAAAAACTCAGCACAATATCTTTAAAGGGTCCCACAGCATAAAACTCCAGGAACGACAATACCACCACTATGCCGCCCATGGCGGTGTACGCATAAAAGAACTTCTTTACATCCCATCGCGTAGAATTGACAACAACATTCTCAACCAGCTTGAATATCAGGAAGTACCTGAAGAATCTGTAAAATTCACTGATGAATTCCGGCTCAAACCGTGTGCCGTCGTGCCAGGCCTGGAAAAGCGTGCCCAAGATGGCAATCACTCCCATCCATAAACCGAGCGTTTTAATAAATAGCCTGTTGCGGAAGTCGGCCTTCAGGTAGTAACCGTGAAGATACTGCAGCGCCAGGCACATCCAAAGCCAGACATCTGACGCTTTAAAACTGAAATAAGAAACTTTGTAGGGAACAAAAATGATAAGCCCCACGAACACAATAAGCGAAAACCAGGAATTATAAAACGTCTTCCGCATTCACCAGTCTTTTTCCGATTATCGCTTCTGTAAAAAACGAGTTGACGGCGTCACACACATAAGCAATCTCCGCTTCACCCAGCTCGGGATACATCGGCAACGACAATATTTCACTTTGATACGCATATGCCACCGGAAAATCCGCCGGTTTGTGTCCCAGGTATTCATATGCCTTTAAGAATGGAAGCGCCGCAGGATAATGAATGGCTGTTTCAATTCCCCGTTCATTCAGGTAATCTTTGAGTTGGTCCCTGCGTTTCGTTCTTATAACAAAGAGATGAAAAGTATGTTTACTGCCCGGTCTTATTGCCGGCAGTGCGACGTCGTGCGTTCCTGCAAGCGCTTTGAAATAGCGGTCCGCGTTTGCGATCCGCTGTTCCGTCCACTCCAGAATATAAGGAAGCTTGGCATTTAACACTGCCGCCTGCAAACCATCCATTCTGCTGTTGATACCCTCTATTTCGTGTTGATGTTTTTTCAGGGCGCCGTGCCTTGCATACATCTTGCATTTCATGGCAAGATCATCATCGTTCGTGATGATGCATCCTGCATCGCCGTATGCGCCAAGATTTTTGCCGGGATAAAAACTGAATGAGCCTGCCACGCCAAAGGTGCCCGCCCTTATTTCGCCAAACTCCGAAAAGTGCGACTGCGCGCAATCTTCAATCAGGAAGATCCCTTTTTCATGGCAAATGCTGCTGATCGTCTCGATGTCGCAAACCTGTCCATGGAGGTGAACGGCAATTACCGCTTTGGTTTTAGCAGTAATGGCCTTTTCCAGCAAACGTTCATCCATGCTGTAATAATCCGGGTGAATGTCCACAAACACCGGCCTTGCCCCGGTTTGCGTAATCGTTTCAGAAGATGATATCCAGCTATTGGCTGCAGTGATCACTTCATCACCCGGCCCGATACCCAGCATCTTCATGATAATGTACAGCGAGTCGGTGCCGTTTGCCACAGATATGCAGTGCTTCACACCATACAGGCTGGCAAAATTCTTTTCAAAATCAAACACAGGCTCGCCGCCGATAAAGCTCGTGTTATCAATGACTGCCTGGATGTTCTGGTCAACCAATTGCTTAATTGATTGATATTGCTTTTTCAGGTCTACAAATGGAACTTGCATGTGATGATATTAACAAACGGAAGAACGGTATATTCTGTCTATGATCTCAACTGTTTTCAGCGCCTCGAAAGCGCTGGTGGAAATAACGGCGTTATTCTTCAACACATTCACCAGATTTTCATATACCTTATCGTGATTGCTCATTGAACCTTCATAGTTGCCATAGCTGTTTGCCTTATTTCCATCTGGCAGATCCTGTATCTTATAATCTTTGATATTCTGGTATTCCAGCTCATTCAAATACTTGCCTCCTATCTTAATGGTTCCGTGCTCCGCAAATATTGTTAGCGAACCTTCCATATTTCTTTCATAGCTATTCACAGTGTAGTTAAGCGTACCGATGGCGCCATTGTAAAATTCAATGATTACCGCACCTGTGTCTTCGAAGTCTATGATGTCTTTGTGGGCAAAATTTTTCGTAAACGCCTTTACGTCCCTGATGTCGCCGATCAGCCAATACAGCAAGTCAATAAAATGACTGAACTGCGTAAACAAGGTGCCCCCGTCCATATCGAGGCTACCTTTCCAGGAATCCTTGTAATAGTCGGGGTTGCGGTTCCAGAAGCAACTAAGCTGAACACTGTAGATATTTCCCAGCCGTCCCTCGTCAATGATCTTCTTTACCGCTTCCACCGGCGGGTTAAACCTGTTTTGCTTTACAGCAAAAAGCCGCCTGTTGGCACGTTCGGCGACCTTTATCATTTCGCCGCAATCGTGAACATTGATAGCCATTGGCTTTTCACATAGCACATGGCTGCCTGCATTAAGCGCCTTGATCGCATGTTCGGCATGCAGGCCATTGGGCGAACAAACGGAAACAACATCAATGCCCTGGCTATCGCCCAACAAACACTCGATACTGTAATACGCCTTGGCGCCGTACTTTTCCGCCAACGCATCAGCCTTCTCTTTTACCGTGTCGCATACGGCTGTAAGGATCCCATTGTTTTTGATGTGTTCCGCATGACGTTGACCGATGCGGCCACAACCAACGATTGCGAACTGTAGATATGACTTCATAAATTCCTCAAATTGTTTCTGGTAACAGTTCAGGCTGTCTGATCAGCACAGACTCTAAAAATTCGATAAGGCCCTTCATTTTAATGGTCCAGTCAAGGTAGGTCATAGCATAGTCGCGCATTTCCTTCGGATGCTGAATATCCTCGCGCATTTTGAGTGCAAAATCTATAACGTCGGGTATGTTTATCGGGCTTTCATCGGCGTCTATGGCATACACATATTTCTCACATGGAACAAGATCCTCGTCGTAGCCGCTGTCGAAAAAAGGTATCCCCCGGCTGAAGTATTCTCTCGACTTGAGGGTAGAAGTGTACTTCAGCCCGCCACGGTGAAAGCCCAGGCTGCCAAGCGCCACATCCGCCCAGTCAAAATGTACATTCAGTTCATCGAGACTTCTGTCGCCGAGAAATTCCACGTAGTTGTTGAGCTTCAACTTTTGTACCAGTTGAACATTCCGTTTCATCTGCCGGCTTTGACCGGCGATCCTTACATTAATGGTGTACGCACCCGTGCCCGACTGCACATAATTTCCCAACCCTTTAATCAACCTGTCAAGGCCATGCTTGAGGTAGCCGCTGCCCACAAAAAGGATCTTTATGATTTCAGGATGCCCAGTGTTTAATGACCGAAGAGGGTACCTATGCACGTCAATGCCGTTGCCCATCGTGTAATTCATCTTATAAGGCTGGCCACTTTCTTTCATCTCAAAGTCCGTAATCTGCGGCGTTACGCCAACAAACGCAGCAAGTCTCCTTCTTACACTTCTTCCGTAGATGGTCTCCAAAATATTATTGATGTGGTTGCCCTTAAACTTGTAAACCCTGTATTCGTTCTCAATCTGCTGGTGTTCAGTCACAATTTTAAACCGCGGATTTTCTTTTAAAAACCTGCAAAATGCGTAGTCAGAATCGGGATGACGAAAATAAATAATCGTTTTACCGGGGTCATGACGCTTAAGCGCATTGGTGAGCAAAGTGAATTTCTCCATTCGCCGTGTCACAGGATTACCGGCCTTTTCAGAACTGTTAACCAGCACATGCACACCGGACCTTTTTTTTATTTGTTCCGCGAACGCGCCCCTGGGCGGAAAAGAGGTCAACAGGTATAAAAATACATTCGATCGATACTGCTTAAGCGCGTCGAACTGTGAAATTATTTTCTGCTCCACGCCACCGTAGTTCTGTCCCACTATAGCAACGTACACGATCGTGATACTCATTACAAAGAATTATTAAATTTTCGAAACATCGCAGTTGTAGTGATATAGTAGATAACGGCGGCGATGACCTTTCCTATAAGCGCCCCATCCAAACCATAAAAGTTTATCAACACAAATAAAATGGGAAGCGACAAGGCAAAATTGATCAGCGATACCTTAAAATTGATGTCAAACCTGCCATGACCCATTATCGCAGTCGGTTTGATGACGGATGAATTCTTGATCATCCAGGCCACCGCCAAAAACACAAAGTAATAAACCGACCGGTCGTACTTGCCCGAAAAGGCGAAGCCAATAAGAAATGGAATCGTCACGATACCCGCCGCCACCACCAGGGCAACGAGTACATGGTTGAGCCGGTTGTACTTTGAATACGATCTGTACCACCTGGTGTAATCGCTCGCCTGTTCCGAAAAATACGGGAGCGACACCTGCTGGATCGTAAGCGGCACCAGTTGATATACACTTATAATGGTGAGTGCAAACATGTAATACCCCACTTCCACCCTTTCGGCTATCATGTAATTGACCAGGTAAATGTCCAGCGTAGTGGTCACCAGCCCCACGATATTCGCCAGCAGCGCATAAGCTGCCAACTTCCACATCCTCTTTACCAGTGCAGCATTAATGCTGAAAAAATCGCGGTTCAGCCTTATGTTCTTAAGGCCCACCTGGAAAATTAAAACCGTCAGCATGCCGGTGACGACGATAGTGATGATGTAACCTTTCAGTTGAAACAGGTAAGTAAGGTAAATGAGAAGTGCCACGGTTACCGACTTGACGATCAACTGGAGCCTCGCCATCGTCTTGATCCTCTTCGTCGCCTGGTAATAGGCCATTTGCAGATTCTGCACCGTGAGCGGCAGTAAGAAAAGCATGTAGAGCGGGAACAGCCTGGTAATAACCGGATCTGCGGATATAATGCCCAAATAAGAAAAGACGCTAAGAACAGCGAACAACAACGCAAACGATCCCATCGACACCAGCAAGGCGGCCTGGTACAGCCTTCTTTTTTCGGCCTCGTCGCCGCTTGCCGACACAAGCGTTAGCAACGAAGTTTCAAAACCCAAACCGCATATCAGCGCTGAAAGATTGATATACGTCTGCATAATCTTTATTCTTCCCATATCAGCCGGATCCAGGATGCCGGCAACAAAAAACTGGGACGCAAATCCCACGATCACGATCAAGCCCTGCGAAGTAAAGAGGTAGAAGAACCCTTTATTCGCAATATTCTCAATTTCCCGGATGTATATCGAAAGCTGGTTTCTCAACTCATTATCTAATAAACAGTAGCTCTATTGATTTCATATAAGAAAGGCATAATAATTTTTCATCTATTGAATCGCTCGAAAACAACTCCTTCAGATCCTTCTGGATTTCCACAGGAACAACATCAAAAGCATGTGAATGGTTAAATTGGTACGCAATGAATGTCCGCAAATCTTCGCTTGCATGGTACCATTCACTTATCGGCGCCGCAATATCCCGTTTCTGCGACATAGACAGCTTCAGGCGGTAAATAACACGCGCCCGGAACTTTTTAATCGCGTTGTTTGTGGGTTTCACATCTCTTTGCCAAACATAATTCGCCGTTTCAGGATTTTTATGGTTCATCCATTCAATTGTGAGGTAAGCCGCAAAGCGCAATTGCGGGTCGACTGAGTAAGCGAGATCAGCAAAATCGTTCTCCATGTACGTATATACCGAATCGGTAAACGGCATTGTGACCCAGGAACCATTGTGAGCTGCATTAAATCCCCTGTTATAGGTCATAAACATCTCATCATTCTGGTATTTATCGAAAATGTTATCGAGGGCGCCCTTATCCAATTTTTCGAACGTTTTTTCCGAAATCCTAAAGTGCCTGTCTATTGAAGGCACCTTATGCCTCCTGCCCGACAGATAAGACCCCTTGCTGCTTTCAGCCAGTATGCCGTTGTGGAACAAACCGTAGCCAGAAAAATTAATTCGTTTAACCGATGCCAGGGTTTGGGCGCTCCCAAAATAATATACCGCGCAATTGTTCAGTATCAGCGGCGTTTCAATATCGTATAACGGGAATCCGCCGTTCAATAAAAAGACTATGTGTTTCATACCGGAGTCGTGCGTGATCTTCCGGGCTGTCATCTCGTCGGATTTAAAGCCTTCGCTGAAAGTGACGCACGTAATATCCTTGTAACCCGTTTTATTAGCCAGCATCACGTTGAGGCGGGAGTCGAGCCCGCCACTCAATGTTGCCACATGGCTAAAACCATACTCGCTGTCCTTACCATATTCCAGCTTTATGGACTTCTTGAATCTTGCATCAATTTCTTCAATCAGATCGTCCGTCAGTCTTGTGTATTGCGTTTTCCTGTAATAGTCGTGGTACTTTTGGTTCGAAAGGCCATCTGTATCCGCAGTTATGTAATGCCCCCCGCACACCTTTCTTATTTCAGAAACGAGTGTATAGTCCTCCATAAGATATCCCAATGACAGCATCATGTAGGAAGAAAATACCGAAACCGTCGGCTCAACGCCAAAATGCCTGAGGATATCTATCAAAAGAAAAATTGATGATGAAAACGCAAAAAAGGAGGCGTTCCGGTAATAAAATATCTGGTGTGCGCCGGTCTTGTCGGCAAAGAGGCATACTTTTCGCGCCTGCCGGTCTATGTAAAAGCAACTGAATGTGCCCTTTATCTCCCCCACCTTCGACACGAAGTCCTCAAGACTCTTTGTTCCCTCCAGGTTGCTTCCCGAAAGGTTTATGCCATCAAATCCCACAATGTTGTTGGTGCTGGCAAAAACATGACCATCTCTGAAAAATTTGCCGTTATTATAGCACCTGAGCGAAAAACAGTCGTTCTGCAACTCATATCTCAAAGGATAAAATCCATGTAAATTTTCCGGAAAAATGAAACTCTTCAGTTTGGCCGACTGCTGTTGATCAAAAATATAAATACCACTGAAGCCAGACATATTGCTTGCTACATTAAGTTGTAATTGGTATACCAGTTTCCCTTAATCGAGTCCCAGCTCATCAGCTTTAGAATGATTTCCCTGTTGATCCGCGATTTTTCTTTGTGCATTTCAAAATTCGCAACCGCATCTGCAAGGGCATCACCCAACTGTTCGGGCGATTCAATAAATATCAGGTACACGCCCATTTCAACCAGGTCATTGTACGGCAACCATCTGCCGGTGATGACAACACTCCCGGCAGCCAGATGCTCCAGCATGGAAGCAGCCAACTGGTCGCTCGACGGTACATTAATGAAAATGTCGGTAGCCAGTCTTAGCGCCTGCAGCTTTTCAACGGGCATGAACTCTTCAATTATTTCATAGTCGAGTGCAGTCTTGTCCAGCCTTTCTCTCACCATCGCTCTCCTTTCATCGCCCTTCCAGCCGTACGTCATGGGAAATACCACCTTGTAGCCGGCAATTTTATCGCTCATCGGGTCAAGTGTATCAATCACCATCATATGCCTCATAATAATGGCCGCGCTATAACCGCAAACGATGGTGGGCTTGTCAAAGTTCCACAGTTGTTTTGCCGACGCGTTCGTGTGCTCCTTCAAAAACGTATCGAAGGCTATAAAGCTGCTGATCAAAAAATACAAAATGCCGGTTTTCGATTTTTCCAGCCTGTATCGTTCCGTGAGTTGGGCAAGCATACCATTGCTTATCGCAAACACGCGATCAAACACCGTCAATGACTTCCCAATTACCAGGTGCGCCGTCCTCCCCGGCTTGTAATAATCTGACCCAAAAAAAGTAAGAAATGTTTTTTTCGCCTTCTTCCTGATAATAGGCATGAACAGCGAGTAGTAGGAATAATAAAAATGAACATGAGCAATGTCATATTGTCCCAGTTGCATGGCCAACTTTCTCATGCCATATATCGCCTGCATTGTTTTCACCTTCGGTATACTTTTCGCCAACCCCTTGGGAAACTCATTGACATACACGTTCTCGAACACCTCATACAGGCCCGATTTAGCCGCCTCATCAATGGTAGTGGTGATAAAACAATCAAAGCGCGAACCGGTTTCTTCCTTTATCTTTTTTATTGTTGCCAGAACGAAGGTCCTGATCAGGTGCGCCTCTGAAATAATAAGTATCCTTTTACTAGTGACCATTGAAATATTGCTTTAATAAGTGAGCCTCCCCAATGTCTTTCCACGATCCTTCGCTCACGGGAAAAACGCCGATCTTTCCCTTCCTGGCTTTTACTGCATCGATCAGTTGCGTGATGTGAAAAAAGTCGCCCGAAGGAATTTCGTCTATCAAATGCGGCTCAAGGATATACATACCGCTGTTGATCTTAAAAGTAAGTTCAGGTTTTTCGATCAGATCAACCAGGTGACCGTTATTTCCCGTTTCGATGGTTCCATACGGAATGGCATAATGCCTGAGTGCAGCAACAATGGTAATCTCATTTCTTTGCTTATAGTGAAAGCTGAGTATTTCGGAGTAATCCTGGTCGATCAGGATGTCGCAATTATTTACAAAGAATGTCTGCGTTATCTTACCCTTCAGCAACGAAAGGCTGCCTGCCGTACCCATCGGCTTTTCTTCCCGCACAAAATTGAGTTCATACGGCAGATTCTCATTCTTCAGATAAAATTCAATCAACTCGGCTTTATAATTAACCGAAATGTAAAACTGGTTGCAGCCGTGGCGGCCAAACCGGTCAAAAATCTCTTCCAGCATGGTTTTCTCGCCGATCGGGATCAATGGCTTGGGCAATACGCGGGTGAGGGGGCGCAACCTGGTGCCGAAACCTCCCGCCATAACAACAATCGGCAGATCAAACTTCCTGACCGGTGTTACTTTGCTATCGAGAAAAAGGTCTTCCCAGAAATAAATTTTCACTACATCGTTCGTGCCGTTCACCACCGGGCAAAATTCCATCCGGTAATCAAGCATCATTTTCTTTACCGTGTCGAAAGAATCCTGTGGTCTTCCAATCCGTATATTCTTCCTCAGCACCTGGCTGATGCATGTTTCCAGCGACCTGTTCTTGATAATGGCCCGCTGAATATCTCCTGCACTCACTAACCCCCTGTATTTTTTGTTTTCAATAACGATCAGCAGCTTTCTTTCCAATGCATCCATTTTCTTCAACGCGTCTATTAGCTTCTTATCAGACGCGATGCTGAGCCTTGCAAAGTCGGCTATCGAAGTTGCCGGATGAATGATTTCAGATCCTTTCATAATCCATTACCCTTAAAAAACCGTCACGAGTTCTCATGACCAGTGAATTATCATAAAGTGTTGCCACCAGTGTTCCGGGCGCCAGTTCACTGCCCACATTAAAATCTATGATTTTGCATTTCCAGATCCTGTACCGTTGATCGGCCACTGTTGCAATAGCGCCGGGATAGGGAGAAGTGATCGCGCGCACCTTATTGTAGATAAACACCGAGTTCCTGTTCCAGTCGATGATGGAATCCCTGTCGGTACGCAGCCTTCTGAAATTGCCTTCGCCAATATTTTGCTCCGTTCTGGGCGCCTTTCCCTCGCGCAGCAGCGGGAAATAAGCTTTCATCAGATTATAGGAGGCATCACCAACCTTCACCAGTACATCACTCACAGTATCCTCGAAATCTATCACAATTTTTTCCTGCGCAACAAGATCGCCGCAATCCGGCAGCCCATTCATGTAAAACATGCTCAGCGCCGTTTCCGGGTATCCCTCTTCAATTTGCCACGCGAGCACCGAACGGCCGCGATCCAAAGGCAGCTTCGACGGATGAAATCCTATTGTTCCGTGTTTCGCGCATTGCACCAGTTCCATGTCCAGCAGTTCCGACCACCCGTTCACAAAGATGAAATCCGGACCGATGTTTTTTATTTCTTCGAGGTATTTGTTTGCGCTGATATCCTTTTTTATGTGCAAGTCACACGGAAACCTGTCCGATTCAGCTTTGCAGTTCGCGTCGGGGTACGTGATGCACATCTCCATCGACACGTGTTTATTTTTTTTCAGATAATCGTAAACAACCTTTCCGTAAGCAAAGCCGCCGATGAAAACTATTTTAACCATAAGCAATTCTGATCATTTCCTGATAACGCAGTTACCCAATACGAGTATGTCGAGACCGGTACCATAAAAAGTTCTGATGGCATCGGCCGGCGTACATACGATGGGTTCGCCTTTAATATTGAAAGAGGTATTGAGGACAACGCCAACGCCGGTCAATTCCCTGAATTCTTTCAGCAGCCTGTAATATCTTGGATTGGCCTCTTCATTCACTACCTGTATCCTCGAAGTGCCGTCCACATGAACTACAGCGGGAATATCCTCTTTCGCCTTTTCGTTTGCCGTCAGTGTCAACGTCATGTATTCAAAAGATGGCAACCCGAGTGATGCGGCGATCTTGTCATTGTATTTGAAATATTTGATGGCTTCTTCGCCCAGCATCGAAGGGCAGAATGGCCGCCACGGCTGCCGGTATTTAATAACGGAGTTCACCGTGTCTCTCGATGCACAGGTCCTGGGGTCCGCAAGTATCGATCTCGCTCCCAGCGCCCGTTGCCCCGCCTCCATGCCCATTTGAAACCAGCCTACGATCTTTCCGTCGGCGATCTCCTTTGCAATTTCACGTTCCAGGTCTGCAGGCACTGAATAGGGCAGCTTGCACCTGATCAGTATTTGTTCTATTTCCGCATCGGAAAACGAGTTGCCGAGATACACGTCTCTAACCGGCTTATTCGCCAGGAAACCTTTTACCTGGTATTGATGTGCCATGCCGGCGCCGATAGAAGTACCGGCATCGGAAGCGACGGGATATACATACACCTTGTCGAGCCAGTCCGACTCAAAAAGATTGCCGTTCATCTTCACATTCATAGCGACGCCGCCCGCAATGCAAAGATTTTTTATCCCGGTTTCATCTACCCAGTATTTTATCATTTTCCGGGTGATTTCTTCCAGGTGATCCTGCGCCGCAAGGGCATAATCCTTATGCCACTGCTCAACCGGATCGAAAGTTGTGCGTCGCGGTCTTTCCATGAAATCGACAAACGCATCCGAACAGTATTTGGAAAACGAACTGCCACCGAGTGCCAGCAGGTGAGGATCGCCCTCGAGGCCGCCGGCGTCATCGTCATAAATCATCTGCTCAAACTTCTTTTTGGCTTTGCGATAATCATCGCCCCGGTCACCGTAGCTCGCCATTCCCATGACCTGCCATTCATCGCCGTAAGCTTTGAAAC
>CAMPGT010000045.1 GCA_946885665.1 uncultured Chitinophagaceae bacterium | reverse complement strand
TGCAGGAACTGGATCAATCCCCTTGGCGTGTTGAACTCCGTGTGCCGCGCGGGTGAATGTACCGTTGTGCCGGGAGTAACCATCCTGATAGCGGCGATCTCGCTTGTATTTTTAGCCGCCGGCAAAATGCCTCCATGGCCCGGCTTTGCCCCCTGTGACAATTTCAGCTCGATCATCTTCACTTCGGGGCGCATTGCGTTCTTCCGAAAAACCATCGAACTGAACTTGCCGCCCGCGTCGCGGCACCCGAAGTAGCCCGTGCCGATTTGCCAGATAAGGTCACCGCCCTGCAAGTGGTATTCGCTGATGCCGCCTTCCCCGGTGTTGTGTGCGAACCTGCCGAGCTTTGCGCCTCCATTCAGTGCCATAATTGCGGTTTTACTCAGCGAACCATAGCTCATCGCGCCAATGTTGTAAACATTTGCATGATAAGGCTGCAGGCATTGGCCGTTGCCGATCCATACACGCAGGTCCCTGTTGTTGATCTTTGTTGGAAAGAGGGCATGCGCCACCCATTCGTGCCCCGCGGCGCCGGGGTCGGCCTGCATGCCGAAGGCGACCGTTTGCGTTTCGTTCTTTGCACGCTGGTACACAATGGAGCGTTGCCGGCGGTTAAAGGGCTTTCCGTCGAGATCGGATTCAAAAAAGTATTGCCTGATCTCCGGCCTGATAAATTCAAAAAAATAGCGCAGGTGCCCGATCAACGGAAAGTTCCTGATGATGGCATGCTTTTTCTGATTCACATCGGAGATGCCCACCAGCAGCAACGGCATCGTCACCAGCAACCACCAATACAGGTTTGGATGGCCGGTGTATGCGTATCGGAAGATGATCGCATTGATAAGTACCAAAAAAAATATGATAACACCCCGGGCAGAAAAGTTTTTCTGATTTTTCATCATGACCTACTTTTTAAAACGAAACGTAACTGATTGCAATAGAAAGGCTGTATCCCAAGCCTCGGAGAGATCAGGCTTGGGCAATCGTGTTAAAGTCCTTAAAGCTGGAGTAAAAGAAAGGACGAACTGATATGTGACGCTTTGCCCTGGTCATTATTACGAACTTACAAAAGAAAACTGATATATGAGCATCCGCGGTGCCGGGAGCCACTAAATAAACCACCACATGACCTGTGTCATTTTTTGAAATGACAGCCGTCAGGCATACTCAAAACTTTCATACTAAAACGGTTAATAGGCCTTCTCTTTTTGCAGCGGCTGTTTTTTGCATGATAGTTTTGCTCTTGTAAAAAGAGTCACAAAAATCAATCATAAAACAATGAAACGTCACTTACCTGCTGCCTTTGTTCTTGCAATGGGAACCCTGTTCAGCAGTTGCTTTTCCACAAGCTACAAAAGTAACAACATGACTTATGGAGCCCCCGAAGCCTATGTTACCACCACAGAAGCCATGCCTTCTACCACAACCGACGGCCCCGTTGCCTATGCGCCGTTCCTTCCGCCCGTAACCGACAACGACACCGTTAATATCCGTGTGGATGTGCAGCACAAAAAGATAAACGTAACCAGCGGCGTCGATTTCTGGGCCTGGACCTTTGGCGACTCTGTTCCCGGACCTGTATTGCGGGTGCGCGTTGGACAGATCGTGAAATTCACCATGTTCAACCGTTCGAACCTCACTGCACAGGTGTCGCCACCCATGCCGCACTCGATCGACTTCCACGCAGCAATGGTTAATCCGCACGACAAGTACAGGAGCTTCGGCCCCGGCGAAGCGCTCCATTTTACATGGACCGCGAACTATCCCGGCGTGTTCATGTACCACTGCGGTACGCCGATCATCCTGCAGCACATGATCGCCGGCATGACCGGTATGGTGGTGGTTGAACCGAAAAACGGCTTCCCCGGCAAAGTAGACAGGGAACTGGCGATCGTACAGAATGAATTTTACCTTAAATCCGACGGCGACACCATCTATGAAACCGATGTAACCGCAGCCAGGGCGCGCCAGCCTTTGTACGTAACCTTCAACGGTAAATACAAACAATATGTTAAAAAACCCATCCAGGTAAAAGCCGGCGAACGCGTTAGAATGTATGTACTGAATGCCGGTGCAAACTTCACCTCCAACTTTCATATCGTTGGAACCATTTTCGACAAGGTGTGGCTCGACGGCAACCCGCGTAACGAGTTGACGGGAATGCAAACGGTTCAGCTCGGACCCAGTAATGGCGTAGTCGTGGAATTCGTAGTTCCCGAAAAAGGCACCTATGCATTTGTTGACCACTCATTCGCAAGCGTTGAACAGGGAGCCATCGGCTTGCTCGAAGCAAAATAAAAAATCATGAAAAAGATATTGTTCCTCATAATCGCATTGATCGTGGCGTCGCTCCCCTCCAATGCCGGTTCAACACCGAAAATGAAAGTGTATCTCTTTCTCCAAACACAGTGCCCGTGCGTTTACAGCCACACTGAAACGTTCGGTGCGATGATAAAACAATACAGCCACCAGGTGGAATTCGTCGCTGTGTTCACAGAAGTGAAGGATACCGACCAGAAAATAAAAAACCTGTTGAAGGACCTCGGTTGGAAGATACCCTACATTAAAGATTCGCAGCATCAGCTTGTAAAGCGTATGCAGCCAAAGTTGAGCACCGATTGTGTTTTCGTGGATGCATCCGGAAAGACGCTCTACAACGGCGCCATTGATGATGGCCCGGCCAATATGGGTACCGTAAAGCACTTCTATTTAAAAGATGCTCTCGATGCTTATTTCAGGCAAATGCCCATACTCGTAAAAAGTGCACCCGGAAGAGGTTGCTTTCTTTCAGCCAAATAATTCAATCAACATAAAAAAATAAAAGACATGCAAGATTCACAGGAAAACATTCTCAACGTAACGTTGCTCGAACCCCGCCAAAAGCATCCTACGATATTTCAACGCTTCGACGAACTGGAGGAGGGCAAAAGCGTGACAATTCACAACGACCACGACCCCAAACCACTGTATTACCAATTGCTCGGCGAACGCGGGAACACGTTTACCTGGGAATATCTCGAGGAAGGACCTGAATGGTGGAAGGTGCGTATCAGTAAAAAAGTGAGCGGCCAGGGTGAAGAAACACTCGGACAAATTGCGGCGAAGGATCTTTATAAGGCACGCGTGTTCAAAAAATACGGACTTGATTTCTGCTGTGGTGGCAGGAAAACAGTAAAACAGGCATGCGCAGAAAAGGGGATTGACGTGGTGAAGGTTGAGCAGGAACTGCAGCAGGCAGATAAAAGTTTCGGCAGGCAGCAACTTCCGTATAACGACTGGAGCATCGACTTCCTCGCAGATTACATTGTTAACACCCATCACACGTATGTAAGGAAGTCGCTTCCCGAGCTTAAGAGCTTTTCGGCAAAAGTGGCCAGGGTGCATGGAAAGCAGCATCCCGAGCTGGTGGCGATAGAAAAGCTGGTAGGCGACATCGATTCGGAAATGAGTCAGCACATGGTGAAAGAAGAAAAGGTGCTGTTCCCATTCATCAAAGAGCTCGTTGCTGCAAAAAACAGCGGTACGGCCGGTCCTTCTTCTCATTTTGGCACCGTGGAAAATCCTATACTGATGATGGAGATCGATCACGAAAGCGTGGGCAGAAATCTTGAGATCATCAGAAAATTGAGCAGCGACTATTCGCTTCCTGAAGATGCCTGCTCGAGCTACTCGCTTCTTTACCGTTCGTTGGAGGAATTTGAAGAAGATATTCACATCCATGTTCACCTGGAAAATAATATCCTTTTTCCAAAGGCGCTTAGTCTCGAAAAAGAATTACGCAACAAACAGGCATGAAGATCGATGCAAATACAAAAATTGCGGCTATAATCAAGCAGCAGCCGGCGGCACTGGAGGCGATCGTCAGTATATCACCGAAGTTTGAAAAACTGCGTAATCCCATCCTGAGAAAATTAATTGCCGGCAGAACGAGTATTGCCATGGCCGGTAAAATTGGCGGATGCAGCGTAGATGATTTCTTTAGCAGGCTCGAAGCGTTGGGATTTGAAGTTGACAGGGCAGTAGATGCAGAAGTGCATGCGGCAAAGCCGGTGCCTGCTTTCGTTTCTTCGTTGGATCAGACAAAGATCGTATCGCTCGATGTGCGCCCGGTGATAGACAGCGGCGACGATCCGCTGAAAATGATCCTCAGGTCATTAAAGGGTTTGCGGAAGGGCCAAACGCTAAAGATTGTGAACAGCTTTGAGCCCACACCTTTAATGATGCTGCTCGAAAAGCAGGGATACCAATCTTATGCAGATGTGCTGGATGAAAACCTGGTGGAAACATATTTCTACCAGGAGCAGGAAGTAAACACAGAAGACCCGCATATATCGGACGACGGTTGGGACGCGTGGCAGGAAAAATATGAGGGTCATATTCAGTCCGTTGATGTACGCACACTTCCCATGCCGATGCCTATGATGATCATCCTCGAAGCATTGGAAAAGCTTCCGGTGAATACAGCTCTTTTTGTGCAGCACAAACGCATCCCGGTTTTTTTACTGCCCGAACTGAGAGATAGAAAATTTGATTACCGGATAAAGGAGATCAGCGAAGGCGAGGTGCATCTTTTAATTTTTAAAACAGAATGATTGTTGTAGGAAATAAGGGCAACATGGTTAAGACAACGCCTCCTGGCGTTGTCGTACCGTTTTATGTATATGCCGCGATAGCATTCCTGGCCGGTTCCTCACTATTGCTGTTGACGCCGCCCGGTGTGCATTATTTTTCGCCGTTAACGCTCGCCATAACGCATACCATGTCGCTGGGGTGGGGAACGATGATCATTCTTGGTGCAAGTCACCAACTGGTGCCGGTACTCATCGAAGGAAGGCTGTTCAGCAGCATTCTTGCTTACCTCTCCTTTTTGCTGGCGGCGATTGGCATTCCTATTCTGGTGTATGCTTTTTACCAGTTCAACATGGGTTTTCCTGCACATGCCGGTGCAATATTGGTTAATGCCGCTGTTTTTGTATTCCTGGTGAACATCGCGGCAAGTGTTATCAGGAGCAAATCGGAAAGTGTGCACGCGGTTTTTGTGATGACGGCTACGGTGTGGCTGTTGATTACTACTTTAATGGGGCTGCTGCTGGTGTGTAATTTCACTGATAACATCCTGCCCGCCGATTCATTGCATTATCTTTCGTTTCATGCACACATCGGTATCGTGGGATGGTTCCTGCTGTTGATAATAGGCGTAGGGTCGAGGCTGATCCCTATGTTTCTTATTTCAAAATACGATAACAACCGGTTGTTGTGGAGAATATATGTTCTCATCAATGCCGGATTAATTGCGTTTGTGCTCACTTTTCTATATTCGGGCTGGCCGGTGATGTTTGTTGTTGCGATAGCGTGCGTGCTGGGGGGTGTTATCCTGTTTGGATGGTATTGTTACCAGTGTTATAAGGCGCGTTTGAGAAAAAACGTGGATGAGCAGATGAAAGTGTCACTCGCATCGGTGGCGATGATGGCCATACCCGTGATCTTCCTCTTAGTAATTTTTGTTTTACTTGCATCGGCGGTTTCGAACAGCCGCCTGGTTTTGCTCTATGGGTTCACTATTTTTTTTGGATGGATAACAGCGTTGATTTTGGGAATGACTTTTAAGACGCTGCCATTTATAATATGGAACCGCGTGTACCAGGCGACAGCCGGTGTTGGAAAGACTCCCACACCCAAAGATTTGTTCAGCCCGAAAATATTCAATGGCATGGCGGTTTGCTATCTCGCCGGATTTGCCGTCTTCGCGGCAGGTGTGTTTGTTGAGAACCGTTTTTTGATGGCTGCCGGTGCCGGGCTCCTGATTTGCTGTGCATTTCTGTATAATCTAAATGTATTTAAAGTGGTATTTCACAGACGAAAAAAATTATGAACGTCAACGCAAACGATACATCCCAAATTGCAGCGGCTCTTTTGAGTCTTAAGAATGTTATGGATCCCGAAATAGGACTGAACATCGTGGATATGGGCCTCCTATACGAACTAACGTTTGATGAGCGGCCGAAAAGGATCCAGGTACTCATGACGTTGAGCACAAGGTTTTGCCCCATGGGCGAGTCCATTGTAGAAGGTGTAACCAACAACCTCAACGATCGTTTTCCGGGTTATGATGTGCAGATACAGGTAACCTTCGATCCACCCTGGAGCTACGCCATGATATCGCCGGAAGGCAGAAATTTTTTGAACAAGTGAAGTTGTTCATCAAAACGGTTTACCAACAGAAGGATATTTTTCTTCTGATACGTCCACCCGCGACTTGTCGACCGACAACCCCGTTCTGAGTCCAAATACGAACAGTGCCAAAGCCAGTGCGCCCAATCCAAAAATAGTGTCGCCTATTACTCTTAACCACCGGAAAGTTTGCAGCAAGGGTTGCTGCATAAATTCGGCGGACCGCGCATACCACATGCCGCGTTCAACACTGGCTACCGTTTGCATAAAGCCCACGGGCAACAGGCTTATCACCACCATCAGCAACAAACCGATGTTAATGCTCCAGAAGGCGAATTTTATCAACCCGTCTTTCCACACATACCGGCTATACAGTCCTTTCAGCACAAAAAGCATCAGGCCGATGCCGAGCATGCCATAAACACCGAACAGGGCGGCGTGTCCATGTACCGGAGTTGTATTTAGACCCTGCATGTAATACAACGCGATCGGGGGATTGATCACGAACCCGAATATTCCCGCGCCCAGGAAATTCCAGAAGGCAACGGAAATAAAACAGTAGATGGGCCACTTATAGGCCTTCACCCACGAGGTGGATTTGCTCATCTGGTAATTGCCCCACGCTTCAAATCCGATCAGCACCAGCGGTACAACTTCAAGCGCGCTGAACGTGGCGCCTAAAGCCAACACTGCGGTTGGCGTTCCTGAAAAATATAAGTGATGGAACGTGCCGAGAATGCCGCCCGACAGGAAAATAATGGTCGAAAAGATCACGCTGAGAGAAGCCGTGCGCATTTCCAGCAAGCCCATGCGAACGAATAGAAATGCGGACACCACGGTGGCAAATACTTCAAAAAATCCTTCCACCCAGAGATGTACGACCCACCAGCGCCAGTACTCGGCTAGTGCCAGGTTTGTTTGCCGGCCCCACATCAATCCTGCTCCGTAAAAAAGAGCAATCGCCGTTGAGGCTATCAAAAACATGATCAGCAGGTTCCTGTCTGCGGACTTTCCCCTGATGGCGGGCGCCAATGCACGGTACATGAGTATTAACCATAGCCATAAACCGATAAACAAGAATATCTGCCAGAAGCGGCCGAGATCCACGTATTCATAGCCCTGGTGGCCGAACCAGAAATTTTCAACAAGACCAAGCTTTTGCATGATGCCCATCCATTGTCCGATAATTGAACCGCCTACAATGATGATGAGCGAAATAAAGAGGAAGTTTACGCCGGCCTTCTGAAATTTTGGTTCATAGCCCGAAACAGCCGGCGCCATGTACAGCCCTGTTGCCAACCAGGAAGTAGCTATCCAAAATATACCCAATTGCACGTGCCAGGTTCGTGACACCGAATAGGGAATCAAATTGGCAATGGATAGTCCATAAAATCCATTTCCTTCAACGCCATAGTGCGCGGTAATGATGCCCATCAATATCTGCACAACGATAAGAATCGTGACGACCCAGAAATATTTGAGTGTTGCACGCATGGATGGCGTGGCGGCGATGCCCAGCAGCGGATCCCGCTTCGGCAGTTGCGACTCGTCTATCTTTTCTTCTTTCGAAGTGGCGTGGTAAAATACGAGGATGCCAATACCGGCAAGCAGTACGATAACGCTGAAGCCGGTCCACAGGATAAGGTCGTTGGTAGGCTTGTTACCGATCATTTCGTCGGGTGGCCAGTTATTGGTGTAAGTAACGTCGGAACCCGGCCGATGGGTAATGCACGCCCATGACGCCCAGAATAAGAACGCATTCATTTGTCGCATCCTGCCTTCGTCCTTGACCGTATTTTCGGGTATGGAGTATGCGTTTCTTAATGAAGCCAGTTCAGGGTCATTCATGAACAGTCCCGCGTAATACTCGCTAACCGCTTCAATGGCATCGGCTCGCAGGGGCGAAACGGTGATGGTTCCGGTGTTAGGGTCGTATGTGTTTTTTCGAATTTCGAGTTGCAGCTTTTTTTCCAGGAACGCCTTTTGTTCGGGCAGGATGTCGTCGTAAGGTTTTTGATAGGTCGAGTCCGACATCCTGTTGAGCATGTGGAGTGCTTCACGGTGCAGCCAGTCTGCGGTCCAGTCGGGCGCCACATAAGAACCATGTCCCCAAATGGAACCCACTTCCTGTCCGCCGATCGATTGCCATACATTTTGCCCGTCTTTGATGTCTGTTGCAGTGAACACCTGTTTGCCTTCCGTTGTCACTATTTTTTGCGGTATTGGCGGTGCCTTGTGGTAGAGTTCATAGCCGTAATAGCTGAGGACAATGAATGACGCGGTAACAACAATGATGAAGGTGAGCCAAAGAGTTCTTGGATTTTTCATAGCATCGTTTTTGTTTTGGAGTGAAACAAAGTGGTGCGGGGTGTATTCGAATATACGGAAACTCAGAACATCGCATATACGAAGGGTGATAGTTCGGCAGACTGCTCACGGTTTTCTTCTTTTAAAGCAAACGCCAGCTTTACAAGGTCCGGCACCAGTTGAAGGAGCCGGGGTTCATCCTTCCAAAAGTCTTCGAGATAGATTTGCAATGCCCCGGCGTTGTCAAAAGGAATGTTGGTGAGGTACAGTTGTCCGGCATGCAGCGGTTCGGTGAAGTAACTGTCTGCGGGCGAACCGAACCCGAGGTCGAGGGTGGGTAGGTTTCCGGCGGCGTGCTCGGTGTGCAACCGGGCAATATGTTTGTCGAAAAATTTTCTAATCTGGCTATGCATATTCATTCTGATTAATCCAGTTCATATTCCAGTTTCCAGTTTTCATCATTGACAAGCGCCTTTTGCTCCGCCTTGTGCAGGATGAAATTTCCAAGTACCAGGATATCTATTTCGGTTCTCATAAAACACAGGTAGGCGTCTTTGGGTGAGCAAACAATGGGCTCGCCCCTTACATTAAAAGAGGTGTTGACGATAACCGATGAACCGGTCGTCTCTTTGAATGTTTTAATCATGTCGTAAAAATCGGGTTTCGTGTCGCGATGAACAGTTTGCACCCTGGCGCTGTAATCTACATGGGTAACCGCGGGCACATCCGATCGTTCGCGATTGATGATGTTAATCATATTTTCATCCTCTTCACGGGAGTCGTTGACAATCCTTCTGCTTTCTGTAACGGGCGCCACGAGCAGCATGTACGGACTCGCAGTGTCAAGATCGAAATATTCGCGGGCATCTTCGGCCAACACTGCGGGAGCGAAGGGCCGGAACGATTCGCGATACTTGATCTTCAGGTTCATCTGCGATTGCATGGATTTATTTCTTGCATCCCCGATAATCGATCTTGCACCCAATGAGCGGGGGCCGAATTCCATCCTTCCATCAAAATAGCCGATGATCTTGCCATCGTCGAGTGCTTTTGCCAGCGCTTCGTTTCTTTCTGCTGCGTTGTCATAGCGCTTGTGCGGGTAGCCGTGCCTGTTAAGAAAGGCCCCGATTTCGTTTTCCGAATAGGCGGGACCGAGGTAAGTGCCCTTTTGTGTATCGGTGCCCGGAGCAACTTCTTTTTTCCTGAATCCGTAGTGCCGGTGAGCCGCGAGGAGTGCGGCACCCAGCGACCCGCCGGCATCGCCCGAGGCGGGCTGGATCCAAACGTTGTCAAAAATATTTTCCCTGAGAATTTTTCCGTTGGCCACACAGTTGAGTGCAACGCCTCCTGCCAGGCAAAGGTTAGGCGACCCGGTAAGCGAGCGTGCATGGCGCGCAAGTTTTATCATCACTTCTTCGGTCACCAGTTGTATTGAAGCCGCGATGTCCATCTCCTTTTGCGTGATGCGGGTTTCGGGTTTGCGTGCCCCGCCATTGAACAACTGCGCAAAGTTTTCATTGATGGTCGTGTTAGATTCAATGTATCCGAAATATTTCATGTTGAGACGGTACGAACCGTCCTCTTTAATATCGATCAGTTCTTTCCGTATGATATCTGCATAATTCGGTTTCCCATATGGAGCCAGTCCCATCAGCTTGTATTCGCCTGAATTGATTTTAAAGCCGCAGTAGTGCGTAAATGCGCTGTACAGGAGGCCCAGCGAATGGGGGTAATTAATTTCTTTCAGTATCCTGATATCTTCATTGGCGCCATGACCAATCGTGGTCGTTTGCCATTCGCCCACGCCGTCAACAGTTAAGATGGCGGCATCTTTGTAGGGAGAAGGATAATAGGCTGAAGCGGCGTGCGACATGTGATGACCGCAATAAAATATTTTGTTTTCCTTTCCCAATGTGCCGAGCGCTTTCCTGGCATACTCATTTATCCACCACTTAACGCCTGCCGACGATTTCATCGCCTCTTCAAAAAAGCCGGCAGATTTATCGCCTGCGGTGATGAAGTTCTTTATGAGCCTGTCGAATGTGAGCACCGGATGATCGTAAAAAACGATCATGTCGATGTCTTCTGTTTCGATAAAAGCTTCGGACAGACAGTAGTTAATGGCGTTAAACGGAAACCGCGGATCATGTTTCTTCCGCGAAAAGCGTTCCTCCTGGGCAGCAGCGATGATCTCATTGTTTTTAACGATCGTAGCAGCCGAATCGTGATAAAATCCTGATATACCTAAAATGTATCTATCCATTATATTGATTGTAGAACTTCTTCAACTCTCGGTTTAAATATCCTGGCATAAGTTTCATGACCATAGGGGCTCGGGTGTTCATCATGTTCAAACCTGAATTTCCGCCGCTCTGCCAGGCTGAAGCTTTTCATTTTATCGATGGGGTTGAAAAGCGTCAGGTTATTTATATTGCTGAATTCCGCGAACCTTTTTTCAATCTCCGTGTAGTCGCTCTGATCTTCGATATAATGATGCATCGGCAGCGGAACAAGTAGTATCGGTTTTTTCAGTTCCGAAAACCATTTCAGCATTATTCTTTTCATTAGCAGCCATTGCCGGCTGTTGCGTTTATATTCGGGCAGGGGCTGGTACTTCACCAGTTTTTGTATCGTTTCCTTGTACTTCGTCTTGTTGATGAGCCTTCGCAGTGCCGGAAACCTTCCTCCCTTATCGATTTTGATTTTGCCGTTGAGCGCCATTTCCGCTGCGTTCAGGTGATGCGGATTAACGGGGATATTCTTAAGGATGAGATCTTCTTCGTTCAATTCAAAGTATGGTTTCTGAAAGAGGACGATCTCGTTTTTTTCGTTTGTGTAATACCGGTACGCTGCGTTTACCCTTCGTATGTTCTCCACCAGAACGACGATCATGACGAGGTCATGCTCGATGTTCTTTGCGTATTCCTTATAGATAAGGTATTGCTGATCGGTTCCGGTTCCGGGCATTCCGAAGTTGTAAATTTCCACGCCGGGGAGCATTTGCATCAACACATCGGAGTATCTTTTTTTATTCGACACGCCGTCTGCGGCAGTATATGAATCGCCAAAAAGGAGTATGCGCTTTTTATTTTCTGTTTTCTCTGTCCGGAATTCCATTTCCGATCTGAAGCCAAGGCTGTTGGCCCTCACAAGGTAGCCGCCGCCTTCATGTTGCACGCGGGCCTGGATGTTAGGAATGAAGCGATATCCAATAACCGGATGGTACTCGAATAACTGTTTATTCATCACGAGTCAATTAAATCATTACAGTTAGACACAAAAAAAATGCAGCTTTCCGAATAGAATGAGGATGGGTGAAAATTATCACGTAGATATGACGAGGAAGATAATGAAAAATGTGTTAGCACCGGCAAGTAAAATTTTAGGTTTGTATTTCAATTTTTTTTAGCTTACGTCCTCTTAATTCGTTCCTCTCCTATCTAAATCCGCAACGTAACAGACCCAATTTCCGAGGGAATTACTTTTCTACAGCGAGATTAATTAAAAGTTTGGATGTTAACACAGATTTCCTGGAACACTATTATCGTTTTTGGCGTGCGTTAGCGGGTTTTATAACCTGTTGTAATTCATGTGATTAATGGATAATATGTGACTGAGGGCAGCGAAGCTCTGTCCGTTGCCGAAAAAAATACTGCTTGTTTTCTTTTCCAACGCCGATGCCTCCACGCGGCGGACATCTTGCCTTGAGGCCCGTCAATTCCTCTATAATCAGCAATTAAAATTACATACGGATTAATGTCATCTTATGGTTAACAGATTGCTTTCCTTTTGCCTTATTGCCTTATCCTTATTTATTACGCTGCCTGCCTGTAAAACTGCCAAACAGCTTCCCTATTTTAAGGATTTATCATCCGACTCAGGCGTTACGGAAATAAACACTCTTCCGTATGAGCCGCTCAGGTTGCAAACCAATGATGAAGTGCAGATCACCATTTCCAGCGGTTCGCCGGAAGCCAGCCAGTTCTTCAATTTATTTACTGCGTCGCCCGCACCCGGAACGGATGGTTCCTCGTCGTCGGTATCCCAATCTTACATAAACCTGTATCGTGTATCGCCCGACGGTATCGTCACACTGCCCGTTCTCGGCGACGTTACTGCGGCAGGCCTCACCATAGAACAGCTTAAGTCGGTAATAGGCACTAAGATGAAAGATTATCTGAAGGATGCGGTAGTGACGGCGCGCCTCACCAATTTCAAAGTGACGGTGATTGGAGAGGTGGGAAAACCGGTTGTTGTTCCGGTAAATGGCCAGACGATCAACGTGCTCGAGGCGGTGGGCGCTGCCGGCGACATGACGGTGTACGGTATCCGGAACAACGTGAAGGTGATCCGCAAACTTGCCAACGGTAAGACACAGGTGGCACACCTCAATTTCAATAAGTCGAGTGTTCTTGAATCACCGTATTTCCAGTTAAAGCAAAATGATATCGTATATATAGAGCCGAGGCGGAGCAAAGGAGTGCTGGCTTCAAGGTCGGGCCTGTGGGTGCCCGTAATAACGAGCCTTCTCTATATTGGAGCGATTATCATCAGCAGAAATTGACCTAAGCTGTGCATTTAATATATTATTGAAGCGGTATGAAACAACAATATTACAACGCCGACGACTTCGTAGTGAGGCAGGAAGAAGAAAGTCATAAGGTAAAACAATGGTTCGCCCGGCTGCTCCGCTCCTGGCGGTTATTTCTCCTGAGCGTGGTGGTATGCCTGGGCCTGGCCTTTTTGTATATGCGATTCGCCAGCCCGGTGTACGAGGCCGTTGCTTCCGTGATGGTGAAGGACGAAACAAAGGGTCCCGAACTTGTGGACGACTCAAAGCTGAAACAGGTTGGACTCAGCGGCAACAGTAAGCTTGTTGTCAACGAAGTGGAGGTGTTGAAAAGCTTTGACCTTATGGAAGATGTGGTGGATACCCTGCAGCTTTTCGTGTCTGTCGAAAATGTGCGCCGGTTTAAGGATGCTGCCGTTTATGGATACGAAATTCCCTTTGACCTGCGGATTCTGAATCCGGAAGTGGTGGCAAAACCCGTTAGCTGGACATTGACCCAAACCACCGACGGCATTCTTTTCAAAGGTGAGGGTGAAGACAAGGCTGTAAAGGTGGGTTACGGTCAGGAGCATGAATCCCGCGGAATCAGGTTTATCTGTCAGCGCCGGGAAGAATTTGAGAGCGTGGTGCGTGATCCGAAAGAAGACATCAGCGATAATTACTCCGTTGTTATCAACCCGCGCCACCAAACCATTATTGCCTATAACAGGAAATTACTGGTCGAGCAGGCGAACAAGCTGGGCACTGTAATTAACCTTGATTTTAAAGATAACAGCAAGGTAAGGGCACAGGCGGTGCTGCAAATGCTGCTGGTGATCTACAGCGAGCGAAACGACGAAACCCACCGGCGCATTACGGCCAACACCATTGATTTCCTGAACGACCGCCTGGCAGAAGTGTCGAATGAGTTGCAGACGGTGGAACGGTCGGTGGAAAAGTTCAAAAGCCAAAACAAAGTGACCACGCTTTCTGCAGACGCCGAGCAATACCTTGCGATTTCGCAACAGGTTGATGCGGACAAGGCAGAAAAGCAAACACAACTGAATATCATCACCGCCCTGGAGGCCGATCTGCAGGCAAACAAGGACAATCCAAAGCTGGTTCCAACAACCTACGGCATACAGGATGCGTCGCTGGGCCAACTGATAGAAAAGTACAATGAGCTCGTGCTTCGCAAAGAAAGCGTTCAACAACGGTCGGGACCCAAAAACCCGCTGCTGATCGACCTGCAGAACCAGGTGAGCGACCTTCGGGGCCGGCTGCTTGCCAATGTCAGAAACCTTAAGCAGGCGTACAAAATATCGCTGGACGATATTTCCAGGAAGGATGCGATGATGAGCACACAGATCCGAAAAGTGCCCGAAATGGAGAAGAGGCTGGTGCAGGTAACGCGTATTCAGAATGTTCAGGAGCAACTTTATTCGTTCCTGCTGCAAAAGAGGGAAGAGGCCGCGGTGTCGAGGGCATCAAACCTCGACGACTTCCAGATAGTGGTCAACGCACGCGAAATCGGTATTGTTTCCCCTAAAGCAAATATTGTATGGACAGTTGCCTTTTTAATGAGCTTCATCATCCCTATAGCTTTTCTGGGCTTTAAGGACTACGTAAATAACAAGGTTGGCGACGCCATGCAGGTGCAGCAATACACCGATGTACCACTGCTGGGCGTTATACCCCATGTAAAAAAAGTAAAGTCGTCGATCGTTATCGGCACGAAGTCGCGATCGGCCGTGGCGGAGCAGTTAAGAAACATCAGGACCTCAATAAATTATTCCGGCAGGGGCAGGGATGTCAAAACAATAATGATCACGTCTTTTCAGCCGGGCGACGGCAAGAGTTTCGTGAGCCTTAACCTGGCTGCCGGTTACGCGCTGCTCGGTAAGAAAACAATAATGCTCGAATTTGACCTGCGCCGGCCGCATATTTCCAAAGACATGGGTTTGAGCGGAGAGGAAGGCATCGCCAGTATTTTATCGGGAAAGAATACGCTTGATGAATTGCTGGTGGAAGTGGAGTCGCATAAGGGTTTCCTTTATGTACTTCCCGCAGGCCATCTCACGATCAATCCGGCCGAGCTCATTGCGAGCCCACGCATGCCCTGGTTTTTCAAGAGTTTAAAGGAGCGGTTCGACTACATCTTAATCAACACGCCACCGATAAGCCTCGTTACAGATGCCTCTTTGCTGGAGCAGTATGCAGATATGACGCTGATCGTTTTACGGCAGGACCACACTTCGCGCGGGGTGTACAACGAACTGAAATACCATGCGTCGAAACGCAGCGACAAGCCGGTGTATATTGTTTTGAACGACGTGGGAAAGAAAAAGTTCTATGAAAGCCCGTACAGCTACAGCGAATATGGTTACAGTACCGCGAAAGGATATTACGAAGAAGATTAAACGATGAATATACTTCAGCTCATAGGCCGCAGCCGCGAACTTTTTGCCGACGACATGGCTGCTCATGAAGACGAGCTGCTGAAAATTGTTGGGGAGTCGTCGTTTTTGATTATCGGCGGCGCAGGAAGCATTGGCCAGGCGGTAACGCGGGAAATATTCAGCCGCAGCCCACGCAAAATGCATGTGGTCGACATCAGTGAAAATAACCTGGTGGAACTGATGCGCGACATCAGGAGCACTTACGGTTATATCGCGGGCGACTTCCGTGTTTTCGCGCTGGACGTTGGCTCCATAGAGTATGAAGCATTCATGGAAGCAGACGGAGAGTATGACTATGTGCTGAACCTTTCGGCACTGAAGCATGTAAGAAGTGAGAAGGACCCCTACACGCTGATGCGCATGATCGGCGTGAATATCCTGAATACGGTCGGGTCCATTCAGCAGTCGGTTCAGAACGATGTCAAAAAGTATTTCTGCGTTTCAACGGATAAAGCCGCTAACCCTGTCAACATGATGGGTGCGTCTAAGCGTATAATGGAAATGTTTCTGATGCGCCATAGCCGGGATATTTCCATCTCGACGGCACGTTTTGCCAACGTCGCCTTTTCAGATGGTTCGCTGCTGCATGGTTTCAACCAGCGCATGCAGAAAAGGCAGCCTATTGTAGCGCCAACCGACGTGATGCGTTATTTCATTACCCCGGCCGAATCCGGACAATTGTGCCTGATGTCGTGCATTTATGGCGACAACCGCGATGTGTTTTTTCCGAAGCTGCAACAGGATGTGCATCTTACTTCTTTTGCCGAAATAGCGGTGAGGTACCTGGACCAACTCGGTTATGAACCCTATTTCTGCGAAACAGAGGAAGAGGCGAGGCAGTTGTCGCAGACAATGCCGCAGAAGAAGAAATGGCCGTGCTATTTTACCATCACCGATACGACAGGTGAAAAAGATGTTGAAGAATTTTATACGGATACCGAGACGCTGGACCTTTCTTCATTTGCCGGCATAGGTGTGATTAAAAATGAGTTGTTATATGACGAGGTGCCGTTGGACTTTTTTATCAACACCATCAACCAGTACAAGCGGCAGAAACGATGGAGCAAAGAGCAACTGCTCGAACTATTTACTTATATGGTGCCGGAATTTGCTCACAAGGACACCGGAAAATATCTTGACGCAAAAATGTAAGCATGGATACAATTGAAACAGTTTCAAAACCAGTGAAGAAGCCGAACCAAAAGCCGGGCAGCAAAAATGTGCTGGTGATTGCCGTTCACCCCGACGACGAAACTTTGGGATGCGGTGGTACGCTGTTAAAGCATAAAAGCGAAGGCGACATCGTAGGATGCGTTTTTGTGACATCGGGCAACGACCATCAGAAAACACTGATCGATGAAGTGGCGCGAAAATATTCCTTTGATTATATAGAGATGCTGAACAAGCAGGAAATTGTACTTGACGACCTGAGTTTAACGGAACTGATACCGTGCCTGTCGGAAGTTATTCATAAGCACAGGCCTTCTGTGATGTACGTTCCCAACAGGTCCGATTCACACTCCGATCACCGCAAGGTATGGCCGGCCGTGGCGGCGTGTATCAAATCCTTCCGCTATCCTTTTATCAAAAGGGTGTTGATGTGCGAGGTTATTTCGGAAACCGATTTTGCGCCGTCTGTTTTTGAGAACTCTTTTGTGCCCAATGTATTTGTTGACATAACCGACTTCCGCCATGAAAAGATGGAAATTTTGAATTTATATGAGAAGGAATTGCTGGATGATCCTCATACCCGCAGCATTTCTGCCGTTGAGGCACTGCAGCGATACCGCGGCAGCCAGGCTTCGGTTCAATACGCAGAGGCATTCATGTTGATAAAAGAAATTTGCTGACAATGACAACGCTCGGTATCTATAATCTTGGCTCCGATCCTTCCGCCGCTATCATTCGAAACGGACATGCGGTTGCCTACGTGGAAGAAGAGCGGCTTATCCGCTACAAACATGCTAATGATGTTTTTCCCCTCAGGGCGATAGACCAGGTAATGCAGCTTTCCAACGTTAACTGGAGCGATATTGACAGTATCTCTTTTCCGTGGGACTGCTCGAAATATGATGATGGCAGGATGGAGGATCACTACCGCAAGATCAACTCGAAGTACAATATCAATCATCCGCATGATCTCAATTACGAGAAAACGAATCTTGCTTTCTTCAAAAGCGACAATGTGCGGAACATTATCCTGAAAAACCTGAGAAAGCATTATGGCAATTTGAAATTTCCCGAAATCTATTTTGTCAATCACCATTTGTCGCATGCATGCACGGCGTTTTTTACGAGTGGTTTGCAGGAGTCGCTGGTGTTGTCAATCGACGGGTCAGGAGAAGAAGTTACCGTGAGCGTTTGGAAAGGCGTTGGCCAACAACTGGAGCTGCTTAAAGAAACGAAGACGCCTATTTCCTTCGGTTGGTTTTATTCGGCGTTTACAGAATACATCGGTTTCA
>CAMPGT010000044.1 GCA_946885665.1 uncultured Chitinophagaceae bacterium | reverse complement strand
GGATGGGTGGACCGGTTCAACCAGTTATTTTTGAGACTTCCCCGACACGTTCTATGCGACTCGCCTGACTTGCCCAAATGGTTGTCGAAAAAGGAAGACTACACCATCTGGGTGCGTAATAATTTGTGGGAGCTCAACAGTGCCCTGCTCAATGGCGGAATGAATGTAACGCTCATCGCCCTTTGGGATCTTAAAGGTGGCGACGGGCCCGGCGGCACCGAGCACATGATCAAAATCGCAAAGGAACGCGGAGCCAAAACGGCCATCATCAATATCAATTCACTCGGCTGAACTTACAAATTCTTCAACTCCTGCGATTGCTTCATGGCTTTCAGGATGAGCAGTCTTCCCTGCGCGCGCGTTACGATCTTAGAAGATTCTTTTGAGCTGTTCAACCAGTTGATGAGTTCGCTGATGCGCGTGCCGATAGTTGGGCCGTTTACGCATTTCACCAGGAAAAATATCTGGATGTGCACGATATGCTCCCACAGGTAAAAGCCGAAAGGCGTTTTAATGACGGTGAGATCGGGATAGCCCACCAGGTCCTTCGCCTGCGTTTCGGTGGCATTGCCGTACACGGCAATAAAATGAATCACTCCCTGCTCTTTTTTTTCTTTCGACAGGATCTCATAGTCGTGCATGAAAGGTCTCCCGATCCGGTTGCGTGCATCGGCTACCGACATTTTATCGGGGATGGCGTGCGCCGATTTTGTTACGTTATCAAGAAGCGGCAGGTCCCTGATGGCGGCTTCCAGCACGTTGAGCAGCGCTTCTTCGCGTTTTTCATAATTCAGCTTCGACCAGTCGAGTGTTTGACCGTACACTGAATAAGCGGCCGCCTGTTTCTTTTGCGTGGCAAAGGATTTTTGTAACGCGTTCAGCACATATTTTTTGATTTGCTTCTCTACTTTGGCGGTCAGTTCTTTCACCGTAGTTGCCTGTATGTTTTCTTTGTGCCGAAAATAGGAGGTGATATCCTGCCTGAACTGATCGTTACGCGCTTTTGCTTTTGCATCAACGCTGTTCCTGAAAAAATGGCTGAGATCGATCATGTAGCTCATCGTTCCAAATTCATTGACCGCAAGCAGAAACTCTTCATGGCAGATGCCATTGGTGGAATAGTCTGTGATGGCCCAGCCAGCTTCACCATTATATAGAATGATGATGATGTTGCAGGTGCGGAGCGTTTGCATGCAATTGTCAAAAGCATTTCGCGACAGGTCGGCATTGAAGTTGTCTTCGTTTTTCACCACTTCAATGATCTTTTCACCGAGGAAGGATGCCGATTCAAGTGAGTCGCTGATGAATGCCCGCAGGTCCTTCATGGAATAGGATTGGTCGAGCCCTGAAAAATCGCTGTTCACCCTGCTCGATAAAAATACTTTGATGCGATTCATGAGTGCCTTTCTTTTTGTTAACTGACTTTTTTCTTCTTTTCCTTTGCCTTCAGCGCTGGCGCTGAAGCGGCCTGATCTTCCGGTACCTGTTTGGGCTTCAGCCGGAATTTCAGGTAATTATCTGTGTGGTCAATTTTTATTTCCACCCACATCGGCAGGTGATCCGACATTTTAAATGTTCGCCAGTAAGTTTTAAAGTAATCAGTTTTCCCTTTTGCATTGCGCTTCTTGCCTTTTTCTGTTTTCAGGTAGCCGCCGCTCATTTCTTCTGCGTATATTTTCTCATCCTGCAGCCGGTAAACGTATTCGTAATAATCGAAGATGCCGGCATTTCCGCTGGTATCGAAATGATTTTTTCGCACCTTGAAGGCAATCTGGTCGTAGAATTTATTTTTCTCGACATTGCTTCCGGTGAGTTGCTGAATCTCTTCAGGTACAGAGAATCCCGCATCGGTGATCGCTTTCATGGTACTGTCCTTGCGCGAAAAAATGTTGAAGTCGCCCAGCAAAATAAAATTATGCGACCATTCCTGTTCGTCTTCTGCTTTTGCCTGGATGCATTGCACAAGATCCTCGATTTCTTTGAGGCGGTTAGGATCGGAAGCCACTCCTTCTCCATACAAAATATGCACGGTGGCCAGCACAAAATTTGTCCAGCCGGCTTTGAAGCCGCACATGTACGGCGTTCTCGCCAGTTGAGGAGAAGGTGAAACGATACGCTGCCCCGTTTTTGGATCTTTTGATTCGAGCGGCGGCAGCACCAGTTCGCCCGACAGGCCGCCAAAGCGCACCTTGCGCGTATCGAATACAAAGCACAGGCGTTCTTCATTGCCTGCCTTGCCTTCGGTAACGTCGGTGAACATGAATTCAAAATTGCTGCCGAGTATCGACATCAGGTGAGTGAAGCTCCTGAGATCTTTACGAACTTCCTGTATCGCGATCAGGTCGAAGCGGTTGACGATCTCAGCGATGTAGTATAATGCTTCCAGCGACCGTCCGCCATATTTGTCTGATCCAAACTCGCGAATGTTCCAGGTGGCGAGCAGCAGGTTCGATTCCATTTGCTTGCGTGGAACATTTTCGTCGAGTGCATGGCGGAGAACGAGTAAATTTTCGAGTGTTCTTTTGCCCTGGGTCGTCGCGGCATCGATCTGCTGGTAGAATGGCATGGCAGGAGCAATTTGGTACCATTAAGGTACCATTTACCTTGCGTATTTGCCGTAATTAAGCTCCTCTACCTGTTCACCAGCATCTTAACGTTAACATGCTCGTTTCCGTTAAAATACTGGACGAAATAAACGCCATTGGGAACGGAGCCGATGTTTTCGATGGGCACCACGTTTATGCCCGGCCGCGACACATATTGTTTTTGCCAAACGGCAACACCATTGATGGATACCATCCTGATATGGACAGGGTTCGCCGTTGCTTTTTTAACCGTAAACCGCACGCTGGCCGCGGCGCCGATGGCGGGATTGGGAGTAACCGCCAGGCGCTCGATGGAAGCATCGGCTATTGCTTTGATGCTGGTGACCGGGCTGTACAATGTTTTGCTGGCTGAAATTAATTTGATGCGGTAATACTGTGTGCCCGTTTCATGGGTGACGTCTGTAAAATTATATTCGTTGTCGCCGTTTGAAGAATAACGGTAATCAACGGTGCCCACCGCTTCGAAGTGGATGCCGTCGCTGCTTCTTTCAACGATGTATTCTTTTACGGCGGCCTCGTTGGTTACCTGCCAGCTTACCATTACTTTTTGCTGTTGCGCCTTCGCGCTGATGTTTTTGAAATTAGCCGGCAGCACGCTGCAATTGAGATATTGAGGCGGTACCTGGTCGATCGTTACATTTTGAACGAGCACCCCGGCCGATCCGTCTACTGCGCCATACACGATGTTTCCTGCTGTGCGTCCGGAAGCACCGCCTGTTGCACTGGATGAGGCATTCAGGGGCTCGTTGCTGTAAACGGCGCCACCGCCGCCGCCGCCACCGGGACCATGAGCTGCCGGCGTGCTGCCGCCGCTGTTGCTGCCGCCTGTACCGCCATTTGCGAATACGGTAATTCCTGAATGGCCGCTGCCTGCATAAATCAATACGCTGCCACCGGCCCCGCCGCCGCCGCTGCCGTCATTTTGCGTGGAGGTGTAACCGTTTGTACCATTTACATTGATGGTTCCTGTTCCTGTTATTGAACCGGCTGTAAGCAATACTATGCCGCCACCTGCAGCGCCACTGGATGAGAATCCCGCGCCGGGTACACCGGTACCGTTGTTGGTAGTGCCTGCGCCACCGCCGCCGCCTAATACCAGTTGTGAAGGTGAATTTTGCTGAAACACCGCTCCCGATTCACCACCGGTAGCCAGGTTCGAGTTCCAACTGTTTCCTCCCTTACCGCCTGCACCGCCGTTCGAACCTCCGCCGCCGCCTGAATTCTGGTCGTTGACCGATGGCTGGCCATCTGTTCCGCCGCCACCGGCATTACCGGGCGCACCTGCCGCAAAGCTGCCGCCAGGATAACCTTCGGCTGTAGTACCCTGATCCAGCAGCACGCCATTGTTATTCATAAACCGCGGGGTACCCGCTATTCCTTCTCCTTTCGATCCATTGAAATTTTTTGTGGACAGGGTGACCAGGTCGGTGTTTAGCCCTCCGGTTGCACCAGATAACTGCCTTGCGCCACCGCCCCTGAATCCGGCACCTGCCGCAGTAATGGTTTGTCCGTTGAAGTCGAGGTTGTTGGTGGCGCTCAGCACGATCACGCCTCCTGTTGATCCGTTCCAGGAAGGAGCGGTCAATGTTCCACCCAATGTGAGGTTGTAATAAAGTCCGATGCGTATTACCTGGAAGCGGTATTGGCCATCGGTACCAAAGTCTGCGTTTTTATAGCTGTTCACGGTACCGTTTAATAAGGTGAGTGTTCCTCCTGTTAAAGGAACAGCATTTGTTGCCACTACAAATTCCATTTTTCCCGCCATCAGTTCGCTGTTATTAAGATATCCCTTCGATCCGCCTGCAACGCCATCACCGTAAGCTGATGTGTTTGCGGAATTGATTTGTGCGCCCTGCATCTGTATGATGAGCAGCATGTCGCCGGTGGCAATGGGTGTGGTTCCGTATTGCACCGCACCAAGCGATATGGAAGTGGTACCCGCGTTCACCGTACCATTAACTGCCGGGAAGTAGGTGTCGGGGTTGCTTGAAATTGTTGTCGGAATATTAACCGGGCAGTTTTGCGCAGTGCTTGCAACAGTAATAAAAACAGCGATAAGCACTAACGATGTTAGCCTGGTTGTTGTAGTGATTATGGAAGAATAGGCGGTCATGGGTACCGATTTAGGTAATTAATCAAATGCTATTCTTCAAAGGACATTAGAACGGTGCGATATTTTTTTACCTGACAGGCAAATTGGTTGCCAGCATGCAAGTGGTTTGTTTTTAAAGAAGTAGACGAGGAGATTTGGACAGGTGAAAACCGTTGCGGGAAAGTTATTCCGGGTATGGGAGGGGGTGAGACGTGAAACGTGAAACGTGAGACGTGAGACGGGAGTATCCCCCGCTGGCGGGGGTGGCGCGAAGCGCCGGGGGTGGACGGGATTGCGTGAAACGTGAGAAGCAGTTTAACTTTTAGTTCATAAATAATTCCAAAAAAGGATGAATGGTAACGGCCACGCAACCTACCTCCACACTTTAATGTAACTTTTAATGCGCGTTGATCGTAAGTGAAGTTGATATCCCTTTCTTCATTCACAACCCAGGATCATGTCACCACAATGCCGGCCTCACAATCGGTTTCGCTGCTGCGGCGCGCGTGCTCCTGCATGGCATTACCTGCCCATTTCCATTTTTATCTTTTTATTGGCAATCATCACCACGTTACCCTGCAACGCACAACTGCGCGATCCAATCTTAAGACCAGATACATCCAACTGCACCATACCCTTCAACCTCGTGGGCAAATTGATCATCATACAGGCAACTGCCGATACCTCCAGCGGAAACTTCATCCTCGATACCGGCGCACCGGGACTGGTATTGAACAATACCTACTTCAGGCGCTACCCGGTAATGGTTCAGCACAACAGCTCCCGCTCCGATGTCAACGGCACGGGCGGACAACAGGAAACCACCGTCGTTCCGCATTTCCAACTCGGCACCATGCACTACTATCGTATGGATGCCGACATGGTGAGCCTCGGACACATTGAACGGGCGCGTGGACTCAAGATCATGGGATTGGTAGGAGTGGCTTTTTTTAAGGAATGTGAAATGACGATTGACTACGTCAATAACCTCATCCATCTCCGTCACATCACAAAAAAAGAAGCGAAAACCTACCAGAACCCTGTCCTTAACGATACATCACGTTACGCCGCTTATCCCATCGAATTAAAAAGCAACCGGATACTGCTCAAAATGCACATCGGAAAACGCGACCTCCGCTTCGCCATAGACCTCGCCGCCGAAACCTCGATCCTTGACAGCCGACTGCCAGATAAGGTGCTCGACAGCGTTACCATCGAAGGAAGAATATTGTTAACCGGCACCGGCACAAGGCAGGTGGAAGCATTGTCCGGGCAATTATCGGGTCTGCAACTCGGCAATATAAAGCTGCCGTTACTGCCTGTGATCATCACCCATCTTGAATATACCTGCTTCGGGGGCATGGACTGCATCAACGGCGTGCTCGGCTATGATTTTCTGTCACGAAACACGATAGTCATCAATTTTAGAAAGCGTATATTGTACATATTAAAATGAAAGCCCGTTCCACCATACGAAAATGGGCCGTACGGGCCGGATTGGCAGCAGTAATATTCGTGTGCATCATACCACAACTTTGTGCACAGCCTGGTTGGCCCGAAGCTTATTTTAAAGTGAGGGAGAACCAGATGTGGATCGTGCTTTCCCGAAACCTGCCTCCCGCGGTGGCAGACAGCTTCATCACCAAATACAATCTCAGGAACATAGGCTTCCATGGTCTGGTGCGATCGGGGAACGACGATTCCCTGGTTAGCATGGGGTGGAAAATCGTGAAAGAAAAGCAGCGGTACATCATCAGCAAGCCCTTCATCAGCCCCGAGCCAACGGCCTATCCTACGGGAAAGATCATCTTCACCCCCGTACCCACTCCCGAAGACTGGCACGTGGTGGGTGGCAACCGCACAACCTACGGTTTCAACAAGTTTAAAAATGGCCGCGAGTTTAAAAGAGAAAACGGGTTGGTGATATTTTACCTGGATGGATTTTTAAAGGCCCCCAGGGTTCGCCTGGCAGGCAATTTCACTAACTGGCAACACGCGGCTTTTCCCATGACCAAAACCGGCGACGGATGGATGGTGAAGGTAAAACTGGAGCCCGGGCAATATTATTACAAATTCATTATCGGCGATGGGAGATGGACAACCGACCCCGCCAATGAGCTCTCTGAGAACGATGGCCGCGGCAACGAGAATTCTGTATTCTTTGTTCCGAACAAAACTTTTTTCCTGGAAGGTTATGAAGACGCGCACAAAGTATTTGTAACCGGCACATTCAATAATTGGGCGCCCGACAAAGTTCCCATGAAAAGAGTGAACGGTGGATGGCAGAATGAAGTATATATCGAAGAAGGAACGTATGATTACAATTTCCTGGTGGATGGCAAAACAGTGAAGCCTTCTCAACAATCCGAACAAAAGATCGCTATCGGTAAACCACATCGTTTTCAGTTGAAAGGGTTCACAGACGCGCGGCACGTTATGCTGGCAGGAAATTTCAACGACTGGAGGCCCGATAAACTGTCCATGAAAAAAATCAGCGATGGATGGGAGCTCCCTTATGTATTGGGGCCGGGTAATTACCAATATAAATTTATCGTTGACGGACACTGGATGACCGACCCTGCAAACGCTTCGATTGTAAACGATGGAAAAGGAAACCGCAATTCGTTTATGGTGATAGGGGCCAATTTCGTTTTCAAGCTGAAGGGATATGATGACGCCAGGGATGTTTTCCTTGCCGGTGATTTCAACAACTGGAGCCCGCAGGGTTTAAGAATGGAACGGGAAGATGATTACTGGAAGGGTCATGTCTACCTCGCAAAAGGGAAGCATCTTTATTATTTCATAGTTGATGGAAAGATCATAAAAGATCCGGCGAATAAAGATTGGGAGAGCGATGGATGGGCGCCCGCGAAATCGGTTATCTGGATCGACCCGAACGACCTTTAATTATATCTTACCCCGAACGGGCAGTTCCCTCACGCGTATGCCCGACGCCCGGTACACTGCATTGACAACGGCCGCCGCCGCCGGCCCCTGTGCAGCCTCGCCCGCACCCAGCACTTCTTCATGCGGCCTGTTCAATACCTCCACATGCACCTCGGGCGCATCGCTGAAACGGAAAATAGGATAGGTGTCCCAACTACCCGTATTAACATGCGTTTCATCAAACTTCACCTCCTCACCAAGCGTCCAGCTTGCCGACTGTATCATCCCTCCTTCTGTTTGATTGATAACGCCATCGATATTGATCGCCTCACCGCAATCTATCACCCCCCACATTTTTTTTACCTGCACGGCATGTTGTTGCGCATCAACAGCCACCAGGGCGGCGACCGCGCAATAAGACGCATGATTTTTATACCGCGAAAATGCCATGCCTATCGCGCTGCCTTTTTCCGGCTTCTCCCCGGCAACCATCTGTTTTAATTTTTCAACAACCGCAATCGCACGTTCATCATCCAGGTGCATGATGCGGAAATCAAAAGGGTCTTTTTTGGCCTTTACCGACAACTCATCCATGAATGATTCGATCGCAAAAATATTGGCATAGGCGCCCAAACTGCGCAGCGCCGACACCCTCAATGGCGCCTTGAAAAAATGTGCGTCTACCCGTTGGTTCGTGAATACATAGTAGGGCTCGGCGTTACGGTAACCTCCGCCCCTGAACCCCGCCGAATCAGACACCAACGGCTTTTCCAGGTAGCGTGCCACCAACAAGTTTTCTGCATTACCACCCGGGCGGGTGCTGTGCGTATCGGTCCAGACATCATATTTCCACCGGGTGATCTTACCATTGCCATCCAAAGCCGCGGAGGCTTCCATTATCATCGCGCTGCCGTACGGTTCCCACAGGTGCTCATCTTCCCTCATCCACTGCAGGCGCACGTGCCTGCCGGGGTAGGCCATCGCCAGCACTGCCGCATCGGCGGCCACATCATCGGCGCCGTTGTGTCCATAGCAACCTGAACCGGGCACACCCGTTACCTCAACTTTTCCTTCAGGCAGGTGCAGCAACCCGGCAATCGCATCGCGCAACGGAAATACTCCCTGCGTGTGCGACCAGATGTGCAGCTTGTCGTTGTTCCATAATGCAACGGCGCACGACGGCCCCATCGAACCATGCATGATGTATGGCTTGAAGTATTCGGCGTGGTGGGTGAAGTTTGCGGTGCCTGCATTGCCCTTCTCCATCACGTTTTCTGATTGCGCCGGTAATTGTTTCAGGTAATCACGAAGCTTTGCGGTGGGCAGGTTTGTGGTTTGCTTCCACGTTGAGTTGAGCCGCAGCAGGCGTTGAGCGGCCACTGCCTGGTATTCATCTTCGGTAATTACACCCAGGAAGCTGCCGTTTCGCACAATTTTCAACATGCCCGGAACATTTTTCTTTACGTGCTCTTCATCATAATCCACAAGTGTTGCCGCGTAGGCAGTTGGGCGCACTACACGCGCATGCACCATATCGTCAAAACGCAGGTCGTGCAGGTAACCAAGTTTGCCTACTACCATTCTTGAAATGTCGGCACGGGGAATCGCTTTACCCACCAGCGCGTATTTTTCCTTTGGCTTCAGGGTCACGGGCAACTTCACCTCGTCGGTGATTTGTTTGCCAAGGAGCAGTGCCCCAAATGTTGTTTGCTGTTTCCTGTTTTTCGTGTGTACCGTACCGTTACTCGTGTCGAGTTCATCCACAGCAACCTTCCACTTGCGTGCCGCCAGTTCCAGCAATTTCGCTTTCGCGGCGGCCGCTGCAAATCTCACTGCCATGGCGCTTCCTTCGATGGAGCCGCTGCCTGCGGTGTAACCTTCGTTCGGCGTGCGTTCGGTGTCGGCTAAAATAACTTCTGTTTTTTCGATCGGCAGGTTCAGCTCCTCTGCGGCCACCTGCGCTATCGCGGTACGAATGCCCTGGCCCAGTTCCAGCTTGCCGGTAAAAATGCGAATGCGGCCATTGGCCAGCACCTCCAGCCATGAATTGATATGTGGATTGCTCTTCAGGCTTCCCGGAAGTTCCTGTACCAACGGTGATGGATGATCGAAAGAGAAATTGCCCAGTGTAAAACCGATGGACAGGCAACCGGACATCTTTATAAAATCTCTTCTCGTAGTGCGCATAATGATAAAAGTTATTTGATGGATGAACGCTGTGCCGCAGCCGACTTCACTGCACGCATGATGCGCGCATACGAACCGCACCGGCAAAGATTGGTTTGCATTCCCGCGCGTATCGCAGCATCATCGGGCGAAGGATTTTTTGCCAGCAACGACACTGCAGAGATCACCATTCCATTGAGGCAATAGCCGCATTGTGCCGCCTGCTCTTTAATAAAGGCCTGCTGAACGGGATGGAGCTTGCTTGCAGAAGGCGCAATACCCTCCAGCGTGGTGATCCTCTTTTCTCTTACCGAATAAGCCGAAATCATGCAGCTTGGCTGTGCGTGACCATCCAGCAATACCATGCAGGCGCCGCACTGCTGCAGGCCGCAACCGTATTTCGGTCCGTCGAGTGCCAGTTCATTGCGCAAAACATATAGCAGTGGCGTTTCCTCTTCGGTGGAAACGGTGTGCTGGCCGCCATTTACGTGAAGGTCGAATGTTGCTTTCATACCGGGTCTTTAATAGAGGAAAGTTACAAATATTCGCACCGGCGCTGTTGCCATTCATCAATTAAGTAAGGCGCTGGTAATCCTCTGCCGTATCGATGTCGGTTTCGCCGCCGGGAAAAGGTAAGATGGCCACATCGTGCGCGTATTTTTTTATCACCTTCTTGGCGCCTTCGTCGCCGCGCAATTGCAACAGTTCATCAAAATATTGGCTGCTGAATAATGCGGGTGTGCCAACCGTTCCTGCATAACCCGACGCTGCAATGCCACTTCCTGTTTCTTCATGACGCACAATTAACGACGATAAAACCTCAGCAGTGATAAAAGGCTGGTCGCAAACGGTAATGATGCACGCTGCTGCCTGCGGCTGCAGTTTCAATAATTCACTTAGGCCCTGACGGATGGTTGAGGCGATGCCCGACGGCCACTCTTCATTGTAACAGCTATGCACATTTACTTCTATCGGCACCGCTCCTGTAACAACAATAGTGTATAATTCGGGAACAGCTTCCGCGGCATCGATAATATTTTGGATCAGCGGCTTGCCTTGATATAATAATAACTGCTTGGTTTACCTAACCGTGATGATCCGCCGGCAGCGAGGATGATGATGCCGTACTTGCTCATGATGTTTCGCGATGGTGTATCGGGCCCGGTTTGTGTTTCAGCGATTGCGCCGATTTATCGGCCATTACCGCTTTTATTTCGGCAGTAATGGATAATGCTATTTCCTCCGCGGTTTCTGCGCCAATGTCGAGGCCCACGGGGCAGTGAATCCGTTCCAGCCCCTCCTGCCCAATGACAACACCCTTATCGGCCAGGTCGGCGGCCATGCGCTCGAATTTTGATTTGGGACCCAACAGGCCGATATACGGACATTCGGTGGCGAGCAACTGCTCCATCACTTTCATGTCGTACTGGTAATTATGCGTCATCAGTACGGCTGTCGTCAATTTATCAATGGTGATATCGGCAAGTGCATGTTCGGCTTTCATCACTACCACGCGCTCTGCCATCGGAAATCTTCTTGGTGTGGCATGTGTGGGGCGGCCATCCACTACCGTTGTATCGAACCCTGCAATGTTCGCTATCGACACGAGGGGCATGGCATCGTTCCCCGCGCCGAATATCACAAGCGACAGCGTGGGTTGAACCACCTGTATGAATGCGTTCAGGTCGCCGTACGATTTTATCGATGATTGTTTTATTGCCAGCGCCGCGGCGGTGTCGGCCGCTGCGGCCTGCTGCAGGGTTGCAGCAATGCCCGCGATCATCGTGGTGTTGTTGCCAGCAACCGCACACACCGTTCCGGGTTGTTCATTTTTATTTTTCAGGGAGAACAACGTTACCAGTGCCGCGTCGCTGCGTTCGTGGGTAACTGCCTTCAGCAGCGCGACGGGATTTTCGCCATCATGATTCAGTGGTTCAAAAAGAATGTGTACGATACCGTTGCAGCCGAGCTGTACGCCAAGCCGTGCATCATCTTCGTCGGTGGTGTCGTAGGTAACGAGCTTATTTTTATTCTCATAGATCGCAAACAGCGCCTTGCGCAAAGCATCGCCTTCGAGGCAGCCGCCGCTGATGGCGCCGGTAAGCGTACCGTCTTCAGCAATGAGCATGCGTGCGCCGGGCCGGCGATACGACGAACCTTCCACATGCACAACAGTCGCCAGTGCCGTTTTCTTACCGGCGGTTACCGCTGCGTCGTATGCCGATATGATGTTGCGGATCTCTTTCACATTTCAAAATAATCAGTTGATTTCCGGTTGCTTCATCGTGGGCTGCTTAGCCGGTTTCTTCGTCGAGAACACTTCATGTTCCATGAAGGGTTGTTCTTTGATGCGCTGGCCGGTTGCCTTGAAAATGGCATTGGCCACTGCGCCGCCGGTGGGTGGTAATGCCGGTTCTCCAAGACCGGTGGGACTGATGCCATTGTCCACGAAATGCGGTTCCACTTCCGGTATTTCCTTCATCCGGATAAGGCGGTAGCTGTCAAAGTTTTTTTGTTCGGTCTCTCCGTTGTTGAACGACAACTTGCCAAACATTGCATGGCCAAAGCCATCAACAATACCTCCCATCACCTGCTGCCGCGCACCACTCAAATTCACCACTTCTCCGCAGTCAACGCCTGCGTACACTTTTTTGATAACGGGCTTTCCTTTTTCCATCACTGCCTCCGCAACCTGTGCAACATACGACCGGTGTGAAAAGTAAACGCTGAATCCCTGGAACACATCTTTCTTCTTCCCCCATCCGCCTTTTTCTGCTGCAAGCTTAATCGCGCTGATCATCCTGTCTGCATCATAACCAAGTTCACCCGTTGGAGATGTTTTTGCTTTCTGTAACAGGTCGAGGCGAAATTGAACAGGATCTTTTTTGGCGGCGAAGGCCACTTCATCAATAAACGATTGCTCTGCAAAGGCGAGGAAGTTTGTGATGGGTGCCCTCCACGCTCCTGTGGTGATGGGCGATTTATGTTCCACCCATTCTATTTGTAAATTCTCAACAGCGCCCGAAGGAAAATTGTCCTGGCGCGTGGGGTTGCCTGAGTTGATGCCTACACCGCGCAACCTGTAACCGGTGAGGTTTCCTCTGTCGTCCAGCGCGGCCTCAAAACGGTAGCGCACCGCGGGCCGGTAGCTTCCCCCCGTCATGTCGTCTTCTTTGCTCCATGTTACTTTCACGGGCGCCTTGATGATGCTCGACAGTTCCGCGGCTTCCACTGCGTAGTCGGTCTTCAGCCTTCTGCCGAATCCGCCGCCAAGGCGGGTCATCTGAACGGTGATCTTCTCTTCCGGGATGTTCAGCAGTTTTGCTGTGGCCGTACGTGATGACGCCGGCGTTTGCGTGGGCCCTATCAGCTCAACGCCGTCTTCGCGCACGTGCGCAAAAAAGTTCATCGGCTCCATCGGGCTGTGTGGCAGGAACGGGCATTGGTATTCGCTTTTGATGACCTTTGCTGCGTTTTTGAACGCAGCTTCCACGTCGCCGTCTTTTCTTTCCACCTTAGCATCGCCGCTGTCGAGCAGCGTCATGAAAAGTTTGTTATGGTCGGAAGTGCTTTCCAGTTCGCCTTCCTTTTCATATTCGATTTTCAATTCTTTTCTTGCTTTCATCACTTCCCAGGTGGATTTTCCCACCACCGCCACATTATTGCTGAAGGTGACCACATCCACAACGCCGGGCATTGCTTTCGCTGCAGCGGCATCTACCGATTTTATCTTCAGTCCGAACGCCTTCGGCCGCTGTATCACCGCATACAACATTCCTTCACGGTAAAAATCGAGGCCGAACAAAGGCTTGCCTGTATGGATCTTGCTGTTTTCAACATTTTTAACGGCCGTGCCGATCAGCTTGAAATCTTTCCTGTCTTTCAATTTCACTTCTGCCGGAACGGCTATTTGGCACGCATCGGCCGCAAGTTCACCATAGCCGAGTTTTTTTCCCGACGTGTGGATCACAAAGCCGTTTTCTGTTTTACACGATGAGGGGCTCACGTTCCAGCGTTTTGCTGCGGCCGCCACCAGCATATACCGCGCCGTTGCGCCGGCGTTCCTGAGCAATCTCCACGAGTGCGGCACCGCGCCGCTTCCGCCGGTAACCTGCCGGTCGAACTTCGACGCGTCGAGAGGCGCCTGCAGCACCTTCACTTTTGTCCAGTCTGCATCGAGTTCTTCGGCCACGATCATCGGGAACGACGTCATGATATTCTGGCCCAGTTCGGGATTTGGGGAGAACAGGGTGATCACCCCGTCGCTCGCAATGGAAAGGTAACTGTTGAAGCCAACGTCGCCGGTAACGCCCACCGCCTGAACGGTTGCGGCCTTCACTTCGTTGCTGAACCAGCTAAATCCGAGTATAAGTCCCCCGGTGCTGAGGGTAGTTATTTTTAGAAACTCCCTTCGGCTCGTATCAATGGTTGCTGACATAATATTTATATTTTTTTGCTGGCTAATAACACTGCTTCGCGAATGCGGTGGTAAGTTCCGCAGCGGCAGATGTTGCCGTTCATGGTATTGACGATATCGGCTTCGGTGGGATTCGGCTTTTGTTTGAGCAAAGCCGCGGCGGTCATAATTTGTCCCGCCTGGCAGTACCCGCACTGGGCCACGTCCACCTCATCCCAGGCTTGCTGCACGGGATGGTCGCCGTTTTCTGACAGTCCCTCGATAGTGGTGATCTCTGCCGATTCGAGCACCGACACCGGCATTTGGCACGAACGCGTTGCATTGCCGTTTACATGCACCGTACAGGCGCCGCATTGCGCAATTCCACATCCGTACTTGGTGCCTACCAGGCCGAGATGGTCGCGCAACACCCATAGCAGCGGTGTATCTTCTGCCACGTTCGCGGTGTAGGTGCGGCCATTGATTTTTAGCTGATAACTGGGCATTTTACAGGTCGTTTTAGTAAAAAAATATGGTCCTCTGAAATTACTACAATGCCGACAGATTTCCATCAACCCGTATAAAACTGTTTTAAGGCGGGATCCGGGAAAAATTTAATACTTTTAATGCACCCCACCAGTCTAAAATTCGGGTCGAAAGCTAAATACGTGAAAAAGAAGAGTGAATTTTTTTTGATTGATGACGATCTGGACGATCAGGAGCTATTTGTAATGGCTTTACAGGAAGTGGATAAGAACTTTAGCTGCACGGTCGCCAATAGCGGCATCGAAGCGCTTCAAAAACTGAAGGAAAACACTTCTTTTGTACCTGATTACATTTTCCTGGACGTCAACATGCCGAAAATGAATGGCATTCAGTGCCTGGCAGAGATACGCAAGCTCCCCCATCTCAAAGATGTCCAGGTTATCATGTTCTCGACCTCTTCCGACAAAAAGATTGTTCAGGCAAGCAGGGAATTAGGCGCCACAGATTTCCAGGTGAAACCTGCTGGCCTGGGATTATTGATTGAAAAACTGGCTACGATTGTCGCAGCTTAAATTGGGTGGTATGGATGAATTGAGGAAGAAACAGGATAATACAACGGATAGCGCACGCCTGCTGGCGGAGGCCAGGCAGGCGGAAGAACAGCTAAGAAGCTTTGCCTGGGAACTGGAGCAACGGAATGAGACGCTGCGCAAGAGCGAAGAACGCTATCACAAAATGATTGCGGAGATCGAGGATTATGCCATTATTCTGCTCGACACGAATGGTAACATCCAGAACTGGAACACCGGTGCTGAAAAGATAAAGGGGTATAAAGCCGAGGAAATCATCGGCAAGAATTTCCGCATATTTTACTTACCCCAGGACCGCGACAACAAATTGCCCGAGAAGCTTCTCGAAAGGGTGATTAGGGAAGGCAAGTCGGCCTATGAAGGATGGCGGGTTCGGAAAGACGGCTCCACCTTCTGGGGAAGCATCGTTGTCACCGCGCTTCACGACGATAACGGCGAAGTGATCGGTCTGTCGAAGGTAACCCGCGATCTTACCGAGAAAAAGAAGGCTGAAGACAAAATGCGGGAATACCTGGCAGAGCTCGAGAACCGTAACAGCGAACTCGAGCAATTCGCTTACATCGCTTCCCACGATTTGCAGGAACCGATGCGCAAGATCCAGACATTTACCGAGGTGATCGAAAGGAACCTGGATGATGAGGTGATAGTTAAGAGATATTTTGAAAAGATCAACACGTCGGCCAGGAGGATGGTGGAACTCATCACTTCGGTGCTGAACTACAGCCGTCTTTCTAAGGAAAGGGATTTAAGGGAAGATGCCGATCTGAACGAAGTGCTTGCTGGTATCGAGTCCGATTTCGAGCTGCCGATACGCGAAAAGAATGCGAAGATCGTTTACAACGGCCTGCCCGTGCTGAAGGCGCACCCGTTGCAAATGCACCAGCTTTTCAGCAACCTCATCAGCAACGCGCTTAAATTTTCCAGCGGGTCTCCCGTTATCACCATATCCTCCCAAAAAATAGCGAAGGAAGGGATGAAAAGTTCGCCAGTCGTGCTAACGGCTGATCAATACCTGGAAATTGTGGTGAAGGATAACGGCATCGGTTTCGAACAGGAATATGAAAACCTCATCTTCTCGATGTTCCAGCGGTTGCATCCCAGGCAGGAATATGCCGGTACGGGTATTGGCCTGGCCATCTGCAAAAAAATAATGGAAAACCACAAGGGATTCATGCGCGCCGAAGGCGAACCCAGGAAGGGAAGCTCCTTCTATCTTTACTTCCCCCTTTACTGAGAATTTCTCCCAAAATTGTACTTGCCTCCCAGGCAGGGAAGAATTCCCCTGTATGCAGATGCTTAACTCATTGCAGGTTAATTGATTAACTAATGGCACATGGGTTGGATTAAGGAGTGCGTCCCTAATCCGACAAAAAACCATGAAAACATTAACCTACATCTTCGCCCTGATCACCGCAACAGTTCTTGCTAACACTGCTTCAGCGGGAAATATTTACAACATCACAAAAAATGAAACGGTAAGCAGCGCAGACATCCCTGCACAGTGCTCACATTGCACCATCAATATCGCTGATGGCGCAACACTGGTGATCAACAAGGATATATATCTTCAGAACACAAGCTTTAACGGCGGTACAGTATCGGCTGTTCAGTCGATCACTTTCTGGTCGCCGGGTGAGTTTAACAATACAACCGTGAACGTCGGCAATGGTTCGGCCATCATTTCTTCCGGAAAACTTGAGATCGTTAATAGCGTATTTAATTTTTACGGATCCTCGTCGGCTACTTTTTGGGCTCCGGTTACTATGGATGACAGTAAAATGAACTTCCTCGATAATTCGAGCGTCGAAATCACCGCGAGCTTCACACTTGATAACCAGAGCTCGATGGTAGCCGGTGACGGAACCATGAACAGCAGCGCCTTCATTAAATTCAATGGCGGTAAACTGGTTGCGAATGATAACTCTTATGTTTCATTGTCGAGCTATAACAATTACTACTACAACTGGTCTTCATACAAGGGTGACGGTAAAAATATCGCCACAACTAATAATAACCTGAACTGCGGTGGAGGTAACAATAGCTGTCAGTCGCAGGTGCTTTACGGACCTTCTTCTTTAACTACAAAAGGTGTTGTTGGATCGGCTATTCTTCCTGTAAAGCTTTCTGCATTCAATGTAAAGCTGTCGGGTATCGAAGTGAGCATCGCCTGGACAACTGATATGGAAGCGAAGTCATCGCATTTTGAAATCGAGCGCAGTGTTGACGGCATCAGCTGGAGCAAAGTGGGAAGCGTGCAGGCTAAGGGTAACTCTTCGGTAGTGAACAGGTATGCTTACACAGATATATTGAAAATAAGCGGTAATGTAAGTTACAGGTTGAAGATGGTTGACATTGATGGCACTTCGGCTTTCTCGCCGATCAGAACGGTAAAGGTTGCAGGAACTGTTAAGATGAGCATCTTCCCTAATCCCGCCACTAATTATGTGATCATCACTTCGAAGGATAACGCTTCTAAAAATGTACAGTTGATCAACCAGTACGGACAGGTGGTGAAGCAGGCTGCAGGAGCAGGTAACATTAACCTCGCTGTAAGCGAATTCAACACCGGTAATTATTATGTAAGGGTTAGTGATGCCGCTGGTGCCGCTGAAACTTTCAAACTGGTGATCAACAGGTAAGATTTGTTCGTTGGTTTCTGTTTTCATGGATAAAGGATGTTTCTCCCTGCCTGTGCGGGGAGAAACTGTTTTTAGGTGCTGGTCCTCCCCCGGTCCCTCCTTCGTCGGGACCACCCCCTCCAGAGGGGGAAATTAGACTCCCCGCTGGCAAAGCCGCGAAGGGATCGCAAAACGTATCCCCCGCTGGCGGGGGTGGCGCGAAGCG